>NZ_CP132334.1:3095821-3417277 GCF_030758415.1 Parvularcula sp. IMCC14364 | reverse complement strand
AGTAAACAGATAATTGATCCGTCGTTGCCATGACTACATACTAGTCAGACAGGATTTTCAAGCAACAGCAAAGTTGCAATTTTTTGGTGTAACCGGTGCGATTTTTCAGGGCCCTCATGGTTGACACATTGATATTAAAACATTTTTTCGAACAAAAAAAATCGCTCCTAGCGCCCCATACTGAAGTCTTCCATATTCTGGCCTGCAAGCAGGGATTTATCCACATTCAGCGCATCCCGTGCGCAGAGCACCTTGTGCGCAACGGCGCATCAGATGCAGCCCATTGAAAAACCAATAAAAAAGCCTGCGTCGCAAAACGCAGGCTCATCCGTAGTCGAAGTTTGCAACCTGATCAGGCGCTGATCGCCTTGATCCGGCCTGAAAGGCGCGAAAGTTTCCGTGATACCGTGTTCTTGTGAAACACGCCTTTGGTCACGGCGCGATGCAACTCAGGTTGAGCCGCTTGCAGCGCCGAACGGGCTTTTTCCTGGTCACCGGCGCTGATCGCCTCTTCAACCTGGCGCAGATATGTGCGCACACGAGAGCGGCGATTTTTGTTCACGGCAGTTTTACGCGCTATCTTGCGCACCATTTTCTTAGCTGATGACGTATTGGCCATAGTTCTGTCAGATCATCCTGTAACTCAAGGAAGGCGGGTATAGACACGCAAAATATGCCCGTCAACACGCTTTTTTCCTTATCTCTGGCAGGTTCCACAGAAGAACGTGGAGCGCCCTGACTGCACAATTCTCTGCACATCCGTCCCGCAGGTGCTGCAGGCCTGCCCTTCGCGGTCATAAACGCTGAAATTGTGCTGAAAATAGCCCAGCTCACCGTCAGCACCGGCATAATCGCGCAAGGTAGACCCGCCAGCGGCGATTGCCTCCGAGAGCACGCTCCTGATTGCCGGTGCCAGACGCGCCGCGCGCTTGCCGCTGACAGAGGCAGCCTTGCGACGCGGCGAAATGCCTGCCCGGTAAAGGGCTTCGCAGACATAAATGTTACCAAGTCCGGCCACAACGCGCTGATCAAGCAAGGCCTGCTTTACCGGCGTCTTCTTGCCCGCCAGCGCCTCACTCAATGCCGCCTCACTGAACTGGTTGCCCAGCGGCTCCGGTCCCATACCCGCAAAATGACTGCTTTGTGCGAGCGCATCCGTGTCCACAATATCCATGAAACCAAAACGGCGCACATCATTATACGTGACCCGCGCAAAGCCCTCGCCAAAGTCCAGGTCAAAGACCACATGGTCATGCGCCGGGATATTATTGAGGGTATAATAGAACGCACCCGGCGTGCCGTCAGCATTCTGCTTTTCAATCACAAAGCGGCCCGTCATGCCCAGATGAATGATCAGGGTTTCGCCGGATGTCAGATGAAAGAGCAGATATTTCGCCCGCCGTTCCATGGCGGAAATGCGCCAGCCTGTCAGGCGTTCAACAAAACGATCCGGAAAGGGAAAGCGCAGGTTCGCCCGCCGCAATTCCACCTTGATGAAACGCGCGCCCTCCATCACCGGGATAAGGCCATTCTTGACAGTTTCGACTTCAGGCAGCTCGGGCATAAAAAAAAGCCTGACCCGAAAATAACATTTTGGCAATGCAGCGAGACAGGGAATTTTCACCCTTGACTTTTGTTCATTTTTTGTTCTATAGTGACATCTATCAGAACTGCCTGATCATGCCGGCACGCATCTCCCCTTAGGTCTCGTGCCGGTGGCTCTTTGACATGATGGACATGGTTGTGCATTTCGGCCCTCGGGCTGGTCGCAGCCTTTAACGATGCTTACGGTGCGCCTGGATACACTGGCGTGTTCGGGCCCTTTTCAGTTGACCTGACTGTCCCGCTCGCCTGGCACTTTCGTCAGGGCAGTTTGTGCCCCGGCATAAAGGGTCATGACCAGCTCATCCCCTTTAACATAATTATACCCCTCAACAGACCCGAGAGAGAGCACGTCAAGATCACGCTCTGCCAACATCTGTTGAAAGCGCGCCTCCTCGACCTGACTGACAGCAAGAAGGCCACAAGACGGATTCTGCTGAAGATGCGTCACTGCCCTTTCGTCAGAAGCAAGCAGGGTTTGCGTACCGAACGTGAAGACAACGCTTGGCTCACGATAGCCAAGGGTCGCAAAGGCAATATTATCGCAGCCTTCAAGGCTTGCCACTTCTCTGTCCAGTCCTCGCGTCAGCCAGAATTTGTCAAACGCCGGAAAGGTGAACTGATACATGGCCAGAAAATAGACCACGGCACTGACCGCTAAAGGCAGGACGCGATCATGTGTTGGTTTCATTGCCAGGAACAGTCCCGCTCCGATCACGAACAGTGCTGCCAGCACCACAAGGATAGCGGCTCCCGGCACATTTTGCGCCCCGATTTCCGGCCCCAGATAATACGGCAGCCAGGCCAGAAGCCCCGTAGCAATGACAAACAGCACGGTGACGATCCAGTGCGCAATCCTGACACCCCTGAGAGACAGAAGTTTGGCTGCATCGCTGACACCGAAGGCTGCGAGAATAGCAATGGCGGGGTAAACCGGCAGGACATAATGAGGCAACTTCGTCGCCACCAGTTCAAAGACAACCCAGGTCGGGACAATCCAGGCAATGAGATATTGCACGAGAGGCTCCCGACGTCGCTGCCAGGCCGTCACCGCTGCTAGAACAAGCAGCAGGGTTGCCGGCCAGAACATCGCCAGTAATCCGACGGTATGATAGCCCGGTGGGCCACCATGAGAATCATCGCCTGTGGCCACCTTGCCCATCAGCGCATGACCGATGGATTCCTCAATGAACCCGCCCTGCGTCTGGATTGTGATAATAACAACCCATGGCAATACCACGGCAAACATCACGAGTAAGCCGACCGGCAGGTTGAGGCGTTTGAGGATACTGATATCCCGCCGCCAAAGGCAGAGCGCCAGCAGCGTTGTAACCGAAACCAGTGTGATGATAGGCCCCTTGATAATCAGGCCTGCTCCTTGTGCCAGCCAGAAAACCAGCGGCCATCCGACGAATTTCTGTTCCTTTGAATCAGGAGGATGAAAAATGTAATAAAGCGCAACCTGCGCCATGGTGATGGATGCCAGCAGCATGGCATCTGTCTTGGCGGTGCGCGCCTCGACGGACATCAATAACCCCACGGCCATGATCAACCCGGCGGTAAACCCGGCCCTGCTGCCCCCCAGGCGGGCACCAAACCAGGCCGTCAGCGCAACCGCAATCAGACAGCCAAACAGGGACGGCAGACGGTGCGCCCATTGCGGAGCTTCACTGCCCCCAAACGGGGCCGTCGTTACAACCTGCATCCAGTAAATGCCAACCGGCTTCACATGCCGCGCCTGTTCCTGGAAGCGAATATCAACATAATCGCCGGTTTCCATCATCTGGCGTGACGCCTGAGAATATCTCGCTTCATCCCGATCCATGGTCGGAATATTGAAGAAGCCGGGCAACATTGCGGCGAGGGAAATCAGCATCAACGCCAGCCACGCGGCCGGCTTCAGTGATATGTGGTGGTCATCGAGACCAAGACGGGAACTTACAAACTGCATCGCGCGACAGCCACCTATATCAAGATCTGTTTTCTGACATTATCTGGTCAGCGACGAAAGCCCGGCCCGGCGTTTTCGTGCGTCTCATCAACCAGATCACACCGGTAAGGTCAAAAAGACCCGCTACAGCGCGCCCGAAATTGGTATATTTTGACTCGCCCCCATCACGCGGCCTGTTCTCGACCGTCACATAGCGGGTCTCAAAACCGAAATGCTTGGTAAAAGCCGGTAGATACCGGTGCAGGGCATCAAAAAAAGGAAATGACAGGAACAAACGCCGTGGCAGCACTTTCAGGCCGCAGGCCGTATCAGGGCAATCGTCTTTTAACAGGCTTTTGCGCAATCCATTGGCAAAACGAGATGCATATTTGCGGGAATCTCCATCCGTGCGCGCACGCCGGACACCGCCAACAAGACCGGTTTCCTGAACAGTGGTCAGGTCAATTTCACGGCACATCGCCAACAGGTCCGCAGGGTCATCCTGACCGTCACCATCCATTGTGCCGACCCAGATGGTCCGGGCAACATTTGCGCCGGTTCGCAGAGCAGCACTTTTGCCGCAGCGCACCGGGTGATGGACAATCGACAGTCCCTCAAATTCCTGCGCCAACTGGTCCAGCAATTCAGGCGTCCGGTCATCGCTGCCGTCATTGATGGCAACCACGCGCAGGTCCAGATCATCACTCATTTTCTCAAAGATCTCACGCACCAGCTTTTCAATAGCCGTTTCCTCATTAAGGACTGGCAGCAAGACTGTGAATTCAGGTTTATCCACGCGATTGGGTGTCCTTCAAGGCATTCATGTGTCGGGCCTTCTAACGGGGAATGAGCGCAAAGCGCAAACAGTTTCAGGCTAATGCAACCGCCAGACGGACATCTGGCAGGGACGACAGAAAGTGTTGCTGCGCCCGGAAAGCCACACCATGGCTGAATCGATTGCGGTCGGATTGTGATAATACAACAGAGGCGTTATATGTGGCGCATGTATAAGGCATGGAACATTTCCGGCGCTTTTGCTGCGTTGCTCGCGATTCTGCTTGTCTCAATACAAGCCGTCTCTGCAGCGCATGCGCTGGAGCATGGCGAAGACCCCCATAGCCATGACGGCATACCCTGCTCTATCTCAATTCTGACTGATCAGGATATGGAACCGGTTCTGCCGGATAATACTTCTGCCCTTGTTTTCGCCAGACCTGCCTCAGATCAACCGGTCGCAGAAGTGACCGCCAGGTGTACAACAACCCTCGCACACCCCTCCGCCCGTGCACCCCCTGCAAACTGAATAATCTCACAAAAAAATTCAGTTGCGTCCGTCCTTGAACCCTGGGCGACGCTTTATTCAGTTTCAGGAGAAATTCCATGTCTATCAAATCACTGCGCTTAACCAGCGCAACGTCTGCACTTTTATGTGCCACACCATTCCTTTTTTCCGGTGCCCTGGCGCAAAATGAGGATTCTTCAACAGAAGACGAAATCTTCGTGACCGGCTCTCCCATCAACACATCCGTTGACGAAAGCCTTGTCGGCGTATCCGTTCTTGATGGTGATGAGCTTGCCAACCGGCTCAACGGCACTATCGGTGAAACACTCAAATCCGAACCCGGCGTCACCTCTACATTCTTTGGCCCAGGAGCCAGCCGACCAATTATTCGCGGCCAGGGTGGCAGCCGTGTCCGTGTTCTGGATAATGGCATCGGCACAGTGGACGCGTCATCTATCAGCCCGGATCATGCGGTTGCGGCAGAACCTGCACTGGCAGAGCGTGTTGAAGTTGTCCGCGGCAGCGGCATTCTGCGATACGGATCGGGCGCAACAGGCGGTGTTGTAAACATAATTGACGGTCGCATCCCACGCGAAGTGCCGGAAGACGGCATTGATGGCGTTCTGCGCGCCACGGCCAGCACTGTTGATGACGGCTCGGAACTGGCCGGCGCTGCCAACTTCCTGCTTGGCAAGGCAGGCACAGCCGACATTGTCCTCCATATTGAGGGCACCTATCGCGATACGGATGACTACGACATCCCGGGCTTTGCAGAATCAGCATTCCAGCGTGCTGCTGAGGAAGGCGAAGGTGAAGAAGAGGAGGAAGAAGAAGCACGTGATGTCCTCGAAAATTCCTTCACCAAAACCGACACACTCGCCGCTGGCCTCTCTTTCGTTTCAGACAGAGGCTTCATTGGCCTCGCTGTCAAACAGGCCAATTCTGAATATGGTGTGCCAGGCGGCGGTCACCATCACCATGAGGAGGGTGAAGAAGAAGGCGGTGACGAAGAAGAGGAAGAAGAAGAAAATGTCTTCATCGAACTCGAACAGACCCGCTATGACCTGAATGGTGAACTGGCTCTTGATGGTGCCACATTCGAAAAAATCAATATTTTTGCAGGCTATGCTGACTACGAACATATTGAATTTGAAGGACCAGGCGAAGTGGGCACTGTCTTCACGAATGAAGGCTTTGAAACACGACTTGAGTTGATCCAGCGCCCGCGCGGCGAATGGAAAGGCGCTGTTGGCCTGCAATATAACGACAACGAATTCTCCGCCATTGGTGAAGAAGCCTTTGTCCCGCCAACCACATCAGAGCAGATTGGCCTCTTTACGTTCCAGGAAACGAATGTTGGCGACTGGCACTTCGAAGGCGCTGCACGGTTTGAAAACACGTCCCATACAGATGACACCAACAATGTCGAGCGTGAGTTCGATACATTCAGTGTTTCTGGTGGTGCGGATTATCACTTCAACGAAAACTGGCGTGTTGGTGGCACAATCTTCCGTACAGAACGTGCGCCAGCAACGGAAGAGTTGTTCTCAAATGGCCCACACCTCGCCACAAATCAGTTTGAAATTGGCGACAATACTCTCGATACAGAGACCGCAACAGGCATAGAAGCAGCGATCCGCTTCAGAAATGAAGTCGCCTCCTTGTCCTTCAATGTCTTCCATACAACTTATGATGACTTTATCTTCCTTGGCGCCACTGGCGGAGAAGAAGATGAATTGCCGATCTATGAATTCCAGGCCGCGGATACAGTTTTCCGGGGCTTTGAGATCGCCGGTGATGTCATCCTAAGCGACGATGGGAAAACGGTCTGGACCGCAGACGCTGTTCTGGAAAAAGTCGAAGCTGAGAAAGATGTTGTGAACAACGACAATCTTCCACAGATTCCACCACTTGGCCTGCTCCTCGGCCTGCAAGCTGAGAGTGACTATCTCATAGTGCGGGGTGAAGTTGATTATGCTGCGGAACAGAATTCCGTTGCGCCATTTGAGCTGCCAACGGACAGCTATACGGCACTGAATGCCTTCATCAGCATAACGCCGATAAAATCTGACCCGACACTGAAAGTGCGCATTGCGGGCCTTAATCTGACCGATGAAGAAATTCGTCAGCACTCATCGCCGCTCAAAGCAGTGGTCCCACAACCAGGACGGAATTTCCGCATCTCGCTAGAAAAAAGCTTCTGATAGCTTCCTGGAAGTGCATCTAAAAAAAAGGCCCCGTTCGGTTGAGCGGGGCCAAGTTTATTAAGAGGGCTCATATCACACGGGTAATCCAGTGATATCAACATGCAGGACAGATAGCGGAAAAGTGTGACAGTTTTCACTCAGAATCTTGACAATCATTCTGCTATTTTCCACTTACCAAAGAACCCTCCCTTATCGCTTCATTGCCCTCTCCCTACAGCATCGCTAAGCTCAACAGTCACATGAACGGGGACGCGTATGATCCAGCAACTGGAAGAAGAGAATATCGTCAAGGAACTGCTGCGGTTACGGGCCCGTATCTCTGAGAGATTTCCGACTAGCGGCCTGTTAAAAGTATGTACCGATCTTCTCAGGGTTGGAGAAACCACTTCAAGGCGCGTACGCGCAGCAAGCAGGCCAAACCTTCTTCTGCGATCCTTCGTAATCATTGTCCTTGCCGGTGGCATCGCAGCCCAGATCGGGGCGGCCCGTTATCTTGAATATTTTGATCTCTTTCAGGGCGCCAGCACTGCGGAACTGACACAGGCGCTGGAATCCATCGTCAATCTGTTCATTCTGGCAGGTGCCGCCATCTGGTTTCTTCTGACACTGGAGGCCCGTGAGAAACGCGGCTTTATTCTGAAACATCTGCATGAATTACGCTCCTTCGCTCATGTGATTGACATGCACCAGTTGACCAAAGACCCTATGGCGATGAGCAGCAGCGCGACGCGCACTGCATCATCCCCGGACCGGAATATGAGTCCCTACGAATTATCCCGCTATCTTGATTATTGCTCGGAAATGCTGGCCCTAACCGGCAAACTCGCCGCCTGCTACGGCGAGCGCACGAGAGACACAGAAGTAATCGCCGCCGTCAACGATATTGAAACCATGACAACCGGTATGGGTCGCAAAATCTGGAAGAAAATTATGATGATAGGCGACGAGCATCTGCAGCACTGAACATCAGTATCAGCCTGAGGCTGCAGTTGCATTATGGTGAAATGCTGTAGCCTGATTAAGCGACTGGTTGAGATCAGCCAGCAAGTCAGCTTCATGCTCTAACCCGACCGAAAAGCGTACCAGCCTTTTGCTGATGCCCGCCGCTTTCTGGGCCGCCTCATCCATGCTGGCATGTGTCATGGTTGCCGGCGTGCACACGAGACTCTCGAATCCCCCCAACGATTCAGCAATCGTGAACACATTCAAACTGCGCAACAATGCGAGTGTATCAACCTGCTCGGCGAACTCTACGCTCAGCATAGCTCCAAAACCCTTCTGTTGCTTGCTGGCAATCTCATGCCCGGGATCATTTTTCAAACCAGGATAGAACACCTGACTGACGCGCGAGTCATCTGCCAGCGTTGCTGCAATGGAATGTGCTGTATTTTCCTGTTGCTGCAGGCGCACAAACAAGGTCCGTAGACCTCGTAATGTCAAATAACTGTCAAACGGGGCACCCGTAACACCTGTGCAGTTGGCCCACCAGGCCAGCTCTTCCCCAAGAGCAGCATCCCTGGAGAGAACTGCGCCGCCAACGACATCACTGTGACCATTGATGTATTTGGTCGTGGAATGAACAACTATGTCGCATCCCAAATGCAGCGGATTCTGCAATGCAGGAGACAGAAAAGTATTGTCGGCAACAGTGATTGTCCCCGCGCTTCTTGCCAGGGCAACAATGCGCGCAATATCAGAAACCCGTAACAATGGATTGGATGGTGTCTCTATCAGCACCAGTTTCGGTTTTTGCGCAAAGGCTTCAAGCAGCGCCTGCTCGTTGGTTTGATCCACAAACTGCAGTCGGAAATGTCCACGCTTGGCCCGCGCAGACAAAAGCCTGTAAGTACCGCCATAACAATCATGCGGTGCCAGGACCAATTCGCCGGGATTGACGAGATTAAAAGGCAGGTCAACGGCCGCCATGCCAGTTGCCGTGACAACGCCCCGCGCTGCGCCTTCAAGGTCAGCCAGAGCCTGCTCCAGGTGCTGGCGCGTCGGATTGCCGGAGCGCGAATAATCGAAACCGGGCTTCTGACAAGGATCTTTCCAACCATAAGTCGCAGACAGGTGTAATGCCGGAGCAACAGAATGATGCGTCTCATCCTGCGCAACCCCAGCAGTTGTCGCGATCGTCTGAGGTTTCGGCGTCGCTACTGATTGTATAGATGTCACATTACTCATTATGATAGCTCCTTCAGGAAATTCTTGAGATTTTTGTTGATTGCCTCGCTTTCTTTGAGAAAGGCATCATGTCCGTAAACTGATGAGATTCCGATCATTTCTGACGGGCCGGCATATCTGCGCTGTAACTCAGCTATATCTGCAAGCGGCACCAGCCGGTCGGAGAGAGCGCCAATAAAGATGGCCGGAACAGATATATCCTCCGGCCTTTCCTGATGACGGTCTATCGCTTCTGACAAAGATAAATATCTGGCTGGTGTAACCTGCCGCGCGTATTGGGTGCCTTTTGCATCAAGGTAAGGCCCCACACTTTGGGGACTTTCAAGACAGGTTTCGAAGCGCACAGAAAACTCCTCAGCTGCACGGTATGTTGTCATCGCTAATTGCCGTGCCAGCGCTATTCCCTCATCAGGTCTACCAGCATCGCGAGCAAGCTGAATGGTCTTCCGCTGCACCTGACGCCATGCCTGAGCCATTGGATTAGGCTCATGCGCAGCACACAATACCGCAAGGCGCTTGACACAAGCGGGGAAAAGTCGCGCATAACTCAATCCAATCATGCCGCCAAAAGATGCCCCCACCAGAGCATCAATGCTTTCGACGCCCGCACTGACGAGTGCCGCATGTATAAGCCTTGCAAAATCTTCCGGGCAGAGAGATGTTTCGCTGGTGAGTGAGTCTGGCGGATAATCTGCCCCAATCACGCAAAAGCGACTGAGATCAACCCCGCCATCATTGGTTGCAATGTCACGCCACCACCCTTGTTGTCCAGCTTCGCCAGAAGCAACAAAACGCGTGGCTGATATTCCCCCCAGCACCAACACCTTGGGACCAGCCAGATTACCCTCAAAGCGCAACCTTATTTGCTCATTAGGTAGCGCCGCGCCGTATTTTCCGCGCCATACAATCGGAATTTCGAAAACATGCTCCAGTGTTCCGCGAACTGACTGCAACCGTGGGAATGCTGCTTCCGATCCAGCATATACTGGTCCAGATTCATCAGTACTTATACAGGCATCCGCACAGCCCATGTTACAAGCTCCTTGCATTTAGACCGCTTGGCCTCAACGCAGGAAGTATTGCGAAATAATTGTATGGGAACGGCGCCGTCACTACGGACAATTGTCCGTAATTTGCACCTCTCCGCTTTAGCTACATTTATTTCGCGCCTGCAAGCTGAAGAGGTCAAATCGGCGCTTTTCATCTGATAACGCCACAAACACGAACCTGTCAACACGAAACTTCACCACCTTACCTCATTTTAGCATTTACCTTCAGAGCGGCGCTCCTTTGCCAGATTTTCTGACTTCGGGGATAGGATACCTGCACAGGGAAATATATTGACAGAATCATAATATGTAACTAGGTAGTTACATATTATGATTGAAGACGGTAAAACAGATCAGGTATTTCAGGCTCTGGCCAGTGCCGCGCGGCGGCAGATGCTAGATTTAGTTCGTATACACCCCGGCATCGCCGTTGGCACTTTGGCTGAATCTTTTGATTTCACGCGGATCGCTGTGATGAAGCACCTGAGTGTTCTCGAAAGCGCCGATCTGGTTATTTCAGAAAAGTCAGGGCGCACCAGAAAACTGTATTTCAACGCAATACCCATACAAATTATTTATGACCGATGGTCCGATGAGTACAGCGCCTATTGGAGTAGCAAACTGACACTCATCAAATATCAAGCCGAATCGAAAGCAACAAACAACACGAAAGAAACGAAAAATGGATAATAACAAGAAAATATACAAGATACTGATTAACGCCCCCATAGAGAAAGTCTGGTCAGAACTTGTTAACACCACATCACCACGGCCATTCTTCTACGGCGCTGTATGCGACACGCCCGGTCTTAGAGTCTGAATCAAAAGTCTTTCATATGAAACATGCTCTTGCCAGTCGTCTTGTTGCGATACGGATGTGAGCCATGAATAGCCATGCGATAGCTGAGGTCCAGCATCGTTCCCAATCCTTGGCGAGACGGCGTGATCGCCCTAACCATGCGAATGTGCGTTCTACGACCCATCGCCGGGGCAGGACTTTAAAGCCTTTCATTTTATCGGATCGCTTGATGATTTCCATCCGGAATGGACCGACTTTTTTAAGTTTGCGCTTTAGCTTATCTCCCGCATAGCCACCATCGGCAAAGATATGGCGAAGCCATGGAAATTTGTCTCGCGCTTCCATCAACACCGCTGGTGCGCCGTCGCGATCCTGTACATCCGCGGCATGCACAAGTGCTGTCACCAGAAAGCCTTCCGTATCCGTCAGAATATGCCGCTTGCGGCCTTTTATATTTTTGCCCGCGTCAAAGCCAGTAATACCGCCACTTTCTGTGGTTTTAACCGACTGGCTATCGATCACACCTGCGCTGGGGTGTGGGCTTCTGCCGTGTGCTTCGCGGCATTCAAACAGCAGGCGGTGATTGATCTTTTCCAGCAATCTGTCATCACGCCACCAATAAAAATATTTCTGAACCGTCGAAAAAGGCGGGAAATCCCTTGGTAACATGCGCCATTGGCAGCCAGTAGACGCGATATACAACAAGGCGTTCATGATCTCCCGCATCGGCCACTTGCGAGGACGCCCCATCCGATTTGGAAGAGGTATTTCAGGTTCAATCAAAGCCCATTCGTCGTCCGTCAGATCACTTGCATAGCGCAGGAAACTGCGGTCATAATATGTGCGGGTGGTTTCATTCCAACTCATCTGATCCTCCGTGTCTTAAGCAAACAAAGAGAATCATAAGTCGTTGAAATCACCCAGATACTTTTGGATCAGGCTCTTACACAAGGAGCGCCCTATCGCATGATTTCCGAAGATGGAAAAAATGTCTTTGTCGTGGGGGAAGTGCTGGAATTTGAACCTCCTTACCGTTATGTGCACACATTCAAATTCACCACCACGGACGATGCCCCTTGCAAAGTCACCTACACTCTTCAGGAAGTGGATGGCGGTGTGGAATTTTGCCTGATTACAGAAAATGTCCCTGCAGGCACGAAGACGGAAAAATCCATGGCATCAGGTGGCAAGTGGATCACAGAAAATTTCAAAGCCTATATGGAAACCGGCAAGGCTACATTTGGTGCGCGCATGATGCTTGGTATGATGTCACTTATGTCAAGCATGGCGCCAAAAGTAACAAAAGCAGAGAACTGGCCTCTTGGCACATATAAATAATTGGCAGACTGACGATGGCTAAATCACCAGAAGAAATGGCGGCTGCCATGATCGCCAATATGGCTGAAAAAACTGGCAAACCCCTGGAAGACTGGATCAAACTGGCAAAAGCATCCGGGCATGACAAACATGGGGCTGTTGTAAAATTTCTGAAATCAGAACACGGCATGATGCATGGATTTGCCAATCTCGTTGCACACAAGACGCTAAAAAGTGATGCCGGTAGTGCCACTGATGAAGGTCAGGATCTTGTGGCAATACAATATGGTGGCGCGAAAGCAGCTTTGAAACCTATCTATGACAAGATTATTTCAGGGATAAATAATTTTGGCGATGATGTGGAGCAAGCGCCCAAGAAAGCGTATGTCAGTGTGCGCAGGAAAAAGCAATTTGCCATTATTCAACCCTCTACAATAACACGCGTAGATGTCGGCATTAACCTCCAGGATCACTCACCAACTGAAAGGCTTGAAAAATCTGGCTCTTTTAACAGCATGGTTTCACATCGTGTACGCCTGCAAAACCCTGAAGATGTAGATGCAGAACTTCTGGGCCGGCTGAAATCTGCTTATGATTCTGCCAGTTGAGCACTTTACTGACCTTCAGCCAAGACGGGAGAAAGCGGAGGCATACGTCGCGTCACCCATTCCATCACCGAGGCCACCCTCCTGAAGTTCCTGCGCCATGAAATAGGGGCCGGCATAAGGCGAAGAAAAATTTGCAGCCAACTCCTGATGAAAACCAAAACGACGGTAATATTCAGGCTCTCCCAGAACAAAAACGGCATGCCAGCCTGATCGGCGAGCCCTGACGATCCCTTCCCGGATCAAGGCTGAACCAATACCACTTCCCTGACGGTCAGGCCGCACAGAAACAGGCGCAAGCCCCAGCGTTTGCGTCGGTGCGACCATTCTGGAAAACAGTATATGCCCGGTGATGCGCTCATCTTCCAATGCAACCAGCGAAAGCACTGCTTCGCGGGCAGACCTTAGCATATCAACAAGATTTGCCTCCTCCTTCTGCCCAAAGGCTTCCATCACGAGTTGGCGAACTTCTTCGTGTTCAGATTTTTTTTCCTCTCGTATTATCATCAGCATTTCCCCTTACGCACTATAATGCCAGTTTCATTCCCTCATGACTGGCGCTAAAACCCAGCCTTTCATAAAACCGAATAGCGTCAGGCCGCATCTTGTCGGTGGTCAACTGCACGAGTTCACAACCTCTGGCTCTGCATTTTTCCAAAGCCCAGTCGAGCATCGACTGACCCAAACCGGCACCACGATGCGATGCTGCGATGCGAACACTCTCAAACTGGCCGCGCCACATGCCGCGTCGGGACAGACCCGGAATGAATGAGAGCTGTAAACAGCCAACAATTTCCTGCTCAACAGCAGCAACTGCCATCAACTGGTTGGGGTCCACGCTTATAGCCTGAAATGCCTCTTGATAGCTCCTGTGTGGTGGATCTGAAACATGTTCACGCGACTGGCCAAGCTGATCGTCAGCCAACAATGCGATAATGGCCGTCAAATCTGTCTCTACTGCCTCTCTGAAGAGGTACTGGCTCATTCTGATCTCCCCACTGATTTTTTATCAACTCCGCTCACATTTATGTGTAGCCCTCTATCATAATACCGAGGCTGGTGTAGGTGCGCACCATAAGGAGATTTAACCATGACTGATTCCAAACTCAAACTCTCACTTTTTGCTATTCGCTTCACACTGTTTTTGTTCTTTTCTGTCTGGGCGATTGAGAAATTTATCAAACCTGAAACAACTGTCGCTATCTGGAAAGCGTTTTATCTGGCTGATACCTTACCGTTACAGGCGTCTTACATTATCGGTATTATTCAGAGTATAGCTGTCCTGTGTCTCCTCTTCGGCGTTGCGAGATTTTGGTCTTACGGATTTTTTCTTCTGATCCACGGCGTTGGTACCGTATTGACCTATGAACGCCTTCTTGATCCGTACACCGGATCGAACCACCTTTTTGCAGCAGCCATACCTGTTTTTGGCGCTCTAGTGGCACTGTTCCTGCTACGCGACGAAGACACGCTGTTCACGATCGGTAATAGAAAATAGACCAGATGCATCATTTGACCGCCGGGAAATACCAAACCCGGCGGATGAGCCCGTCTTCCAGTTCATATACAACAGTTGCGGACTGCTGACGTTCCTGATTGTCAGTATCTACCCATAACACTTTTTCAACACCACTGACATATGGGCCGTTGACGGCAGCGCCCTGCAGCACACTGACGCTCTCGAGGTCTGTTGCGAAATATGCCGCAAGGCCTTGTAGCATCGCCTGCTTGCCGGAAACGGAAACAGTCTGGGTAGACCCGGCTATATCAATCCATTCAATATCGGGGTGCATCAGGGAGGACATTTGTTCAATATCCTTCTGGTTATAAGCATTTATATAGGTGGTAACCACTTCATGCTTACCCGTCATTTCTGCATGTGCAGAAACTGAAAACAGCATGGCGGCCACTGCCATGGGTAAAAATTTCTGAATAAATTTTTGCATCTTATAATTTCCTTCGCCTAGACCCGCTCTTTCCAGGACCAGTCCCCATAACGCCAGGGCTGCCAGCGATAAGAAGGCAACTCTTCGGGTACAGGATCAAACCCGTGACTGCCCAACGGGTGACAACGCAGCAGCCGTGCCAGCGTCAACCATGACCCCCGCCAGAATCCATGACGCCGATATGCTTCCATGGAATAGTTTGAACAGGATGGTGCATGGCGACACCTTGTACCCATCGCATAAAAAACGACCGAGAATGTATGCTGATAAAGTGATAACAACAGCATGGCGCCGCGCGCCAGCAGCCCTGGCTTACGCCTGCTCACGCTTGCTGTTCCGCTTGAAGTTGATCAAGGCAGGCAATCACTGCTTCGAAAACAAGCATCGTGGAAGCATGACGCGCAGGATACCCGCGTATGGGCTCCAGTTTTTCCAACTCCTGCCAGCGCTCGGCAGTTGGCGGCGGCCCGTTATCTTTCAGCATGGAAAGCATCTGGTCTCGCACTTCTCTCAACTCCTCACGGCTTGCACCAATGACATGCCTTGCCACCAGCGAGGCCGCTGCCTGCCCCAGAGCACAGGCTTTGGCTTCAACAGCAAACTCTTTAACTTTGCCATCTTCGAGGTTCATGTCCACTGAGACCTCGGAACCGCAAACACGCGACACTTTTGTGGCGCTTGCCTGTGGAGACTGAAGGCGCGCCCCATTGGGGATATTGCCTGCTGCCTCAAGCAAGGCATTGGAATACACTTTTGCTAACATGACTTATAAATAACCATCCATAGCCGTTTTCGCCAGTACAGCTGCCTCACATGGCGCTCCCGGCCACATCACTGATCGCCCGGTGAATATCGCTGACCACGACAGAGCCCTCACCAACAGCACTGGCGACACGTTTGACCGAGCCTGCCCGCACATCTCCAACCGCATAAATGCGGGGCCTGCTTGTCTCATATTGCGTTGGCAATCGCTCAATCTTCCAGCCTGCCCGCACCAGATCCAGCCGCTCCAGCGCTGTGCCCGTTTTGATAAAGCCTTTGTCATCTCGACGTACCCCCTCCGGCAGCCATTGTGTGAAAGGCGCTGCACCAACAAAAAGAAAGGCAAACGGCGTATCAATTTTCTTTTCTTCATCCCGACATTTGACCGTTACGCCGGTCATGCGCAGATCTTCAAGCTGATCTGTGGCACTCCCGTGTAACGCGGAAATCTCTGTTTGCGGATGAAGGTGAATGTTCGGCATTTCTTCAAGCCGACGCACAAGATATTCTGACATGGTCTCCCGAATATCCGGGCGACGATACATCACATGTACTTCTTCCGCCGTCTGAGACAGAAAGACGGCCCCCTGCCCCGCAGAATTGCCCGCGCCAACAACTGCCACTTTTGCTCCGTGGCAAAGCTGAGCTTCCATGGGAGAAGCGCCATAATAAATTCCGCGCCCTTCAAACTCTTCGAGCCGTTCAACCGGCAACCGTCGATATTGTGCCCCGGACGCGATCACGACGGCTCTTGCCTTGAGCTTGCGGCCATCTTCCGTAGACAGGCTATACTCCCCTGTCTCAAGCAACTCCAAAGCGCTCGCCTTTGCGGGTGCGGCCATGCGGACACCAAATTTCTGCGCCTGAATAGCTGCCCGCTGCGCCAACTCAGCCCCTGACACACCTGTTGGGAATCCCAGATAGTTCTCGATCTTGGACGACGTACCCTCCTGCCCGCCCGGACCGTCACAATCCAGCGTCAGAACGGAAAGCCCCTCTGACGCAGCATAGACGGAACTGGCAAGCCCCCCTGGCCCGGCACCCACCACAATCACATCAGCCACGGCCCCATCAGGCAATAAGTCAAGGCCAAAGGCTTCAGCCAGATCAGTGACCGACGGTTTTGAAAGAATGCGCGATGCCCCGCGAATGACAACCGGCAGACTGTCTGCTGAAATATCTCTTGCTTCCATGATGCGGCAGGCAAGTTCGTCTTTATCCGGGTCAAGCCAGGCATGTGGCACTGTATGCTTGTGCAACAGATCACGCGCTGCAAACACCGTCCGGTCATAAGGCGCTCCGATGACAATAACGGCCTTGTGGTCTGCGTCCCTCGCAAAAATTCGCCGTGCCGTAAAGGTACGCACAAAGACATCTGAAAGGTGAGAATTTTCAACCAGCAGGCGATGAAAAGCTGCATAGGGAATATGCAAGACATCACCGGGCTTCCCCATGACGATACGCGCCAGAGACGCATGCCCTGTCATGGATGAAAGGTCGCCGGCAAACTGTCCCGGCTCCATCCAGCCGAGCCGTTTTTCCCCTTCTGCCGTTTCCACAAAAATATGCGTTTCGCCTGACAGGGTCACCAGACAATCAAATTCCTGCTCCCCCTCGGCGACCAGCACATCTCCGGCAGCGTGAGACTTTACCTCTCCAAAAACTTTCAACTGTTCGATTTCGCGATCATTGAACGTGTAGTTCACGTCAGCTGGCGGTGTGGTCATCTGGCAGGTGCCTCCTTGTCGGCTTTACGCATAGCAGATCAGACATCGATACGCCCCAGGAAACTGCCTGTCAGGCGTCGTTATGCGCAGCCGCGCCGACAAAAACACACTTTCGCGTCGGCCCACCTGCGCCAGTCTGATAACTGATCAGCTTTCCCTTCTTAACGTCAGCAATCCATACAATAAGGCCTCACCAGAGGGGGCACATAGATTTTTATTATCCAATAAAAACAGGATGTTGATATATTCTGGCGGGGAAAGGTCCCGCTCGACCAGGCATGTTATCCTATTCCCACTGTTTGAGGGAGAGGTGACATTGGACCGCCCTGTTTATGTACTCCAGTTGTCAAGTTAGGCTTGGCTTTATAAGGGCTAAACAAACCCGTCTGGAAAATGTTCGTGAAGTCATGTTTGCTTTAGAGTAATTTTATTTTTCAAACGGTCATTCACCACGGCAAGGATTGAACCCATTATCATTTTAACTGTCAGGTCTTCAACTTCCTTCAAGTTCGCTTTGCTCCTGAGAAAGTAAATACCGGCTGAAGCTGGCAGACCGAAAGAGATGTCCGTTGCTGCACGAGCGACTTCTATTGGCAAATCAAAGTGTCGGGAGACAATCTTGGCCAGATAGGTAACAGCTGCATCCCGCCCAAAATCAGTTGGATCATGATCCCGGGAGATGCTTGGTTCGGATTGGAGCCGCTCAATCAACAGTCCCCTTTGCGCTATGTAGGCAAGATATTGATGGGTTACACTACGAACAAGATCCTCGAAAGTTTCTGCACTTTCTGCAGCCTGAAACTGCAAGCGCCGCAGACTTCGTAGTTCCTGCTCCAGGAGCTCTTTAAGGAGTTCAGTGAGGTTATCGAAATATGTGTAAACTAGGGTCTGTACCCAATTTAACTGATTGATTTGTTTGTGCAAAGCGTGATTCAGGGATTTCCGAAAGGGAGTCTTAAATGGCGCGGTTTGATTTGTCGGATGAAGAATGGGCGGTGATTGAACCGTTGTTGCCAAAGGTTAGCCGCGGCCCGAAGCGCAAAGATGATCGTACGATCCTGAACGGCATCTTTTACATTTTGCGCACAGGCGCGCCATGGCGGGACTTGCCGGAACGATATGGACCGTACACGACTGCTTACAATCGGTATAACAGGTGGGGCGAGCGCGGCGTCTGGAAGGGCATATTCGATGCGCTCGCTGAAGAATGTGAGGACAGTCTGATCTTCATAGACGCCTCGATTGTCAAAGCTCACCGCGCAGCGAGTGGCTCAAAAAGGGGGAACTGGCGGAAGATATTGGACGCTCACGGGGCGGTCGCACAAGCAAAGTTCACGTGGCCGTAGATGAAAATGGCAGGCCATTGCGCATTGAGGTCACTGGCGGCCATGTTCATGACAGCCAGGTGATGAATGTCTTCCTCGACTGGGAGATGCCGCCTCTGGCGATGGTCCTGGACAAAGCCTATGGCAGTGCGAAGATCAGGCGCGATATCGCCGATGAAGGTGCGTTGGCGGTTATTCCCGCCAAGTCCAATGCGCGCAATCCGGTCCCGCATGACACCAGCCTTTACGCCATGCGTAATATTGTCGAGCGGTTCTTCTGCAAAATGAAAGACATGAGACGGCTGGCTACACGGTTCGAGAAATCTCGAAGGAACTTCATCAACATGATATATCTCTTCGCAGCAAAATGCTGGATCAATTGAGTCCACACCCTAATGACTTACTGACGCCTGCCTCCCGACCAATCTGCTCCATGGAAAGATTGGCCACGCCATCACGAGCCACAATATCAGCAGTACACTGCATAATCATTGACCGGCGAATTTCAGGGCTGTATCGTCGTCTTTTCTTTGGGCGCAGATCACTCATCAGACTTTTCTAGCATATTTTGGCCGACCTGTAAGCAGTTTACCGCAATAAGTCAGTCGACATCCGCGTGCATCCAGATCAAGTCGTCAATGGATTCTTCACGAGCTGCAGATTCATTTTGCTGTAATGAAAATACGTTTCCATCCGGGTCGGAAAAATAGGCAACGCGCCAGCCCTCTTGAAATCTAAAATCTTCAATCACGGCCACCCCCATACCTGCAAGACGCTCAACTTCCTTTTGCAAATCTTGCACTTCAAACGCGATAGAATTATAGCCAATCCGATCGAGCATCTGTGAATTTGAGTGTGGTGGCGTAACCGGATTTGTATACTGCCAAAATTCAAGATCCAGATTGCCGGTTGAGTACCAGGCAGCCTTGATCGCAACATTATCAATGTTCGCTATTTCGTCAGCCTTGGGATTATCAAACAGCTCTGCCGTCCGGCGAGGCATATATCCCAGCAGGTCACTGTAAAAAGCAGTCATCTTTTCAATATCAGGCGTGACATTGGCAACATGACCAACCCAAAACGCATCTGGCCTGCGCGGTGTCTCATCCACTTCAAGCTCGACCATGGTACCATCAAGGTCTAGGCCATACGCATACCGCATACCATACCCCCCAAGATCAACCGGCTCCTTTCCCCGGCTGACCATTTCCATACCTGCGGCTCGAAACTTCGCATACGCCGAATTGGATGAAGGAGAAATAAAGCAAATATGTGTATAACCTGGGCCTGAGACAGACCTGACTTCTGGCGACTCTGTTACTGACGGATCAAAATCTACCAGATGCAGGAATACAGTCGGCGTCTTGACAAGCGCGACCTCAACTTCTTTGTCCTTGTGATTTCCTATCCGTGACATTGGGAAAAGAGATTCGGCAGGCGCTTGATAGCGCTTTACAACCTCATACTGAACACCCTGGTTATAGAACTCCAGCGTTTGATCAATATCTGAAACGGTGACACTCACATACCGGACACCTTTTATGCCAGTTTCAAGTGGCATTTGCGCATTTACAACGGGATCCTGAACCTGGTCTGGTACGGGGACAGAAGTCGTTTCTTTACCGCAACCTGCAAGAGCCATTGCCGAAAGACTAATAACGAGCAAGCGCATCTTATTCCCCCTCATCCGCAAGGCCAAAAGCGAGTAGAACGTTACCTGAAATATTGCCAAATTTATCATACCCTGAATTGATAACCACCATATCGTCCAGAACGACCGGCCCTGTTGCGTCAATCGAACCGCCTTTTGCGTCAACGCCATTGACAGTATCGAAGGCAACATTCGTGTCGTAGCGCCACAAAAGCTCACCGCTGTCTGCAGCATGGACATTCAACAGGCCATTCAACGCACCAGCAAACACGATATCAGGTGTAGCGGTAACAGCCGCAGAAATCGCTATCTGACAGCGCCGCTCCGGCCTGTCACAGAACGGAGGTTCGACCACACTCCAGACTTCCGCGCCATCTTCAACGCGGTAGGTGTGCACTCCTTGCCTTGCTGGTCCGGTGGTCATGTGATGGCCGGGTGTATCAGCAATACCCACATGCACAACTTTCCCGTCACTGGCCATGCCCCAGTGAACACCCCCGTTATAACCGCCCATACCGGCACGCTGAGACCACAGAACGTTACCTTCATTATCCGGATCAAGACCAAAAACCATGCCCGACTTCTGCCCCGCGACAATTACGTCTTTACCGTCATGGCCTGTAACCAGCAAAGCCGGAGCCCCGAAGTCAAAATCAGGTCCGTCTTCTGCAGGGCAGTTAGGACCATCAACAACACATGAGCCATTCCAGGCATCACCTGTGACTGTTTGTTGCCCCCAGACAAACTCACCTGAAGACAGGCTCACTGCCACAATAGCGTCGCTTAGTTTAGTGGATGGGGATGAATAATTCTCACCCGTTCCGAAATACAAGAGCTGACGTTTGATATCTACAGTTGGTGTTGTCCAGATTGGTGCGCCTGATGGTCCCCAGGAGGTTACTGTCTTAGCCCCCTATAACTGTGCCACTTAAATCGTATTATTCTATGAGAATGTGGAGGTATTGAGATGGCAAGGAAGAGATTTTCAGACGAGGACATATTGAACCTGTTGCGCCAGATTGAGCTGAGCCTGGCATCAGGAAGCGACGTGCAGACGGCGTGTCGATCAGCAGGTATCAGCGATGCGACATATTACAACTGGCGCAAACGCTATGGCGGCATGGGTAAGTCACAGCTTCAGGAACTGAAAGGGCTGGAGAAAGAGAACGGCCGGCTGAAGAAGATTGTCGCAGAGCTTGAGTTAGACAAACTCATCCTCAAAGAAAGTCTCGATTATTTAAAGCCCAAGGTCTGACGATTGCCAATCTACGTCAGGCCGTCATTCATGTGCGCAAGAAGTTTGGATCGTCTGAACGGCATACATGCAGAACGATTGGCCTTGCCAGATCGACCTATCACTATCGAGCAGTTCCCAAAGATGATGACAGCCTGCGGCTGGCATTAATCAGGTTGGCCAAGCAGTATGGTCGGTACGGCTACCGCAAGATCACTGAGCTGCTGCAGGTTGAAGGCTGGAAAGTCAATCACAAGAAGGTCGAGCGCCTGTGGAGAGAAGAAGGACTGCAACTCCCCAAACGTCACAAGAGACGCAAACGCCTCTATCATAAAGACAGCTCGATTATCAGGCTGCGTCCGAAGTATCCAAACCATGTCTGGGCGATTGACTTCGTACATGACAAGCTCAGCAATGGTACCCAGTACAAGATGCTGACTGTGCTGGATGAATACACCAGAGAGGCTCTCTGCGTGACCGTGAAGCCTCGGATGGGCAATGTAGAGGTGCTGGAGGCGCTGTACCCATTGTTCTTGGCGAGAGGTAAGCCTGACTATATTCGGTCAGATAATGGCCCAGAGTTTAAAGCGGAAGCGTTCCAGAAATGGCTGAGCAAGGTTGGCATCAAGCCGATACGCATTTATCCCGGCAGTCCCTGGGAGAACGGTTATAATGAACGTTTCAATGGGACACTACGCAGAGAAGTTCTGAATGCTGAATGGTTCCATACAATAGATCAAGCAAGAACAGTCATCACCAGGTGGCTCAGACAGTACAATCATATCCGGCCTCATCAGGCACTCAATATGCGTCCACCTGTGCCTGAGACTCTAACAAGAAATGGCCCATAACAATGGGGCTTTACACTTGCAGTCTTCCCAAATACCCATGGACTGCTGGCATGAGTGGCTAGAGATCACGCCCAAGAAAACTGCAATCGAGATCGCTAACCTAGAAGCGCTCTTGCCAACACTACAGACGCTCACAGACGCTGTTCTCGGTGGTGAGCTGGATGCAGTGCTTAAAGCTTCATCTGCCGCACGCCGGGCTCAGTTTGGCAGGGGACAGAGTTCTTCAATGAACTAATACCGGTTTCAAACCTACGTGTTTCTCTTCGGATAGCGCATTTAGCACGAAGTGCGCGACGTCCTTCCGGGAAATCCAACCGTTTCGCCATTCGGAAGGCGATACCAAAACCCTATATTTTTTGGTCATTCTCGTGTTTGTAAGCACACCGGGACGAGCGATAGTCCAACGTAAATGGGATTCTATGATCATATCTTCCTGATTTGATTTATCAGCATAAGCCTTTCCGAAAACTGCCATAAATGGGAGTTTTTGAAGAGGGTTTATCGCGTTCCTTGAGTCTCCAGCACCAAATCCTGTGATTGATACTAAGCGTTGAATTCCGGATTCTTGCATTGTACGGATTAGCACTTCTGTGGATTTTGAAAATAAAGAAACCGGACCACTAAGAAGCTTCATATTGAACGGCACACCCAAGGACTGCACAACATAGTTACAACCTTGCATAGCTGATAACAAATCATTTTTGTTTAGTGCATCACCTTCGACAATTGAAAGTTGAGGATGTTCAATTTCAATCTTCGCCGCCGAGCGCGAAAACGCCGTTACAGGAAAGTTTTGTGATAAAGCAAATCTACATACCTCATAGCCGATTCCGGAACGTGCGCCGATGACAAGAATTCGTCCATTTTCCATCAGATCACTTCTTCTACTGGATTTTGAGCACCAGCAAAGTACAAAAGGCTCCCGTCTTGCCCGAAAATTGGACGGATACGCAGTCTATTTAGGAATTTTTTTCCGTCCTTACGATAATTCAGAATATCAATTGTGAATGTGGTTTTAGCTCTTAAACCCTGTCGAATAGCTTCGATTGCATGGGGGTTGGTTTCGCTGCCCTGAAGAAAACGGCAGTTTTGCCCAACAGCTTCCGCAAAGGAGTATCCAGTTTGCAACTCAAATTCTGGACTTACATAAATCATTGGGTTATCGGGCAACGAAGGATCGCTTATTACCACGCTCATACTCAACTCATCAGGCATAAGAAGCGTTTTGAGCTGTTCATTGTGCATAGCCATATCTGATCCTTCCTAAGCGTTGCATTTTTTAGTGAGCCCTGATTGTGGATGCTTCATCTAGGCTATCCGGCTTAAGTCCTAACCTAATTCGTAAAATTTCCTGATATAAATCGTACGAAATTTCCATATTCATTTCACCCTCAAACTTCTCTTCAAGCCAGAGCAGCTCAAATAATAGATGTGTGTTCTTTTCTGCATGTTCCATTTCTCAGGACGTAGGAAAACCGTAGCATTTGTCTATCATTGATATTGATTATTAAAATCATGCTCACCGCGATATCTGTACACCAATATTTTTGACTTTTGAAAACTCAAAACTACATCTCGCTCATACATGTTTGGAAAGGATTTGTAATGGAAGAACTTCTGTTGGATCCAAGCGATTACGTCGGTGTTTCGTTTTGGATAATCTCGGCTGCAATGGTAGCAGCTACTTTTTTCTTCTGGGTAGAACGCGATCGTGCAGTTGGAAAGTGGAAAACATCGTTAACAGTAGCCGCAATGGTTACGGGCATTGCAGCAATCCACTACTTCTACATGCGTGATGTATGGGCACAAACAGGAGAAAGCCCAACCGTCTTTCGATACGTTGATTGGCTTCTAACGGTTCCCCTACAGATTGTTGAATTTTACCTAATTCTAGCTGCAATTGCGGTCGTAGGGGCAGGTTTGTTCTGGAGATTGTTGGCAGCTTCGATCATTATGCTTGTCGCAGGATATCTCGGCGAGGTAAACGCTGATAATTCAAGCATACTCTGGGGTTTATTTGTCTTAGGAAGCGCCGCTTGGGTATATATCATCTACGAAATCTTTGCCGGTGAAGCGAGCAAGATCAATGCTTCTGCTGGAACTGTTTCTAGTAAGAAAGCGTTTAACGCGCTCCGCATCATTGTAACGGTTGGATGGGCCATTTATCCCCTTGGATATATTTATGGCTATGCCGGTGGTGGAAACATCGACCTGCTAAACATAATTTATAACCTCGCTGATTTCGTAAATAAAATAGCATTTGGAGTGGTAATCTGGGCAGCTGCTACGAGTGACGACGCAAATCAGTTAGCGAAAGCTTAGTTACATACCATGGCTTCTAAGGAGCTAGTTACCACTAACAAAACGATGCACGGAGTAACGTCCGTGCATCGCCTTATTCTGGTAGGGATTACAATACAACTCGCGATATTTTCGATAATATTTGGATCAATTGATCTTCTAAGTACAAATCACCTAATTTTTATTACGGTGCTGATCGTATTAATCGGCCTGCCCCACGGGGCTCTTGATATTCTAGTTTCAAAAGAAGCACAGATTTATAAAGGAATATTGGGCTTCACCCTTTTCCATTTGGGTTATGTGGCAACAGCTATCTCTGTGTTTATTTTATGGCTCTTCGCACCTGTTGTATCACTTGTACTGTTTCTCTTATTATCCGCATGGCACTTCAGTTGTGATTGGCGAGAAACCTACAACGGTCTGCAGCGTATGCTATTTGGAATAACTTTATTGTCGATCCCGTCCCTCTTCTTTCCGGAACAGATTAGCCAAATATACTCAGTACTTTCTGGTGAAGACGCTAGGATCATCATGGAGTTTCAGAGAGCTATTTGTCCCGCGGCAGTCATATTAAGCATCGCCAGTCTTGTTTTCAATAAGAGCGCTCACGCAATTGATATTGTTTGCCTCTACGTATTAGCAGCAACACAACATCCAATAATATTTTTTGCATTTTACTTTTGTGCGTATCACAGCATTCTTCATTTTACGCGAGAACTTGACAATTTTTCACACTATGCCGATCGGGTCCGTTACCCGGTCGTAATCCTATACAGTATCCTAGCGATTTTGGTTACAACTCCACTACTGCTGAGTATTTTCACATCCAGTCTTGTATCAGACGTCGTGATAAGCCAGATATTTATTGGTCTTGCCGCACTGAGCTTGCCACATATATGTCTGATAGAATTCAAACAACGATACAGTCGGACTTAACTTTGCATAAATTGCCCCTCTGTGGGGAACTGTGAAATAAATCAAAATTAAAAAAGGTGCCCAGATTGAGAATAGCTATAATTGGTGCAGGTATATCTGGCATTACTGCAGCGCGAGAGCTTAGCAATTATGCAGAAGTCGTCATTTTTGAAAAATCGCGTGGAGTTGGTGGAAGAATGTCGACAAGGTACGCCGGAGTCCATGAATTTGATCATGGAGCTCAATATTTTACGGCTTCGACTGAGGAGTTTCTATCAGTTGTTTCATCGATGATAGACCAGGAAATAGTTCAGCGGTGGCCGGCACGGGCGCAATACCTCAAATCTGGTTCTTATGAAAAAGATACAGGAAAAGATCGTTTTGTTGGCACGCCTAGGATGAACCAAGTCCCGAAATTCTTAGCTCGAGACTTAAACATCAATACGGAGCATCGCGTGCTCAGGATCGAAAAGGTGAACAATAGTTGGATACTGAGTTTTGACGATCAACAGGCTAGCGATCCATTCGACTGGCTAGTGATTGCAATCCCTGCCCCGCAAGCAACAACTCTGCTGACTGGAAACAAGGTTTTACAGTCTTTGGGGGACGTACGCATGAATGCTTGCTTCAGTCTTATGCTTGGGTTTGACAAAAGTATTGATGTTGGTTGGGATACACTTCGCGTCGATCATGACCCCGTTAGTTGGATCGCAGTGAACAGCGCCAAGCCAGGTAGACACAAACAATACGGCACACTAGTTGTGCAAACTTCCGAAACTTGGTCTAATCGACATCAAGAGTATGATTTACCTTGGATCCAGTCATCGCTGGAGACTGTCACCTCATCCCTTACAGGGTTGAACGTAGCGACTGCACCATTTCGCAAGCTACATCGTTGGCTTTATGCATCGAACGCCAATACTCCACACGGAGTTCCTGTTTCTGTACCTGAAGATCAGATAGGCATTTGCGGTGATTGGAGGGAGGGAGGTCGCGTCGAGGGAGCTTTTCTCAGCGGGCGGCGAATAGCTCACGAAATTATTAAACACATTCGATAAACTGGATGTCAGAGAACAATAGCCCTTTCGCCTCTATACACAGTTTCAATGCTCACCGTTCAACTTTAGAGATTAGCATGGTAATTCGATCAAGTACTGAAGAGTCGGAAATCATAGAATTAGCATGGCAAGACAATACTTCTTTTGATTCTATACGGATCCAGACTGGCCTAACCGAGGCCGAAGTGAAAAAGTTGATGCGTTGATGCCTAACACCTTCATCTTATCGTTGTTGGCGCAAGCGCGTGTCAGGTAGAAAGTCAAAACACACTGGATACTATGAAGCACTATAAAATTATCGTCTTAATGCGGTCTCCATTACACCAAACACCATTGTGTTATCTACATAGTTACCATTCTATCCGTATTCTTGACCCCATAATTTTTGAGCTTTCGTATCAGTTTGAACAAACTCTTTGAATCTATCTCCACGGGCACCGATCGCCCAAAGCGGTACAAGATCGTTAGTATGATTTCGAGACGCCCACTGATGACCTGGAATATTCCCCTTTCCTCTGTCTTGAACAACCAGAAAGTCATTAAATGGTCTCCAACGTCTTCAGCTTGCGGGCGTCCGACACGTCTATGCCGCCGAACTTCGCTTTCCATTTATAAAAACTAGCCGGGCTGACACCGTGCTTGCGGCAGACCTCTGACGTCGCCAAACCGCGCTGCTGTTCATTAAGGATCGCGATGATCTGTTCCTCAGTAAATCTCGACTTTCTCATGTCCGTCTCCTGTTGACGGACTCTCCATTCAAATGAGGGACCAATTGGGGCTCACGTCAGTGGGAACAAGATGATTCCAAAAAAATGCAATTGCAGCTGAAATCTTGAGGTGAATTTTCATAAAATACATTTTCGTATTAGTTCTTATAAAGATCAACAACTCCTATATTTCAAAAAATTATTGTTCAGACACCGAGCTATCTAATTCACGAATTCGCATTGGCATTGCGTCAATTATTGTGAACAAATCAGTTGGATCAAACACAGTTTCCCAGCGCTGTTTAACCGTGCCGTCTTTGCCGACGAGTATCGCTTTGTAATTTTGACTTTTGCCAAGCGAAAACTTGTCTTTCAGGCCCTTTGCGGCTGGGGCGACGGCATCGCCGAATAATGCAAATGATCGATAACCACTAACTTGAATAACAACAAGATCGCGCTCTTCAAGATCGTTAGTTACCTCTGAAAGTAGCGTCAACTGTTCAACCAACAGGTCCGAATCCCGATCGCTTGAAATTATCAATAGACGTTTATCCCAAATATAATCTGATAAATTTCGCTCCATCAATAATAAGTCCGCATTAGAAGACGGCTCATCAACTGTTTGCAACGCTGTGAATATAGAGAATAAGAGAATAAAAACGGACATATTAGACTTTTCCTATGTGTAATGAATTTCGAGTGCCGCAAGAATCTCTGGGATCTTTTTCTTCAATCCAAAAAACCCTTTTTTTGCATGTGGCCAAATCATACGATCATATTTTCTAGAGTACTGACAAACTTGAGTGTCGATACCTACAATCGCAAAATCAATTTTGCTACGAACAGGACCTATCGGTGGTTTGAGCAGACAAATTCCATCCAAGTCATTCGCCTCGATCTGAACAATAAACGACATTATCCCAGTTCCTTTTCCACTTCTTCCGCCAATTAAAGGGACGTTCGCAAACAGGACATAGTTTGGAGGGTAAGTTCCTTTTGCTCATGGGATACCCTGCTCGAGTGAATTGAGCGTTTTACCCAATTCTGTTTGAGTCCAGTCCTGCGCAAACCTCAACTTCACCCAAATTGAATTAGGGCAAGCTCTACAGATGTCTAGTACGCCTGTACAACCGCAAGATTACTCATTAAGAATGGCCAACGGCTGTATCCTCTAAGAGTCTGAATCAAAAGTCTTTCATATGAAACATGCTCTTGCCAGTCGTCTTGTTGCGATACGGATGTGAGCCATGAATAGCCATGCGATAGCTGAGGTCCAGCATCGTTCCCAATCCTTGGCGAGACGGCGTGATCGCCCTAACCATGCGAATGTGCGTTCTACGACCCATCGCCGGGGCAGGACTTTAAAGCCTTTCATTTTATCGGATCGCTTGATGATTTCCATCCGGAATGGACCGACTTTTTTAAGTTTGCGCTTTAGCTTATCTCCCGCATAGCCACCATCGGCAAAGATATGGCGAAGCCATGGAAATTTGTCTCGCGCTTCCATCAACACCGCTGGTGCGCCGTCGCGATCCTGTACATCCGCGGCATGCACAAGTGCTGTCACCAGAAAGCCTTCCGTATCCGTCAGAATATGCCGCTTGCGGCCTTTTATATTTTTGCCCGCGTCAAAGCCAGTAATACCGCCACTTTCTGTGGTTTTAACCGACTGGCTATCGATCACACCTGCGCTGGGGTGTGGGCTTCTGCCGTGTGCTTCGCGGCATTCAAACAGCAGGCGGTGATTGATCTTTTCCAGCAATCTGTCATCACGCCACCAATAAAAATATTTCTGAACCGTCGAAAAAGGCGGGAAATCCCTTGGTAACATGCGCCATTGGCAGCCAGTAGACGCGATATACAACAAGGCGTTCATGATCTCCCGCATCGGCCACTTGCGAGGACGCCCCATCCGATTTGGAAGAGGTATTTCAGGTTCAATCAAAGCCCATTCGTCGTCCGTCAGATCACTTGCATAGCGCAGGAAACTGCGGTCATAATATGTGCGGGTGGTTTCATTCCAACTCATCTGATCCTCCGTGTCTTAAGCAAACAAAGAGAATCATAAGTCGTTGAAATCACCCAGATACTTTTGGATCAGGCTCTAAGGATTTTCTCGACGTCGTGCTTATAAGCTCTCCTATTGAGGAATGACGTCGAGCAATACTTGGCTAAAGGAAGTTGCAGTCCCCATCACTGCTCCCCCCCCCCTGACATCACAGTGCTAAATACCCAGCGAACCAGGCAACCTACGCTGCGGCTTTTTCAGAACCCCTTAGATATCCGAGCATTGTTTCAGCATCGGATACTAGAAATGGATCATCCTCTGCGTTGTCGCAAAATCCTGGCTCTGTGAACAATTTCACGATCTCGCCATTATCGATGAGTGCTGAATATCTCCAAGAACGCATGCCAAAACCTAAATTGTCTTTTTCAACAAGCATTCCCATTTTTCGAGTGAATTCAGCTGACCCGTCAGGCAGAAGCAGGACTTTCTCCACACCTTGATGTCTTCCCCACTGGTGCATCACAAAAGCATCATTCACACTTAAGCAAACTACTTCATCAACTCCCAATTGTTTGAAGTGATCGTAATTCTCTTCGAAGCCTGGAAGGTGAGTTGATGAGCATGTAGGTGTAAAAGCTCCTGGCAGAGCGAAGAGAACAACTCTTTTGCACTCAAATAACCTATCGCTTGTCAGATCTTGCCAGCGATATGGGTTTGGACCTTGGACACTTTCGTCACGGACACGAGTACGGAATGTAACACTTGGTACTTTCATTATAATCTCCAAATTAATAAACACGACCCTGGAGATAGGTTGCTCTCTCACCTAGAGAAATCAAAAATTCAAATAGGAATGATCGAAAAAACTGATTGTGTCATGCATTGGAAAAGCGTTTGAAACGTAGACCGTTGCACTAAAAAAGAGAATTCAATATTGTGGCCGTTCGCTAGCAGTCACCTATGTAATGGGTTAGTTCAGTTGGAGAGGCGGTACGTCACTTTTGCTATGACAAATCTTCAGGAAAATACTACCTCGCACCAAATCCGTATCATCAAAGAATACCCAGCAGATTCTGTTGCGGTTCCATTGGCGATGAGAGCATGGATGAGGTCCAATCATGCTGGAGAAACGGGGGCTGTTTGGATTTATAGAGGTGCTCTGTTAGCCCTTTGGTCCCCAAAGATAAGGCGAATGGCGAAGAACCATATCCAATCTGAAAAACGACACCTCGTTGTTATGGATCAACTGGTGCCGGTCGAATCACGATGCCGACTACTAATGATATGGAAGATACTGGGTGCGGGACTTGGGTTTCTTTCTACCCTTTTTGGATACAAGACTTTTTGTTCCACTATCTCAGCTGTAGAATCCTTCGTCGAGGAGCATTACAATGAACAAATTGAATTCCTAAATGACCACGAAGGATATTCAGATCTGCAGCTTGTTTTAAAACGGTGTTGTGCTGAAGAAGTCCACCACAGAAATGATGCTGAGAGTGGTCTTTCAGGGCAACGCGGAATTTTAGATAAGATTTGGGTCAGTCTCGTCGAGAATGGTTCAGTTGCAGCTGTAAGCATAGCGAAGATTATTTAATTCGTACAGGTGTGAAAATGCTAGATGAAGTGCATCACGTGGCCATACAGGTTCGCTGTATCGGCGATTCGATGAAATGGTATAAGGAATCGTTTAATTGTGAAATTGAATATCAAGATGATTCTTGGGCCCTAATAAAATTCAATAACATGTATCTTGCTCTGGTTTTAGCAGAACAGCATCCTTACCATTTTGCGATTGTACAAGAAGGCATTGATCGGTACGGAGAACCAATTCCGCACAGAGATGGCACTCGCTCCGTATACATTAAGGATCCAGACGGGAACAATGTAGAAATGTTAGAGCTTGCCACTTGATGTACTCTGAAGTTTTTCAGTAACAGTTACATGCGCGAATAGCATAGCGACATCCTACAAAATCAGGCTGAACGGCATTGCGTTCACTTGAGCAATCTTTGTTTCGCGTTCGTCACTGAGCGAACGGTATCCTGCAATATTGGTCTTACCAACAAAAAGCAGAAGTACAGTCCATTCAGTATTGCGCGGCTTACAGGAAATCGTCCCAAAGGTCTCAGCCATGCAAGGCCTCGAACCTTACTCCAGATTTCTGTAAATGCTTGTGCACCTGATACAATTTCTCCACTTGGTATTTTTACGTGAAATCGGGCCATCATTCGATCACGTGAAACGTCACAAGAAAGAGGACGTACGTCGTCAGATACATCTTCGAAGTTAAAACGTTGATCAGGCCCTAATGCCGTTTTGAGCGTTCGAATCTCGACTAGGCAAATTGGGCAGCTGCCATCGTAACAGACTGTGGTAGGATTATCATTAGATTGGTCTGTCATTATTGTTATTTAGCGTGTATGTGGGCGGTTTCTAGGGTCTGTACCCAATTTAACTGATTGATTTGTTTGTGCAAAGCGTGATTCAGGGATTTCCGAAAGGGAGTCTTAAATGGCGCGGTTTGATTTGTCGGATGAAGAATGGGCGGTGATTGAACCGTTGTTGCCAAAGGTTAGCCGCGGCCCGAAGCGCAAAGATGATCGTACGATCCTGAACGGCATCTTTTACATTTTGCGCACAGGCGCGCCATGGCGGGACTTGCCGGAACGATATGGACCGTACACGACTGCTTACAATCGGTATAACAGGTGGGGCGAGCGCGGCGTCTGGAAGGGCATATTCGATGCGCTCGCTGAAGAATGTGAGGACAGTCTGATCTTCATAGACGCCTCGATTGTCAAAGCTCACCGCGCAGCGAGTGGCTCAAAAAGGGGGAACTGGCGGAAGATATTGGACGCTCACGGGGCGGTCGCACAAGCAAAGTTCACGTGGCCGTAGATGAAAATGGCAGGCCATTGCGCATTGAGGTCACTGGCGGCCATGTTCATGACAGCCAGGTGATGAATGTCTTCCTCGACTGGGAGATGCCGCCTCTGGCGATGGTCCTGGACAAAGCCTATGGCAGTGCGAAGATCAGGCGCGATATCGCCGATGAAGGTGCGTTGGCGGTTATTCCCGCCAAGTCCAATGCGCGCAATCCGGTCCCGCATGACACCAGCCTTTACGCCATGCGTAATATTGTCGAGCGGTTCTTCTGCAAAATGAAAGACATGAGACGGCTGGCTACACGGTTCGAGAAATCTCGAAGGAACTTCATCAACATGATATATCTCTTCGCAGCAAAATGCTGGATCAATTGAGTCCACACCCTAGGTCCAGAACACTAATCACATCATTGGAAAGAACATTCACTCCAGATGTTTGCTGATCATCTTCACTCAACAATATGGTATCATTTGCAGCGCCGATCATATTTTCTCCTCCCTTTAGCAAACATAACGACAAAGAAATTTAACTTAGGAGTCAACTGCTGAATTGCCTCAAGACAAATCTTAGCGAAAAAAAACTAAAGAAATACGGTTGTCCTGCCTCATTATAACTGTTCCACATTTTGGTATTGCACATCAAAATCTGGTGCCGCTGAAGAGATTTGAACTCCCGACCTTTTCATTACGAATGAACTGCTCTACCCCTGAGCTACAGCGGCGGTAATAGGGAAATTACTTTTTTGCTTCTGCGCGCGCAAGTGTTTCGCGGATATGTTCCAGTTTCTTTTTCTGCTGCCCGGCTTCCTCAAAATTTTCTGGCAAGAGCCATTTTTCGAAAGCCCGGGCACATATGGGCCATTCACGATCGAGCATGGAATACCAGTCCGTGTCACGGTTCTGACCTTTCACCACCATGTCCTGGCGGAACTGCCCTTCAAATGTAAAACCATATCGCAGCGCTGCGCGGCGGGATGGGGTATTCAGATGATTGCATTTCCACTCAAAGCGACGGTAACCGCAATCCTCAAACAGGTGTCGGCTGGCGAGATAAAACGCCTCGGTTGCTTCTGGCGTGCGCTGCAGGTCGGGGCCATAGGTTACCGCGCCGATTTCGGCGGACCCGACTTCCGGGCGCAACCGCATGAATGAAAACACCCCCAGCAGTCTGTCCAATTTTTTGCTGTGAATAACAAGCGTGCGCCAACCGTGTGTCGCAACAAGCTGTGTGTAGTCAGACTGAAACTGACGGGCACTTTGTGGCTGCTCCAGAGGAAGCCACTGCCAGATTTCCGCCGCCCCTTCCTGACACACAGCCTCAAAAAGTTGAGCGCTATGCGCGGGCGCATCAAACGGCATCAAATTTACAAGACGTCCCGGAAGCTCCCGATCACCCGGCAAAGGGCAGATTTGCCAGTTGGAAAGATCCTGCACCACGGTCAGCTTCGCAGGCTGGCGCCAGTTGCTTTTTGAACCTGCGCAATAATTCGCTGACTGATTGCCTCGATTTCCTCATCTGTCAGCGTTTTTTCTGTTGGCTGAAGGGTCACCTCAATCGCAAGCGATTTATGACCTTCCTCAACGCCCTTGCCTTGATAGACATCGAACAATGACACGTTGGAGATGAGTTTCTTTTCTGCGCCGCGCACGGCCTTGAGCAGGTTCTCTGCCGGCATGTCAGCCGCTACCACAAAGGCAAAATCCCTGTTGAGTGGCATCAGGTCTGATTTGTTTAAGGCAGATTTTGACTTGGTGGCCTTCTGTTTACCAACCGGGATTTTATCGAGAAAAACTTCAAACGCATAAAGCGGCCCTTCCACATCCATCTCCTTGAGGACGCGCGGGTGAAGTTCACCGGAATAAGCAAGGTGATTTTTTGGCCCCATACTGAGAATACCGGAACGCCCTGGGTGATAATGTGATGGCGCGCCTTCCATAATCATCAGACTGGCCACGGGAGCGCCGGTTGCCTCCAGCGTTTTCATGGCATCAGCCTTGGCTGCAAAGACACCATCACCGGCGCTGAGCTGCTGCCAGTGACGCGGCGAATTCAGCGCACGCAAACCAGCAGCAACTGTTTGCTGTCCATCCGGCTGATCGGAAATATAGCCCCCCCCCACTTCAAACAGGGCGAGGTCCTTGCGGCCACGTGCCGCATTGCGCCCAGCGGCAGCGACAAGTCCGGGCAGCACAGAGGGACGCATAACACCAAGGTCTGACGAGATCGGGTTTGCCAGCACTAGATCAGGGTTGGACTGCCCCGCACCAAAAAGAGCCGCATGGGGCGCATCACAAAATGACCAGGTGACCGCTTCCAGATAACCTGCACTCGCAAGCGCCCGGCGCGCCAAGCGGATACGATCCTGCGCCCTTGAATATTTGGGACGCTCCACCGCATCAAGCCGTGGCAAGGTCTCTTCCGGCAGGTTATCAAGGCCGATGATGCGGGCAATTTCCTCGACCAGATCAGCCTTGCCCTCAATATCCGGGCGGAAGGACGGGCTGGTTACGCGCCAGTCTGGCGTGCTGCGCGTGACAGAAAACCCAAGGGCCGTCAGGATACGCTCCATATCATCTTCAGATACATCAAGGCCGGTCAGGCGTTTGACTTCACCCGGCGGAAAACTGATCTGTTTCGTCCCGTCCGGTGCCACGCCAGCCATTTCCAGGTGACTGACTTCACCGCCACACATTTCCAGGACCAGCCGGGTAGCCTGGGCAAGACCTTCTTCTATCGACTGCGGGTCGATACCGCGCTCAAAGCGATAGCGGGCATCAGAAATGATACCGGTCTTACGGCCCGTTTTTGCGGTCCGTGTGGGATCGAAATAGGCTGCTTCAATGAAGACATTTGTGGTTTCTGCCGTACAGCCGGAATATTCACCGCCCATGATACCACCGAAACCGAGCACGCGGGCATCATCCGCGATGACAGTCATCGCCTCGCCAGGCTGGTATTCCTTGCCGTCCAGTGCCTCGAAGGGCACATCATCTGCTCTGCCCAGGCGGGCGCGAATGGGGCCAGTCAGTTTGACTGCATCATAAACATGCAACGGGCGAGCGCGATCAACCGAAACGTAGTTCGTCATGTCTACCAATGCGCTGATGGGGCGCAGGCCAATTTTCCCCAAAGCGTCCTGCAGCCATTGCGGCGACGGACCGTTTTTAACGCCGCGAATGTAAACGCCGCCAAAAGCGGGGCAGGCGTCCTTTGTCTCTTCCGTGAAATCAAGTTCAATCTTCTGTAGGCTGTCAAACTGGCCTTCAGGCAATTCGTATTGCTCCGTTATCAGTGTGCCAAGGCCGGCGGCTGCAAGATCGCGCGCCACGCCGAGGACACCATTTGTGTCTGGCCGGTTGGGGGTTACCTCAAAATCTATAACCGGATCATTGACACCCAGCACATCCACCACAGATGCGCCAATTTCTGCATCTTCCGGTGCTTCGATGATGCCGTCATGATCTTCGCCCAACTCCAATTCACGGGCAGAGCACATCATGCCGAAACTCTCGACACCACGTATTTTCGCCTTGGACAAGGTGACATCTATGCCGGGCACATAGGTACCGACGGCTGCATAAGCCACTTTGATGCCAGCTCTGGCGTTCGGCGCACCGCAAACGATCTGCTGTTCACCATCTTTTGTCGCAACCTTGCAGACGCGCAGCTTGTCCGCATCCGGATGCGGTTCGGCTTCCAGCACATGACCAATGGTGAAGTCCTTCAGGCGCTCCGCCGGGTTATCAACTTCTTCAACCTCAAGACCGACACGGACCATTGTTTCGACGATCTCATCAAGCGTCGCGTCAGTTTCAAGGTGCTTCTTTAGCCAGGAAAGGGGGAATTTCATAAGATAACTTTCAAAAGTCAGCCGCGCAACTCTTGATCGGTTGCGGCCGTATCGTGCTGTTCAGATTTGTCGTCCAGCACTCTTCGTAAACGGAGCAGAAGCAGGCTTCTATGATCAGGTTGCGATTTATGGAAGTTTTTAGTGAAGAAATATATTCTGCTGTCACCTTCTCAGAAGGCATAATAGCCGAGAACATTTCATACTCATCGTTACCACTCATGATTTCTCCGTATAAAGGAGAAGTCCAAATTTCTACCAAATCATTTGCACCTGGCAAAACAGCAAGACCAGACCGCACATCCTGCAATTGTGTCCCGTCCCATATAATCCTGGCATTCTCTATAAATGCAGGCCCCACACCAACATTCTGCACAATAACTGCAGACTTATGACCCATCTCAGTTGTTGTATATGACGTGAATATCTTCACAATTGGCAGAACAGAAGCTGCCTGCTGTTTGCGCACGGACTTTGCTTCATCCCATGCCACAAAAAGTGCAACCACGCCCACCACGATGGCGACGATGGAGCCAACGGTCTCGAAACTGATACGATTGCGCGCACTCACCGGCTCAACCCCGTCGCCGTATTCGGCTGATCCAGCGGATCAAACCCGTAATGTTCCAGCCAGCGGGCATCGGCGGCGAAGAAGTCCCGCAGGTCAGGAATGCCGTATTTCAGCATCGCGAGGCGGTCCACGCCCATGCCGAAGGCAAAGCCCTGATACTCATCCGGGTCGAGGCCGCAATTACGCAGGACATTCGGGTGCACCATGCCGGAGCCGAGAATTTCCATCCAGTCATCGCCTTGGCCAATACGGATTTCATTCCCCATACGCTCATACTTCACATCCATCTCGGCAGAAGGCTCTGTGAACGGAAAGAAGTGCGGGCGGAATCTTGTCTCAACGCTGTCCACTTCAAAGAAGGCTGCGACAAACTCTTTCAGCGTACCTTTCAAGTGGCCCATATGTGTGGTCTTGTCGATGACCAGTCCCTCGACCTGATGGAACATCGGCGTATGGGTCTGGTCACTGTCGCAACGATAGGTGCGGCCGGGAATGATGACCCGCAAGGGCGGTTTCTCATTCATCATGGTCCGAATCTGAACCGGGCTGGTGTGAGTGCGCAGCACCATGCGCGAGTTATCTTCCTTCTCGTTGAAGAAGAACGTGTCATGCATCTCGCGCGCCGGATGGTCCGGCGGGAAGTTGAGCGCCGTGAAATTGTGGAAATCGTCCTCGATATCCGGCCCCTCGCGAATTTCGAACCCCATATCTGCAAAGATCGCCGCAATCTCTTCCATGACCTGCGTGACCGGGTGGATACGGCCCTTTTGCACCGGGCGCACCGGCAAAGTGATGTCCACTTTCTCTGTGGCAAGGCGTGCTTCCAGCGCCGCATCTTCCAGCACAATCTTGCGGGCCGCGATGGCATCGCCAATCCGGGTTTTAAGGCCATTCAGCGCCGGGCCGAGTGTCTTGCGCTCTTCCGGCGAGACCTTGCCCAGCACTTTCATCTTTTCACTGATGACGCCTTTCTTGCCGAGGGCATGCACACGCAATCCCTCCAGCGCGGCTTCATCCGATGCTGCGGAGACTTTTTCAGTCAGGTCTTTTTCGAGCTCGTCGAGTTCCATCTGGTTTCTCTTCCAACACCTGCCAGCAGGCCGGCACAGTAAATCATTAAAAAAGCCGCTTCGTTTCCGAGGCGGCCTCTTGTCTAACACGTCCCCCAAGGGGGCACATAAGTTTTTTAGTTTAGCGCCGCCTGAGCCTGTTTCGCAAGCTCTGTAAACGCTGCCGGCTCCTGTGCGGCGATGTCGGCCAGAACCTTACGGTCTACCTCGATGCCAGCTCTGGACAAGCCATTCATGAATGTAGCGTAGGTCATGCCGTTAATGCGAGCAGCCGCGTTGATGCGCTGGATCCAGAGACGACGGAACTGGCGCTTGCGGGCCTTGCGGTCGCGATAGGCATACTGGGCGGCCTTTTCGACTGCCTGGTTCGCCGTACGGAACAGGTTTTTACGGGCCCCATAATAGCCTTTGGCGGCCTTGATTACTTTACGGTGACGGGCGTGGGCGGATGCGCCCCCTTTTACACGTGACATCTGATCTGATCCTCCGGCTTATCGGGCGTAAGGCATGAAGGATTTCACAATCCTTGAATCTGCCTCTGACAGGGTTCTTGTGCCGCGCTTCTGGCGGATCTGTTTTGGCGTGCGCTTGATCATGCCGTGGCGCTTGCCAGCCTGACCGGCTTTCACCTTGCCGGAGCCGGTGATCTTGAAGCGTTTTTTCGCTCCAGATTTCGTCTTCATCTTGGGCATTTTCTTTTCCTTTTCTGGCCCGCCGGGGGCACTTCAATAACAGCAGACGAGGCATACCCTTTCGCCAGCCTGCTTTCGGGAGAAGTGGGTTATAACGGGGGATTTCCCGGAATCAACCCGAAAAAAGCGCGCGCTTCCCGGTTGGTTAAAAGGGCGTTTGCGCGATCTTAACCGGCAGGGACTATCTTACCCGCAAAATGCCGGAGGAAACCCCAATGCACGCTACGCTGAAAGCTATTTCTGAAAAAGCCCATGTCAACGCGGAAGACGTGTTGCGCCTGCGCCGTGAGGTGTTTGGTGACCATGCTGTTGACCGGGAAGAAGTCGCCGTGCTGTTTCGCCTCGCAGAACAGGCCCCTTCAGGTGAGCGTGAATGGGCGCAGTTCCTGGCCGAGGTCACGACGGATTTCTTTGTGCGTCAGAAGACACCAGCTGGCTACATCACGGATGAGGACGCAGACTTCCTGCTGGCCTGTTTTGGTCCGGCAGACCGCACCAGCGCGCTTAAAATCGATACCCTGTGCCACATGCTGCAGGCAGCAAAGCATGTGCCGGAGCGACTGATTGCTTTTGGTCTTGAAACCGTGAAAGCGCATGTGCTGGCCGATCGCCGTGTGGATGCGCGTGAAGTCGAGCGGCTGCGGGCGTTTGTTTTTGCCGCTGGCGGGGACGGCAATGTTGCGGTGACGCGGCAGGAAGCCGAGCTGCTTTTCGATCTCAATGATTTGAGCCGCGCGGGCGACAATGACCCCACCTGGATTGCATTTTTTGCCCTTGCCATCAGCAATCACCTGATGGCGCATATCGGCTATGCCCCCATGTCGCGCGAGGATGCCCTTCAGATGGAGCGCAATATAGCGGACCATTCGGTCAATGTGAGTCGCTTCATGGGCCGCATCGCCGGGGGTGGTCTCAGTGGTTTTGGCAATGCTTTCAAAAAAGACAGAACGCGCGAGAAACATAATGATGCCCGTGCCGCAGAAGCAGCTGTTGCCGAGCAGGTTACGTCTCCTGAAGCCAGCTGGCTCGCAGACAGGATCGGGCTGTATGGCGACTATTGCTCAGCCGAGCAGGCGCTTATCGTGCGCCTGAAAGAACTGCGCGGCGAATTACCGCCAGAACTGGACGCACTCGCCGCCCGGGCATAACCCTCAAAAATATCCTCAGCTGACCAGGTACTGGCTGGTTGAAAAGAACAGGACCACGGCGGCAATCAGCGACGAGCCAACAATAATCATACGCGCCCTGGAATTATTCATCAGATAAAGAGAGATCGGAATGATGAGCAGGTTCACGATGATCAGGAAATATCCGTAGGCAGCATTCGGCACCACAGCGGCTGTATCGAACGTCCCTTCCGACAGGCTTTTGGCCAGAAATGGCAGGCCGACCGCCATATTAATCGACAGCACAAGACCTATCACAGCCTTGGAAGCGTCAGACAGCACAAGCCTGCTTGTTTTTACATAACTGATGGCCTTGGTCATGATCGTGAAACCATATTCCCGGCCCGCGATCAGACCCAGGAATACAAAGGTCGTGCTCATGGGAATGTCGCTCACTTCCTTGAAGAAGAACAGCAGCGTCGCATAGATGAAGTCGATCACTGTAGCCGAGCGGATATCCGTCACAGCCGTTTTGGCGCGCAGGATTTTCTGCACAGGCCCGCCCTTGTTGGCAAAAGTATAGCCAAGCAGTCCAACGATGACGAACATCGCACCGAAGCTTTCCAGCGGTAACAGTTCGCGCGGCAGGAAGACGAAGATATTTGCAAAGTCCTGGATCAGCCAGACGCCCCAGAGATAGGCCGTGGTCACCCATTGCAGGATGATCCAGTAAACAATCCGCCCGGAAGATACCCGCGTCGCCAGCACATATAGTGCAAGAAACGCGAAAACAGAAAAGACAACCGAGGCTACCTCGCGACTCATGCTGGCAAAGCCGAGATTCAGACTCGCACCAGACGGCGTGAATGCAAGGATTGCAAAAGCCGTAACAGCCGCAACAATCGCTGACATGGCGACGGCCATGGTGGAATTCTGGAATCTCACCACAGAGGTGATGGCGACGACATCAATGATCAGGCCACCAATGGCGATGCCGATGCAGGTGGCCGCGCCATAGGAAATCTCCTCATTGATCATCGGCGGGATGTAATAAATTGCCGTACCGATAATGATACCAAGAACAGTTGCAAGCCCCCAGGGCGCCTTGCGGCCAGGCTCATGTTCGCGGAAGAATTTTTCCAGCGTATTGGTGATCAGGACATAGACGAGCAGGCCCACAAGAAAGGCAAGGCCATAGCCGATCAGCGATTTTTCCAGCATGGAGGCAAGGCCGCCCACTGTCGCAAACACGGTCAGCACCATGAACGACGTAGACACCGGAACCCCAAACCGGGTGATAACCAGCAGCACCAGCGGCGGCAAAGTGTGATACCATTGCACTTCTACAGGCGGGTATTTTGAGGTGTTGGCCAGACGACCCCATGAGGGATCACCATCGTAGATGAACCAGCCAAGAGTAAACGTCGCGACAACAATAACAGAGGCAAACAGGAAGAGAACCTGCCATGGCAACCGACTGTTCGAGTTAATAAATGTCCCGAGGGTTTGCAGGGCGTCGTTGCCCACAACGGCATATGCCGCAAAAATGAAGCCGAGCGCCGCCCAGAGTGTAATCCCGAATTCCATAACCCTTGTCCTGTGAATAGTCCTGTACTGTCATACTTCCCCACAACCTCGGTACAGGCGCTGCGTGAAGGTTTTATGACATCGCGGCTGCAAAGGCGTGATATTCTTACAAGGACGAGGGCAGAATGATCAAAAACTGGCTGTTAATTGGGTATACCCATAAAGGGTGCGATTGCCGTCGGGACCGCCGGGCACATTCTTCAGGTACTCACCAAACAAAAGAGCAGAGGCCCCGACTTCCAACCGCAGATTGTCAGGCACAAGCCACTTCCTGACCCTTGCATCTAGCGTATGCCCCAGGAAATCGCCGGAGTTGCCGGTCACGTCCTGCAAGCGGGCAACGACAAAGCGATCCTCTGCTTCTGCCAGATAAGCTAACTGGTAAGCGATACGGCCATCCAACCCTTTCAGCTCATTATCAAAACTGAACCGAATACCCGGCGCCGAAAGGTTGGACCTGGTTAAAGGACCGTGGATACTGGTGTTGCCGAGATCACCGCGCCGGGTGCCGAAAAAACGCTCCCAGTTTGTAAATGACTGGTCGTCAGGGTTGTTGTCGCCGGTGGCGAGGTCATATTCCAAATTGAGCCGCATGGCCCAGTCGCCATCAAAAGTATAGCCGATCTCAGCATGAAGCATCTGGGCGTCAACATCGAGCTGTGATGTATCTGCCGGGTCGGCACTCGCCCGGCGGGTACCGAAGCGAGTCGCGGCCTCCACTTCAAAGTCCAGCTGCTGACTGGCAGGTTTGCGAAAAAACCGTACCCCCGGCCAGTACACTTCGCGATCCGGTGTCTGCCGTCGCGCCGTATCTTCATCATGCAGGCCATAGGCAAAGACCTCTCCGGTCACGCCCTGCCAAACCTCCTGCCGCTGCAGATATACTCCCCAAAACTGGCGGTTGCTTTCCGTCTCATCTGCCGAAATTTCATTATCTGCCAATGCCTGCCGATCACGCGGCTGTTTGCGCACCGGGCTCACATAGAACGCTTCAAGGCGCGACCTATCTGACAGACTCATCCGCAGATGCGCACCGTCATAGGCATTGATCGTATTTCGAAAACTGTTTCGCTCCACGAAACGGCGACTGCCCGCATCCAAAGTGAAGCGGCCAAGTTTCAAATCGGTTTCTCGCTGCCAGCTAAAAAGATGGTCCAGATGCAGGTCCGCATATGCCTGCAGAAACTCGCCGGTGTTGACAAAACTGGTGCTGAGCGGCGTGCCATTATCATCATGATAAGTGCGCGCATCCTGTAGTTCAGCTCCGAGAGTCAGCGGGGCGAAACTGGCCCTGGCATGTATCAGTGTACGCAAGGCCAGCAGTTGATCACTGGTGCCAGCATTGGCCGACCTGAACTGTCCGTCCAGTGTCTCGTAGCGAATGCGGGCATTGCCAGTGATGCTGAACCAGTCAGGAAGATCAATCGCCTTAACGGGCTCCACGGGCTCAGCAGCCTTTAGGGGCAGAAAAAAACTTACCGACCACAGGATGAAGAAAATTAGGCATCGACGAAGGGGCATGGCAGGCTCACCAATTATAATCAACAATACAAGAATAATTGATTATTTATATCACCACCAGCCTCTACGCAACTGCGGACCAATAAAAACTGGCCCTCGTTCCGCACATCGCTATATCTCCGGCCTATGAGCCATACACCTTTACACCTGCCTTCAGATCACAAAGCTGTCTCCATCGGCAAAACCGGTTTGCTGCTGGTCAATCTTGGTACACCAGACGGAACGGATGCTGGGTCCGTACGGCGATATCTGGCTGAATTTCTCTCGGACAAGCGCGTTGTCGATTATCCCCGTGCGCTGTGGTACCCTATCCTTTACGGTATCATCCTCAATGTACGACCGGCAAAAACGGGCCGCAACTATGCGAAAATATGGCGCACGGAAAGCGATGAGAGTCCGCTGCGTTATTTTACGCGCCAGCAGGCGGAATTGCTCGCGGCCCGAAATACAAATGACAGGCTGATCATTGATTGGGCCATGCGCTATGGCAATCCCTCGATTCAGGAACGGCTTGAGAGCCTCAGGGCGCAAGGCTGTGACCGGATTGTCATTTTTCCTCTGTACCCACAATATTCTGCAACAACGACCGGTACGGTCAATGACCGCGTTTTTGAAATATTGCAGGACATCTCCTGGCAACCGGCGATCCGCACCGTACCACCTTTCCACGACCATCCTGGCTACATTGATGCATTGGCAAAAAGCATCACTGAGTCTTTCGAGCCGGAAGGCAAACCGGACAAGATCATTCTTTCCTTCCACGGATTGCCAGAGCGCTACCTGCACAAGAAAGGCGACCCCTATCATTGCCATTGCCAGAAAACGGCACGCCTGCTGCGCGAGAAAATGGGCTGGGATGAAAATTTCGCCCCCCTTGGCTTCCAGTCTATCTTTGGTCGCGAAAAATGGCTTGGGCCTTCCACCGAAAGCCTGATTGAGAAAGCTGCCGAAAACGGCATCAGGCATGTCTCGGTCATCGCCCCCGGATTCGTCTCGGACTGCATCGAGACGCTGGAAGAAGTTGGCATTGGCCTGCGCGAAATGTTCGAGGAAAAAGGCGGCGAGAAGCTGTCGCTGGTGCCCTGCCTGAATGACAGCACTGACATGATTGATCTGCTGCAGGACATCGCCAGTCGCGAAACAGCCGGGTGGGTCTCCTGACTTTAGATGCAGTTTTTCTATTCCGATGATTTCAACCTCAAGCTACCGGAAAAACACCGTTTCCCGGCGCAAAAATATCGTTTGCTGAGAGAAAAATTGCTGGCAGATGGCCTGCTTGCGCGCGATCAGTTATCAGTCTCGGAACCAGCGTCGCGCGCCGACATTCTACTTGCTCACGACAAGGAATATATCGAAGGCCTGGAAGATGGCTCCATCGACCGACAGGCCATGCGCCGTATTGGCTTCCCCTGGTCACCGCAGATTCCCCTGCGCGGTTTCCGGACAGCCGGCGGCGCACTTCAGGCAGCTGAATATGCGCTCGAAAACGGACTGTCCGGCCAGCTTGCAGGTGGCACGCACCACGCCCATGCCGGTTTTGGCGCTGGTTTCTGCATCCTGAATGACTTTGCCGTCGTCGCCCTGAAACTACTGTCCGAGGCGCGCGCGGAACGCATTGCCATTATCGATCTGGATGTGCATCAAGGTGACGGCAACGCCGCCATTCTGGGTGATCACCGGCAGGTTTTCATTCTTGATATATATGGCCGCAAGAATTTCCCTTTCCGCAAAGTGCCTGCCACGCTAGATGTGGCACTGGAAGATAATCCGGGTGATGACTTCTATCTTCAAGAACTGCGCGCAGCATTGCCACAGGTCTGGAACTTTGCCCCTGACCTCGTGCTGTATCAGGCGGGTGTTGACCCATTGGTGCATGACCGGCTTGGCCGGATGGATATCTCTTTCGAGGGATTGATGGCGCGCGACAGACTCGTCCTGGAAGGCTGCCATACCCGTGGCATTGCGTGCTCCATGGGGATCGGCGGCGGCTATGCCAACCCGATCGAGCCAACGGTTGAAGCCTACGCCAATACCTATAGAGTGGCGAAACAGATTTACAGGTTCTGACGCGAAGGCGCCGGATGAGACTTTCCAGAAGGGGTATAAAGAATGCTGAGAATAACTCTGGTTGCGCTGGGCGCGCTCGCCGTTGGCGTCCTAGCTGGCGTTGGTGTTTATCGTGCTGTTGTGCCCTTTCCGAACGATGCTATCGCCCGTGGAGAAGCCTTTGAGCCGGAAAATGCTGTCTGGCTGTATCAGCATATGAGCGAAGTATATCCGACCCGGCATGTCCCTCGCGCGGAAGTTTCTGCCCCTCTGCCCGTCATTGAAGGTCGGCTGGAAGAGTTCACCTATACCCATGATGGCAAACAACAGCCCCTGGACGCGCTGTTTGACAATATGGAAACAACCGGCCTTCTAGTTCTGCACAAAGGAAATATCGTCTACGAACGATATGCCCGGGGCGCTGATGCAGGTACACTTTTTGCCACTTTCTCTGCCGTCAAGTCCATCACCTCAACGCTGGTCGGCTTTGCTATTGGCGATGGCTTGATTGATTCAGTTGAAGACCCGCTGGAAAAATATATTCCTGCCCTCACAGGCACCGCTTATGAAGGCGTCAGTGTACGCCATGCCCTGCAGATGTCCTCCGGGGTTCTGTTTGATGCTGATGGCGCAGCGGGCGAAGACACTGTCGAGGTGCTAACTCAAACAATGGTGCTCGGTAACAAGCGCATCAATGAAATGTCAGCATCTTACCCGCGCGCGCATGAACCGGGCACAGTGTTCAACTATAATACATCAGAAACCCAGATCCTGCTCTGGTTGGTAAAAGAAGTAACGGGCAAGCAGCCAGCAAAATATCTGGAAGAAAAGATATGGCGCCCCCTTGGCATGGACCATGATGCAGCCTGGAACCTGGATAATCCGGGGCCAGACGGTATGGAAATTGGCGGGGCTTTCTTCAATGCATCCTTACGCGATCTTGCCCGCTTCGGCCTTTTTATTGAACAGGACGGCATATGGAATGGCGAACAGCTTTTGCCTGCTGGCTGGGTCGATGAAGCGACCCGCATTGAAGAGCCGCATCTTGACTATGGCACCGTATTTGAAGGCTTTGACAGCGGATATGGCTATCAATGGTGGGTATTCCCGGATGGCAGTTTCCGGGCCTCGGGGGCTTATGGCCAGACGATTTACATCGACCGCGACAAAGATCTGGTTGTTGCCCGCACCAGCGCCTGGCCGGATGGTTATGTCGCCGAATCAGACCTTGAAAGCCGCGCCGCTTTTGCGGCGCTTGCCGATTTTCTGAACCAGCCCGCCGAGTAATTATTGCCGGTAATCAAGTGGTGGCTCGCGGTCACCCAGCAATGGTTCATACTCGTATCCGGGGCCACGCCGCTCGTTGAACTCCGTACGCGCAGCATCCAGCAGCGCTGGCTCTGAATAAAGTCGCACCGCCGTATTGGCGAGGGTCTTGGCGGCAAGGTCCATCCCCTTCTCGCCGATACTGGTGCCCCCGGCAGCGACCGCCTGCCATGAATGGGCGGACGTGCCCGGCACCCAGGTGGCGGTGCGAACCCCGCCAGTAGGCGCAGTCCAGCTGACATCCCCCACATCCGTTGAGCCGGCTGTGAAAAATTCGCGCTGGGGCTGGATTTCAACAGCCTGCTCCAACGGATCACCATCATCGGGCAAAGTTTTCTGCAGGGACAGGGCGAAGGCGCGCTCATCAGCGGAATACTCGACACCGCCGAGCTTGCTCATCTCCTCATGCAGGACTTCCTGCAACGCCCGATTGGGCAAAAGCGAAAGGTTACCGTGTATGATTTCCCGCTCAACCTCCGTCCCCGTCCCGGTTGCGGCACCCTCGGCGGCGGCTTCAATACGCGGCCACAGCTCACGCAGATAATCCGGGTCGGGATGGCGCACATAGTAATAGACTTCAGCAAAGTCCGGCACCACATTGGGCGCGAGCCCTCCTGCCGTAATCACATAGTGAATCCGTGTACGATCAGGCGTATGCTCGCGCAGCATGTTGACCATCATATTCATGGCTTCAACGCCGTCCAGCGCCGAGCGCCCTTTCTCCGGCGCGCTGGCGGCATGGGTTGAAATGCCTGAGAATCGAAACTTGGCAGAGCGGTTGGCGTTGTTGGTCGGAATATCGGCCGAGTTCGCATCGCCCGGATGCCAATGCAGTGCAACGTCAAGATCGTCAAAAAGTCCTGCACGGACCATATAGACCTTGCCGGAACCACCTTCTTCTGCTGGCGTTCCATAAAGACGGATTTCTCCCGGCGTACCTGTTGCCTCAAGCCAGCGCTTCACGGCGATTGCCGCAGAGACACTGCCTGCGCCGAACAGATGGTGACCGCAGGCATGGCCAGAAGTCATCCCCTCCATGGCCTGTTTCTCCGGCACTGGCCCCTGGCTGAAACCTGGCAACGCATCCATTTCCGCCAATATGCCGATGACAGGTCCACCGCGCGCGCCCTGGCGAAACCGCGCGACGAAGGCGGTCGGAATATCAGCCACCCCGGCCTGAATGGTAAAACCCTCATCTTCCAGTGTCTGCTGGAGCAATGCTGTCGTCTCGGTTTCAATATAGCCAAGCTCGGCCTTAGCCCAGATCGCGTTGGCGAGCGTGTTGGTTTGCGCTCCTCTGGCGGTGATATCTGCCGTTACATCAAAATCCGCCTCCTGAGCACAGGCGGGAACACAAAGCACCAGACAGGCTGTTGCCAGCAGGGTATTACGGATCATTCTCTTGCTCCTCATTGGCTCAACTCCCGCACTCTTTGCAGCAGCTCTTCAATTTCATTCTGTGTTGTGGCAAAACTAGTTACCATACGTTGCAATTTTCCTGACCACCTGTCACCCGGATAAAGCCAGTCATAAAACCGTGCGCCTTCCTGCCGCATCTGCTCGGCAACGCCGTCCGGCAAGGTTGCAAAAACCTCATTGATCTGGGTCGGCCAAACCACCTCGCAGCCATCAATCTTGCTGATCCCTTCGGAAAGCCGGGTCGCCGCTTCGTTGGCCTGCCGGGCCATGTCCAGCCACAAACTATCCTGCAAAAGGGCGACCCATTGCGCTGAAATAAAGCGGTTCTTGGAAAACACCTGACCAGCGCGGGATAACCGGGAGCCGAACTGCGTGGCCTTCTCCCTTTCAAAAAACACGATCGCTTCGGCCGCCATGGCCCCGTTCTTGGTGGCCCCAAAGCACAAGACATCGACACCCGCGCGCCAGGTCATCTCAGCGGGTGAACATCCAGCATGTGCAACCGCATTGCCAAAACGCGCACCATCCATATGCACACTCAAGCCGTGATGGTGGGCAATGTCGCACAAGGCCTGTACTTCGCCGGGCGAATAAACCGTCCCACTTTCCGTGCCCTGCGTCAGGCTGAGGGCAGCCGCCCGGACACGGCGCTGTTCTGGCGGATCATAAAAGCGCATTTCGCCTGCAACCTGTTCCGGCACAATTTTGCCTGCCGCACTGGCGATCGGCAGCAGCCGCGCACCGCCGGTGAAAAGCTCCACCGTGCCTGGCTCATCGATGTTGATATGCGAAACATCGCTGCACAGGATGCCCCCATAAGGCGGCACGATCTGCGACAGGGCCAGCCCATTGGCCGCGCTGCCAGTGGCAACAAAGAACACCGCACACTCATGCTCAAATACATCACAGAATAATTGACGGGCCCGCTCCGTCAGATCATCCCCGCCATAAGCCGGTACGCTACCTGCATTGGCGCTGATAATCGCGTCCATGATTTTCGGGTGAACGCCGGACCAGTTGTCGGAAGGAAAATGCATCTGGCAACTATGAAGCGTCCGCAGCTTGCGTCAAGTTTCGGTAACCGCGCGCTGTAACCCCTTGAACCGGGCGCGCAGAGCCAGGTGGCTGTCAATCACCTCCACGGCACCGGCTTCCAAAAGCCTGTCGCCATGACCATCATAACAATGACCGCCGCCGGTGAAGCCCCAGACCACCATGCCAGCGTCAATACCAGCCTTGACGCCATTGGCACTGTCTTCGATGACGACACAGCGGGCCGGATCAACAGCAATTTTTTCAGCGGCATACAGAAAAATATCAGGTGCCGGCTTGCCGTGATCGACCAGCTCTGCCGAATAGGCATGCGGCGCGAAGTAATCCCATAAATCAAAGCGCGTCAGCTTGTCGTGCAGAAACTGAATACGGGTTGATGAGGCAACAGCGCGCTTGAAGGGCAATGCCGCCAATTCCTGCACCATTCCCTCAGCACCGGGCACCGCCTGCAACATGTGACGGTTACGCCGACGGTTTTCAATCATCGCTGTGAAAAGCTCCCCGGCCTCCGCTTCTGTTGGTGGACGCCCCAATACTTTTCCATACTCCTCACCCAGCCGGGCGGCAAAAACATCATCACGCAGACCGGTGAACAGGCGCACCAGGTCGGCAGCCTGCCAATCGAACCCTTTACTGCGCATGAAGGCGGCCGTGTCCTCAAGGCCAACAACTTCGCTGTCCACAAGCACGCCGTCACAATCAAAGATGATGGCTTCAATCACAATGAGTCATTTCAGCCAGCTAAACCTGCACATCTTTGATGAGCTTAGCATTATACTTTCTAGTGCTCGCAGGTGTTGTGAAATAATCGACGATCACCCAGATGATAATCGGCAACACCAGCAGAAACAGAAAACCGCCTGCGTCGTGACCTTCATCCAGCATGATCACGCCCGCAATGAACCCGATGATGCCCAAGAGGCCGGCAGCCAGCTTAAGAAAGCCATCTCTGGCATTCTCAAGTGTAAATTTATCGATGCCGAGCCAGCCAAGAAAGTAATTATATCCATACTGAATAACTGGATTTTTCATCTGTTGAAAATAAGCCCAGTCAAAAGCCTCACGTGCGGTATCGCCCGGCAGCGCATCGCGTTCATCGAACAATTTTTTGAGAAACTCGTTTTCAGTCATGGGAGGCTCCTCTCATCTGGGCAATAAAGGCCTCAGCCATGCGCAAATTTTTCAACCGCGCCGACCCACCAATCAGAAAATAATCAACCAGTGTCCAAATACCCAATCCACCGAGCGTGACAAGTTTCAGGATCCCGATCAACGGCTGCCCCAGCGCCATACGGTCGATGCCATAATCGCCGACAAACTGGCTTGTAACGAACAAATGTGTCTGGTTCTTGCGCTTGGCAAAGAAGAAATCATCAAACTGCTTCTTTTCTGAAGCGTCCAACCCGTCCCTCATCTGGACAAGACGCTGATAATAATACCTGCTTGCAACCATTTAGCTGACTCCCAAAAAAAACGCCCCGGTACCGGGGCGTTTTAGCTTGAATAACAAATTGGTGCAAACGCCCCTAGCCAAGGTTGGCAAGGAAGGCGAGCAGCAGCAGCGCGATGATATTCGTAATCTTGATCATCGGGTTAACCGCAGGTCCGGCTGTGTCCTTGTACGGATCACCAACTGTGTCGCCAGTAACCGCCGCCTTGTGAGCCTCGGAACCTTTGCCGCCATGGTTGCCGTCTTCGATGTACTTCTTGGCATTGTCCCAGGCGCCGCCACCAGCTGTCATGGACAGGGCAACGAACAGGCCAGTGATTATAACACCCATCAGCATGGCACCAAGAGCAGACAGGGCTTCTGACGGCCCGGCTACAATACCGACCAGCACATAGAGAAGGATCGGTGTCAGGATTGGTAGCATGGACGGTACAATCATTTCCTTGATAGCCGCACTGGTGAGGATATTCACAGCCTGTGCGTAATCAGGCTTTTCGGTACGTTCCATGATACCTGGTTTTTCCCTGAACTGGCGACGTACTTCTTCAACAATCGCGCCAGCCGCCCGGCCAACAGACTGCATCGCCATGGACCCGAACAGATATGGCAGAAGGCCGCCAACAAAAAGACCAACAACAACATACGGATTGGACAGGGAGAAGTCATAGGTAATCTGATTGGTCAGGAACCATGAATATTGATCGACTGTCGCATCCTCAATGAAGTGCTTCAAGTCCTCCGTGTAAGCCGCGAACAGCACCAGCGCCCCGAGACCGGCAGAACCGATAGCGTAGCCCTTGGTGACAGCTTTTGTCGTGTTGCCCACCGCATCCAGCGCATCCGTTGTGTTGCGCACTTCAGGGTCAAGCTCTGCCATTTCAGCAATACCGCCAGCATTGTCCGTCACAGGACCGAAGGCATCAAGCGCCACAATCATGCCAGCAAGGGCCAGCATGGTCGTCACGGCAATAGCAATGCCATAAAGACCGGCAAGACTGTAAGTTGCGATAATGCCAACCACAATAACGAGCGCTGGCAAGGCTGTTGCTTCCATGGAAATCGCCAGCCCCTGAATCACGTTTGTGCCGTGACCACTCTCAGAAGACTTGGCAACAGATTTTACCGGGCGGAAATCAACGCCTGTGTAATACTCTGTAATCCATACAATCAGGCCGGTAATGATCAGGCCCAGCGTGCCACACCAGAACAGGCTCTGGCCGGTAAAGCTCTTGTCACCAACAATATATTCCTGGCCCCAGCCAAGAACGCCGTTCGTTACAATAGCCAGAACGATCCAGGACAGAATGCCTGTGGCAATCAGACCCTTATAGAGCGCGCCCATAATGTTTGTAGAGCCGGGGCTGAGACGTACAGCAAATGTACCAAGAATTGAGGTCACAATACACGCGCCGCCAATTGCCATCGGATACAGCATGATGCTGGTAATGGTCGCATCGCCAGCCGACGCAAACAGGATGGAGCCCAGAACCATGGTCGCCGCCATGGTCACGACATATGTCTCGAATAGGTCAGCGGCCATGCCGGCACAATCGCCCACATTGTCACCCACATTATCAGCGATGGTTGCCGGGTTACGTGGATCATCTTCCGGAATACCGGCTTCCACCTTGCCGACCAGGTCGCCGCCAACATCTGCACCCTTGGTGAAGATGCCGCCGCCAAGACGGGCAAATACGGAAATCAGCGAAGCCCCGAGCGAAAGGGCCACAAGGCCGTTCACAACCGTGCGGCTTTCTGGTGCTGCGCCAAACATGCCAGTCAGGATGGAGTAGTATCCAGCGATACCCAAGAGAGCGAGGCCGGCCACAAGCATGCCTGTTACAGCGCCGGATTTGAACGCAATGTCCAGACCCTTGCCAAGGCTTTCACGCGAGGCTTCTGTTGTGCGCACATTCGCCCGAACGGAAACCAGCATACCGATATAGCCTGCAGCGCCGGACAGAACCGCACCAAGAACAAATCCGACGGCTGGTACAAGGTCAAAGCCGAAAAGCAGCAACAGGGCGATAGTAACACCAACACCGGCTATCGCGATTGTCGTGTATTGCTTGTTCAGATAGGCTTGCGCCCCTTCCTGAATCGCAGCGGCAATTTCCTGCATCCGTTCGTTGCCGGTCGGGGCAGCCATCAGCCCCCGGATGGTCCACAGGCCATAAAGCACCGCAAGAATGCCCGCCCCGATAATGAGCCACAAAGATAGTGACATGAAATCCTCCAACTCTGATATTTGTTTAATTGCGGGTGATGGGTATCACCCCCTAGAGATTGGGCCGGAAACTGGCAAAACCCGGCCCTTAAATCAACACTAATCGTATTTTCCGACGCTGTTTGAGGCAGTTACGCCATTTCCAGCCTGTCAGGCTCAGGCCCCTTTGCCGGCAGCCACACCTTCTTCAATCAGCCGGATTGCCGTGGCCTTGTCTTCCCAGCCCTTGATCTTGACCCATTTGTTCGGCTCCAGATCCTTGTAATGCTCGAAGAAATGCTGAATCCGCTCCAGCATGATCGGCTGCACCTGCGTATGGTCCTGAATGTTATCGTAATATTGCGTCAGCTTCGGGTGCGGGGCAGCAAGGATTTTTTCATCCTGTCCAGCCTCGTCTTCCATAATGAGCACTCCAAGGGGCCGCGCCCGCAAGACGGCTCCTGGCACCAGCGCCCGGTTGCCCAGACACATTACATCTACGGGGTCGCCATCATCAGCAAGCGTAGCAGGGATAAACCCGTAATTGCACGGATAGCGCATTGCCGTGTAGAGAAAACGGTCCACAAACATGGCGCCTGATGACTTGTCGATCTCATATTTGATCGGCTCACCGCCAAGTGGCACCTCAATAACGACGTTGATATCTTCGGGGGGGTTGAGCCCGGCACTGATTTTGGAAAGGTCCATCACACGTCCTTCTCTATCTCTGGCATCTCGCCTCAGGGTCAGCGCCTTATGGCGACTATGGTGCGGTGCAGCAAGGGCAAAACCCATCACGCAGATGTGGCCAGCTTTGCCTTGATCTTGTCACAGAATTCTGGCGCTTATAGAAGAAGTACCAGACAGACCAAGCCGGAGATTCACATGCGCCTTCTGACTGCAATGACCCTGTTTTTTCTCGCCATCACCGTCCCGGTAAAAGCAGCAGATGCTGACATCTACCTGGTCAGCTTCACGGCAGACTGGTGCCCGAACTGCCGAGTGCTTGACCCGAAAATGGAGGAAGCGCTGGGCCGCTTCAGCGACGGCCAGATCGAGCATATCGTTTTGGATATGACGGATGCAGAGACGCGCGAACAGTCTTTCCTGAAAGTTGACGGTACTGTCTTTGCCGGTGTCTATGGCGATCACCTCGGCGTGACCGGGATCGGCATTCTCACGGCCCCTGACTCCGGGGAGAAGATCGCCTGTGTGACACGCGAACAGTCAACCGAGGAAATTGTCGAGATATTCCGGGTCGCGCGCGAAATCGTTCTCACAGAACCGGCGCTGCAACGCCAGACCGGTCTTGGCATGTGCCCGGTGGCAAACGACAAGGTGGCACTTTAGGGCTTTTGCCGGGGCCAGAAATTATCAACGGAAACTTTATCGGGACAGAAACAGTGCCCGCTCACGGGTGCGCCGTTCGATCAGGTGGTCCAGCACCTGACCGCCGCCTTTATTGTGATTGAGAAAAGCGTCTGCCGCCCCCTGCAGATCCCCCTCGTTGAACTTTGCCGGCACGAAGGAACGGCCAAAAGCGCCAAGCCCCAGATTATAGGCCAGAGAGACCATCGCAGAGAACTGGTTTTCCGTCGCCGGGCGCGTCAGCAGGCGCCGGACACCATCTTCGGCTGACTTCACATCCTGGCGCAGGAGCGCCTCAGCCTGGGCCTGTGTGATCGTGGTGGGGTCGCCTGCCTGCAGCTGGTGACCATAACCGATATAACGCCGCCCGCCTGAAGAATAGGCTTCCAGACGCAGCCCCTCACTCATTTTGATAATCTCAAGGCCGGCCTGATTGATCCGCAGCCCGGCATTCTGCGCGACCCCGCCAGTATTTGCTGTCGAAGCTGCGGGGGCTGGTGCGGGCAGCTTGGCCGCTTCGCTGTCACGGTCAGATGATGCATGCCCCTCATCAGCATCAAAAACCTGCCCGGTGAGGCTGGATACGACCGTCTCCAGTGCCTGAAAGCCCCGATCCGTGATATTTGTCAGCCATCCGGGCGCACCATAGCGGTCCCCGGCCAGCCAGAAGACGCCGACCACGATAATCCAGAATAAAAGCCGCCCGAAGAATTTCCCCATTCCCAATCCCCTTAAAAAATACAGTTTCAGCCTAACAGACCTGAGCAACCAGCGAAAGCACGTCCCGCGTCTGTCTTAGCGGTGAAAAACCGCAAACTCCGCGATATCTGCCCGCTCTGTTTCCAGCCTGTTGACCGTAGCGCTTTCATCTTCATAGCCAAGCGCCATGCCGCAATAGAGCATCTGCGTCTCTGGCAGGTCGAGAAAACCGCCCACCGTCTTGTAATAGATAGCCCAGGCTTCCTGCATACAGGTGGCAAGACCCTTTTCGACGGCAACAAGCGCGAAGGACTGCATGAACATGCCCAGATGCGCCCACTGGTTTTGCGCCATGTCCCGATCGATTGTGAAGAAGAGGCCTGCCGGTGCATCGAAAAAGCTGAAATTACGCGCCATCTGCGCCATACGCCCGAAACTGTCTCCTCGCTCAATCCCCAGCAGGGCGTACATGTCCCCCGCAACCTTGCGCTGACGACTACGATAAGGCTCCTTCATATCCTGCGGGTAGATGTCGTATTCAGTGCCTTCGCCAAGGGGGCTGGTGGCCATCACCGCCTGCACATGGGCTTTCAGGTCTGAGAGCGCGTCGCCAGTGACCACATGCACGAACCAGGGTTGAAGATTGCCGCCAGAGGGTGCCCGCGAGGCTGTTGAGAGTATTTCCTGCAACAGCGCGCTCGGCACTTCCCTGTCGAGGAAGGCACGCACGGACTTGCGGGCCGCAATGGCATCGCTGACACTTGTCATTGGCGACCTGTTCAGGACTGATTGTCAGCGTCGGACGAAACCTCAACCGGCGCACTGACTTCGCCTTCTTCGGTAAAGTCGCCATTCAGATGCGCTGTCCCGAAATAAACGCCTGCAACAGAGGCGAAATACAGAAGAACGATCAACCCATGATCGCGGGCAAACTTGCTGACTAGACGGAAGCGGATCGCCTTCCAGATCAGGAAAACAATGCCGACAGGCCAGGCGAAGGAAAAGCCGGACGCCTTGACGCCCTCGACCAGATCCTCACGCCGGGCAATGCCCATGCCACTTGCCGCAACGGCCGAAGCGGTCGCCGCATACGCGAGCAGCGCATGAACAGACCAGGCCGGGAAGGTGAAATCAAACCGGCTGGTGACCATATCCGTCGCCGCATTGTAAATTGGTGAGGCGAGGCCCGTGTAAAGACCATTCAGCGTGCCCAGAAGGCCCTGCCAGTCAGGCGCTGCAATGCCGAAACTGCTCAACAACCCTGCTAGAGCAAAAGCATTGATAACGACCGTAAGAGCGACCCAGATAAAAGAAAGCAGCTTGACCATGAATTTCCACCCCAAATAGCGCTGTATTGGCCATTACAGGATCGCAAAAACCCGATCCGGTCAAGGGCACGCCATATCCTGCCACCTCACCTGGCAGCTCTGATATCATCGCTTGAGGCCCATGTCGCATGGGTGCCGCTGCAAATGCGGTGCGGCAGCATGATGCGCGCGACCGGGCCTGCCTCAATATCTTTTGCGTCAAGAATAACACATTCAGAGCGGTTTTCCTTCATGTCAGTGATGAAGCTGACCAGATAGCCGTCATCCTCATCGCTCGCCCCGTCGCGTGGCACAAACGGTGCCTCGGAACCATATCGCTCCTCACCGAAATCATAGCGGATGGTCACGCCCTGTTCCAGATCATGCTTGAGGACACCTGTGAACAGAAACCAGCCGGGCCGGGACGTGACACTGTAAATATAGCGGTGTTTTTCACCTGCCACTTTCTGGTTGATCACACCGAACTCGACAATTTCATCATTATACAGTGTTTCCTCCCGGGTCTCACCGGTTTTCAGATTAAAGCGCCAGCGATGAAGCTCCGGCTTGAGCGAATGCAGGTCCACATAGGCGCGTAGTTTCCTGTATTTCTCCGGACCGTCTTTCACTTCCGGCGGTGTTGGATCATTCTGGAAATAACCATCCAGGATCACTTCATCGCCCTCTTCATAGGCGTTCATCCAGTGCAGCACATATGTCGAGGCGGCCTCGAACCATTTGATTTCATCGGGCTGGCCATAACGCGGCACGATCGCAAAACGCGCAGGCATGTCCGGATGATAGATCGAGGCGTGAATATCTTTTTCCAGCAGGGCCTCCGGCCAGAACACCGGCAGATCATTGAGGATGGAATAGTTCCTTGAAAACGCCATGTCATGGGGCAGTCGAGGGCCAGGAAGCTCCACGGGGATATAATGCTTCAACTCGTTGTCCGGCCCGACCACACCATAATGCATATACGGATGATGCTTCGAGTAGTTGAAGAAAAGCAGCTCCCCCGTGGCCTCATCCACTTTGGGATGTGCCGAGATGCCATCAATCGGCGTCCAGCTTTCTATACCAAGCTGGTCCAGCGTTACCGGATCAAGGCGATACCCCTCTCCACACTGATAGAATGTACTCAAAACCTGTCCGGCGTGAACAACAACATCCGTTGAAGATGAATCTTTCAGCCGCTCATGCGCGCCCCAGCCCGGACGCTTCGACTTCGCCGGATTACCGGCCAGTCCAACCCATAACGGACCGCCCGCCTCTGCCTCTGCCTCAAATCCACGTGTGCATACAAACCTGTTGCGATATGTCGCCTTGCCATTGGCAAAATGCATCATGTGCAACATGCCATCGCCATCAAACGGGTGATACATACCAATGGGATCATGCACCGGGTTCTCTGTGTTGCGGATATAAACCCCGTTCATGTCCGTGGGAATTTCCCCGATCACTTCCATATCCGTGGCATCATACTCGATATAATTCGGCGTCCAGACACCATTCATATACGGATGGTCATTCTCGGATAATGTCGGCTTGATCTCTGAAACAACAGTCGCTGGCATGGTTTTTCCCTGAATTTCTCTCGGCGTTCCCTGCGTGGCAGAGTGCGCCAATTTCGCCAGGGTATCAATCTGCCTATGCAGTTTTGCCGCTGCGCTCGTCCCTTTACGCATACCGGCCCAACACCGTAAACTGCCCATAATCAAGGGAGTGACCAATGGCTGACACCTATATTCTGGGCGGTGCCCAATCTGACTTTGCGCGAAATTGGCATCGCGAGGAGCGCAGCCTTTTTGATCTGTTCTCCGGCGCTGTGACACAAGCGCTGGCCGCCTCAGACATTGACCCGTCAGAGATAGAGGTTGGCCATGTGGGTAATTTCGTGGCCGAGCGCTTTGCTGATCAGGGCCTGCTGGGCGGCTTTTTCGGGCATATCCACCCTGATCTGGCTGGTCTGCCCACTTCACGCCATGAGGGCGCCTGTGCCTCCGGCTCTCTCGCAATCATGGCCGCCATGGCAGATCTGGAAGCGGGGCGGTACGAACTTGCCTGTGTCATCGGCGTTGAACTGATGCGCAATGTACCGGGGCAGATCGCTGCGGACCATCTGGGCACAGCGGCCTGGGCCGGGCGTGAAACGCAAGGGCGCACCTATGTCTGGCCCTCCATGTTCTCGGATATCGCCGAGGAATATGACCAGCGATACGGCCTGAAGCGCGAGCACCTCTCGGCACTGGCAAAAAAGAACTTCCACAACGCCAAGGCAAACCCCAACGCACAAACCCGGGAATGGACCTTCACGGAAGAAAGTTTCACTGACAGCGATGAAGCCAACCCGGTCATCGAAGGGTGGATGCGCCGTCAAGACTGCGCGCAGGTGACAGACGGGGCCGCCTGCCTGATCCTCGCCACACCAGAGCGCGCCAAGGCGTATGCAGATCAAAAAGGTATTTCGCTCGACAGCCTGCCGCGCATTTCTGGCTGGGGGCATTGCACATCCCCGATGCTGTTGGACGAAAAACTCGGCAGCACCCGCGGACAGACAGATTACATGTTCCCGTGGACCCGGCGCGCCATCACCGACGCCTATGCCAGAGCCGGCCTTGCCGGGCCGGATGATCTCGACGGTATTGAGACCCATGACTGCTTCACCATCACGGAATATTCCGCTATCGAACATTTTGGCATTACCGCGCCGGGTGAAGCCTGGAAAGCCATTGAAAACGGCGTGACCGAAAAGTCAGGCCGCCTGCCCATGAACGCCTCGGGCGGTCTCATTGGCCTTGGTCACCCGGTCGGGGCCACCGGGGTGCGCATGGTGCTCGACTGCGCCAAACAGGTGACGGGGCAAGCTGGCGACATGCAAATTGAGGGCGCGCGCACCATGGCAACCTATAATGTCGGCGGCGCCGCCACCGCGAACTGCACATTCATCGTGACGGCATAGGGCAGGAAAGCATCCCTAAAGCCAGCGCCTAACCCGCTGGCGGTAGGACTTGTAGTCCTCACCAAACAAGTCCTGCATAGCCTTTTCCTCAGGCCTGATCTGGAAAAAGGTCATGGTAGTGATGAACAAAACAACACTGAAAAAGGCCGCCAGATTGTTCTGCATGATGCTCCAACCAGTGACAATCAGCAGCATGGCGAGATACATTGGATTGCGTGATACGCGGTAAAGGCCAGTGGTCACCAATGTTGTGGCCTTGTTGGGCTCAACCGGATTCACCGTCGTTTTAGCAAGCGCAAACAACCCCACAGACATGGCAAGAATGGCACAGCCCGCAATATACAAAGTCACTGAGATCTCTCGACTCAACGGAATGGCGATATCAAGCGCGGGCAATAACCGTGCAGCGCCCCAGGCCACCAGACCGGACACAAAAACCTGCAACACAGGGGGATATTTAAGCATCATAAGGCACCTACCTTCCTGAACATTCAGGAGAATAACCTGCTGATGCGGGTGCTTTCAACTAAGCCCTTAGATCGGCGCTTCGTAAAGGAATTGATAGATTTATTTCTTCAATGCGCAGCAAGATCAGAAACAATGTGCACAGGACAGCGACAAACCCGATCTGCACGGGCAGCAAGGGCTGTATCGTCGGCAGCAGCAGCAGACATGGCCACGTCAGGAGGAAAAAGGCTTTCTCCCCCATGCGCCAGCCATCTGCCTGCACGGCCAGCAACAGGGCGGCAAAGGGCAGGAGCATTGCTGTCATTTCATAATAATAGGCATAGGGAGGAACGAGAAGTCCGGCACAAACGAGAAGTCCGCCGCGCAACAGCATGTCATCACTGCGCCGCCAGACAACAGCCACAAGTGCCACAAGCCCGGCGGCAAAACACCAATGCAATAACATCGCAAGATCATGCGGCACACCCGCAAGGCCAAAGGCCGAATAGGGGGAGAGCATCCGGGCATAGGGATATAAATGCCCACCTGCCGCCAGGTCTCCGGTAACGCGGCCAAGGCTTTCGATGAAGGCCAGCCAGCCGGACACCCCAAACAGAAATGTACTGACCATGGCGAGCAGCACAGACAGGACGGCTGCCACAAAGAACGCACGCCAGCATCCTGCAGCCAGGTAAGCGATTGGAATCAGCACGCCAAGCTGCGGCTTGATGGTCAAAAGCGCCGCGGCCACACCCGCCAGCAGGGGCCGGGTTTTTGCCTGACTTGCTGCTAGAATGAACAGGCCGCCAATGAAAAAACTGTTCTGCCCTTGCACGGCTGCCGTCAACAGCATGGGAGAGGCGATCGCCAGCAACAAACCATACCGTCCGATGGGCAACAGGCGCAGACAACCCGCCATGAACACAAACCCCGCCAGCAGCCACAGAAGATAGGAAAGTTTGTACGGTAACAGTGCGAGCGGCGCGATAAACAGGAAATATGATGGGGGGTACTGCCAGGTCAGGCCATAAAACTCAATCGCTGGTCCGACCCCCTGTAATTGCGCTTCAAACCAGGCAACATCATACGCCTGCAATGCCTCACCAGCCAGCACCGCCTGCGACGCACCATAAAAGGCCATGAAATCGCCCCCCAGATGCTGCCCCATGATATTTGTAAAATCTGTACTGAGGAGCACCGAAAATAGAATGCCGCCATAAAAGACAGCCGCTGTCATCACATTGATGCGCAGTACGCGGTCTTTTTCGAGCAGATGTGACAGCATCGTTCAGGCAGCCACCCGCGCAGAGCGCACAGGCCAGAACCCTTCTGCAACATGTGCCCGGCGCAATGCCAGCCAGAGCAATCCCAACACAAGGGCGAGCCCGGCCTGCGCCCCGATATATTTTGAAAGGCCCGGCAGAAACAGCGGCGCCATCCAGACAAGAGCAATACCGATTTCTTCCCCCGGCAACCAGCCATCTTCAAGCGCACGCTTGACGATCACGATCACCGGCAGGACAAGCACCGTCATTTCATAATAATAGGCATACGGAGAGCACAAAAAGACTGCACTACACAACACAGCCGCCCGCAGGTCTGGCGCTTTTATCCTGCGCCAGACAAGACCCACAAGGGCCATCGTTGCAAGCGCGGCCAGCACCTGTGCAGCCATGGCAACATCACTGGGCAGGCCGGATTTATGCAGGGCAGCAAACACGGTAGGCATTTTATGGATCGGATAAACCGCATCCTTCACCCCGCCCCCGACATTGATAATGCTCTCGAAAAACGCCGCCCATGCATCCAATCCGAAGACGAGCACACTCGCGCACGCCAGGGCGATCGCTGTACCAGCCGCAGTGAAAAAGGCGCGCCAGCAACCAGCAGCAATAAAAGCAATCGGCAGCAGAACGCCAAGCTGAGGCTTGAAGGTCAACAAACCTGCCGCCAATCCCGCCAGAACGGGGCGTTTGTCAGGGCAGGCCGCCGCCAGCACCAGCAGCGATGCGGTGAGAAAACCGTTCTGCCCGGTAATGACCGCATTAAACATCACTGGCGCCGCAAACAAGATCAACAGCCCAGCCCATTTCAGGCGGGTAACGCGTGACAGTACAAAGATAAACAGCAGCATGGTGCCGCCAGACCAGATGACATAACCGGGGAAAAACGGCAGTACCGCCAGGGGCATGATAAAAAAGTAATAGGTAGGCGGATATTGCCAGGTCAGCCCGAAGCGCTCGCGCGGCATCGCATTATCAAGAAGATAGGCCTCAAAAACCTGCATCTGATAAATATCCGCTGCAAGCCCGTCCAACACCGCCCGCGCCGCCGCCCAGAATGCCACGAAGTCACCGCCAACGGGGGGACCCGCCTGCAGGTTCATGTCCTGTGCCGTGAAGATGGCATGGGCGTAAACGCCATAACTCATCAAAACGAGTATAACGCAGGTAATCAGCACCCGGTCCGGCGTCAGGACCAGCGTGCCGTTGATAGCGGGGATATTTTTCAGCCGTGAATACATCTTTAGTGTTTTTACGCCAGCATGGTGAACAAACACTTATGGCAATAAAAATTTGCCACCTGTACGGATTAACAAGCTGGTAAGTATCATGAATATTCCACAAACGTCCCTCACCCCCCGCACGGCAGAACAACCAAGCCTGCTGTCGATTGTTTGCCCGGCCTATAATGAAGAAGAAGTGCTGGCCCTGTTTCATCGTCGGGTGCGCAAGGCAATGGCGGACATCGGCCAGACCTTTGAAGTGGTCTTCGTCAATGACGGCAGTCGGGACACAACCCTGTCTCTCATGCAGCAGATTCGGGCGCGGCACCCGAACACGACCATCGTCGATCTCAGCCGTAATTTCGGCAAGGAAATCGCCCTGACAGCAGGTCTCGATGCAGCAAGGGGAGATGCCGTCGTTGTGATTGATGCCGACCTGCAGGACCCGCCCGAGCTGATCGGTGACCTGATCGAGGGATGGCGCGAAGGCTATGAAGTTGTGTACGCCCAGCGCGCGCAGCGCCTCGGCGAAAGCTGGCTCAAGAAAAAGACGGCTGCTGCCTTTTATCGCGTAATGCGGAATATAGGCTCCGTTGCCTTGCCGGAAAATACTGGCGACTTTCGCCTGATGAGCCGCAAGGTTGTCGATGCTGTTTGCGTAATGCGCGAGCGCCATCGCTTCATGAAAGGCGTCTTTGCCTGGGTCGGTTTTCCGTCCAAGGCCGTCATTTATGACCGCGACCCGCGCGCTGCCGGTTCCACCAAATGGAATTACTGGAAGCTATGGAACCTGTCGATTGAGGGACTGACATCCTTCACCATCGCCCCGCTCAAATTCTCGTCCTATCTCGGCTTTGCCACCGCTGCCTTGGCGATCGTTGCAGGCATTTATTACATGGCCAAAGCGCTACTGGTTGGTGATCCGGTCGCCGGCTTTCCCACATTGATTACGGTCATGCTGTTCCTTGGCGGCGTGCAACTCGCGGTATTGGGGGTCATGGGCGAATATCTCGGCCGTATTTTCAACGAGACCAAGGCACGCCCACTTTATTTTGCCAATATGGTCCTGCCCGCAGAGATGGCTGAAGATACGGTTGAAGCAAAGACTGAGAATGACAGCCCTGTGCTCAGTCATACCGGGGTTGCCGTTTCCGAGGGCGTCAGCGTACCCGCCTATCTGCGTTAATCACGCAGCAGGACGCGGGGCGAATCGGCTTAGGTCTTCAGAATGAAAAAGAACATTCTGGAAACAACCGTAACCTCCCTTCAAGATGGCAGCACCATGCCCCTTGGCTGGGCCCTGCTTGGCTGGGCCCTTGCCATTGCGCTTTGTGCCGCGTTCTTCATGATGCGTAACCGCCTCAACAGGCTGAACAGCGATCATCAGAGGGCTGCACTCGAACAGGCCCGCCTCAGCTCTCGGCTGGAAGAGTTTGATGCAACGCAGGACGCGCTCAATTTTGAACGCGGCCGGACAGCAGATCTTGAAAAAAAACAGGTCGAACTGACAACCCAGTTGCAGGAACGCGAGCGCCACCTGAATGAAATGACCCGTCGTTTCGAGAATGATTTCCAGGCAATCGCCTCCCGACTGCTCGGCTCAGCCCATGAGGCATTCCTTGAGCGGGCCAACGAGACTTTTGAGAAGCACAATGCTGCTGCGCAAAACAGCTTCGAAAACCGGCAGAAAGCTGTGGATGAGCTGATCAAGCCGATGCGCGAAACGCTGGGACGCTATGAAGCTGGCTTGCGGGAAATGCGCGACAACCAGAAGAAAGCGCAAGGCGAACTCAGTGGGCAGATTGAAGTGTTGGCGAAATCGGCCTCTAATGTGCAGACAGAAGCGGCAAAACTGGCAACCGCCCTCAAGTCCGGCTCGCGAACACGCGGGCGCTGGGGGGAAGAGCAACTTCGCAATGTTGTCGAAATGACTGGCCTCTCCGCCTATTGCGACTTTACGGAGCAGAAATCAGTACAGGACGGTGACAAGCTGAAAATGCCGGATATGGTTGTCAGGTTGCCGGGCGAGCGGGTCATTGCCGTTGATTCAAAAGTCTCGCTCAGCGCCTATCTTGATGCCGCCGGGGAAACTGATGACGCTGCACGGCAGGTGTTCCTGCTGAAACATGCCGAAGAGATGCGCGCGCATGTCCGGTCTCTGGCCTCAAAGGATTATGCCGGCGCCTTGCGCAAGTCTAATTCTCTGGACTTTGTTGTCATGTTTATTCCAGGCGAAAACTTTTTCGCCGCGGCGCTGGAGGCACGCCCGGAGCTGTTTCAGGAAGCCTTTGACAAAGGCGTTTTGATGGCAACACCAACCACGCTCATCGCCATTCTCAAATCCATAGCATATGGCTGGCGACAGGAAAAAGCCTCGCAGAATGCGCACAAGGTTGCCGGTCTTGCGCAAGAACTCTACGGCTCAATGCGGCTGATGGGCAACAATCTGACCGCCATCGGCAAGTCGCTCGAGACAACTGTCAAGAATTACAACAAAACGCTGGGTAACATCGAAGGCAGCGTCATGCCGAAAGCGCGCAAATTTGCTGAATATGAAATGCCGGGCACGGAAGAAGACCTCGCACTGCTCGAACCACTCGAAACTGATGTTCGCGAGCCACGGCAGGATCGTGACATGCTGTTCACGGAGGAAGATTTGCCGCGTCAGGCAATAAGCTGACGCGACAGGTCACAGATTAGCGCAGGTTATCCGGACGTGGATTTTTATCATCATAAAGGGTCGGCTGCCGCTGCCCCCTATCCCGCTGCTGGTCTGCTGAACGACCAGGCCATTCCGGCTTGTTGTCATACAGATGATCCATCAGTGCGTGATGCACCGCGTGACTGGAGGAAGGCTCAGTCTGCCGTGCTGTACCTGTCCGGGTGACGACCTTATTGGTCGCCTCAAGTAGTGAGCGTAACTCACCTTGCGTCTTCTCAAAATTTTCAGCCAGAACGCTGGCACGAGAACGCAAGGCTTCCACTTCAGACATGGCCTCATCCGCTTCACGTCTGACAGCTTCAGCAGTGCTGCGATCCTTGTTATCCCGCAGGACGCCGCGCAGTGTCTGCAACGTACCCATCAATGTAGATGGTGATACAATCCAGACCCGTGCCCGGAAACTGTCACGGACGAGATCCGGGAAGCGTGCATGAAGCGACGTGTAGATTGCTTCTGTGGGCAGGAACAGCAGCGCTGAATCAGCCGTTTCACCCGGCACGATATACCGCTCTGCCACATCAATAATATGCCGCAAGACGGAGCGACGGAAAGAATCTTCCGCTGCCTTGGCCTGCGCCGTACCCCGGGCAACATCTTCGCGCGCTGGCAGGGCATTGAAAGCGTCCAGCGGGAACCGCGTATCAATGACGATTGCGCCCGGTGGGTGCGGCAGGCGAATCAGACAGTCCGCACGGTTATTATTGGTCAGCAGCGCCTTGAATTCATAATCTTCCGGTGAAAGGGACGATCTGATGACATCGCTTAATTGGACATCTGCCATCACATCCTGATGCGCCCGGTCAATAATGGACTGCTCCAGTTTGTCGAGTTTGTTCGTAAACGCCTCAATACGTTCACTGATGCTGCGCACCTCTCCGTACACGTGAGAAACACTGTCCAGACGATCGTCAAGGATCTGCGTGATCGCCCGGATGCGCTGGCCCTGATTGTCCAGTGAAGACTGAAGTGAAGAAATCTTGCCTGTTATTTCCGGTGGCAGCCCAGCCACTGGCTGAATGCTCTCTTGTTGGCCCTGACGGGTCAGGTCAGCCAGATTCTCGATCTTCCGGTCCAGTGCGTTGATTATCAGATCAAGGCGGTTATTGTTCTCTGCCTTCATCGACGTGATCTGGCGCGTCATGTCTTCGCGCAGATGGTCAATGCGCTCAGCTTGATGCTGCTCCATTTTTTCCATATCTTCGCGCAAAACAGTTGGCGCTATATAGGGCCGGCTTCGGTATTCGTCCGTCTGGACCCGTTCGGGCTCAGCCCATTCAGGTTTGTCCTCCGGCTCATCCTCGGAAATACCTGAAAAGCTCATCGGTGAACGTGGTGTCGCAGCGAACGCATAGCGGACGTTGTTATCTGCCTGCTCAACCTCATCGTGTTCGACTGCCTGCTCCTCTTCCTCATGTGCCTCATAATGCGCAGCATAGTCAGTTTCAGGCTCGGCTTCTTCTTCGAGTTCATCCTCATCCGTCTGATCCGAACGACTGGTCAGGTGAATGATGTTCTCGCTGTCATGATAATCTTCCGGATAATCCTCAGAGGCATGGACTTCTGCGTCCTCGCCAGCGTCATGTTCATCTGTCGGTGCCTCGGCTTCCTCATGATATTCAAGAGATTCCTCATCATCATGATACTGGCCGGATGCGGTATCATCTGAAGATGAATAGAAGCCGTATTCCTGCGGTTCTTCGGAATCTGAAAAACTGGCCGCCGTGTCCAATACAGGCTCTTCGTAAGCTGCCTGCAAAGACTCGTCGTCACCATCTTCGGTTTCTTCTGTAACGATGGAAATTTCTTCGTCATGCACCGCGAACTGGTCCTCAAAATGCGGCGTGTCGCCAACATTTTCCTGTGCATCCCGGTTGTTGCGGACAATGCGGCCCAAAAACCAGAGCATCAGCAACGCAATCAGGATAATGACGCCGACAAGCACCCAAACCATGAGGTTGCCCCCACCATCCGCCGAACCAGCCTGCAAGGCGTTCGCCGCTGACTGAGCCTGGCGCTCACCAGCCTGCATCAACTCGTCCACCTCGTTTTCGATACGAGATTGTACATGACCCGACTGAAGAAAGCCGATAAAGGCGTCTCCCGGAACCTGGGCAATAATGTTCCGTCCACACTCAAAAAAAGACATATCTACCACGCGAATGTCCATATCCCCACTACACTAATGTAAATTTATAACAAATTTACGCAAAAAGCGAGCATACCGTTACCCATGGTTAAGCATGGATCGTGCCAGCCGCCTTGTTGACGAGAAGCCGTTTGGTTATTAGGTCGAAACCATGACTATCAGAGAAATATTAACAGCGCCTGATGAACGCCTGCGCGTTGTCTCCAAACCTGTCGACAAGGTGGATGATGCCTTGCGCAGTCTCATGGATGACATGCTGGAGACAATGTATGATGCGCCCGGCATTGGCCTCGCCGCCATTCAGGTTGGTGTGCCAATACGGGTCATTGTGATGGACCTGGCCGGGCCAGAAGAAGAGCCGGAACCGCGCTATTTTGTGAACCCGGAAATCCTGGAATCATCAGAAGAAACAAAGCCTTACGAAGAAGGCTGCCTGTCTGTACCGGAATATTACGAGGAGGTTGACCGCCCGGCAACCTGCACTGTGCGCTATCTGGATTATCACGGCAATCCGCAAACGCTCGAAGCAGAGGGTCTTCTGGCGGTGTGCATCCAGCATGAGATGGATCATCTCGAAGGCGTTCTGTTCGTTGATTACCTGTCGCGCCTGAAGCGGGAGCGCATTCTCAAGAAACTGAAAAAAGAACAGAAGCTGGCCAGCGCCTCCTGACGGTACGCGACGGGTACAAGCTATTTACAGAGTAGGTAAGAATATGCGCCTGGCTTTCATGGGCACCCCTGATTTTGCCGTGCCGGGGCTGAGCGAGCTTATCGCTGCCGGCCATGAGATAGCGGCAGTCTACACACAACCTCCGCGCCCTGCCGGACGAGGCCATAAGTTGCGCAAATCTCCCATCCACGAGCTCGCAGAGAGTTTTGGCCTTGAGGTGCGCACGCCCGAGAATTTCAAGTCTGCCGAAGACAAGCAGGCATTTCAGGCACTCGATCTCGATCTTGCCGTGGTTATTGCCTATGGCCTGATCCTGCCCAAAGCTATTCTGGAAAGCCCGCGGCTTGGCTGCATCAACCTGCACGGCTCTCTGCTGCCGCGCTGGCGCGGGGCTGCCCCTGTTCAGCGGGCGATCATGGCCGGCGACACGACAACAGGCGTTCAACTGATGCAGATGGAGCGCGGCCTCGATACCGGGCCAATTCTGCTCTCCGAGACTGTCGAGATTTTGGAAACAGATACAAGCGGCAGCCTGCACGACAAGCTGTCGCATATTGGGGCAAACATGCTGCCACGAGCGCTGGCAGCGCTGTCGCGCGATGGCCTTGTCCCGACCACACAGGCAACAGACGGGGTAACCTATGCAGAAAAAATCACCCCCGAGGAAGCGCGCATCGACTGGCGCCAACCAGCAGCCATGCTTGATTGTCATATCAGGGGACTATCCCCTTTTCCGGGGGCCTGGTTTGATCTGACTGACAGTGACGGCAAATCTGTGCGCTGCAAGGCATTGATGTCCCAAGCGCACGATAGAATGTCTGCCCAAAAGCCGGGCACAATCATTGAGGCCGATACCCGACTGATCGTCGCCTGCGGTGAGGGCGCTGTGAGTCTGAAAAAACTCCAGCGCTCCGGCAAGAGTGTTCAGGCAGTAGATGAATTCCTGCGCGGCTTTCCTCTGTCGCCCGGGCAGATGCTGGCCTGAACAATGCCACGCTACAAGCTGACACTCGAATATGACGGCACACCTTTCGTCGGCTGGCAGCGCCAGTTGAACGGATTATCCGTGCAACAGGTTCTGGAAGACGCCGCGCACAATCTCTCCGGCCATAGCGTCACCGCGGCTGGTGCCGGGCGAACTGATACCGGCGTCCATGCGCTTGGCATGACCGCACATCTGGATCTTGAAAAAAGCCTGCCGCCTCACAGGGTGCGCGATGCGCTCAACCATCACATGCGGCCACATCCTGTTGGCGTGCTGACTGCAGAGGAAGTCAGCGAAGACTTCCATGCCCGTTTTTCATGCTTTCACAGACATTATCTCTATCGCATCATCTGTCGGCGTGCGCCCCTTGCCCTTGACGCCAAAAGGGTATGGCGGGTGGGCTATGAACTGGATGTGGGTGCCATGCAGGCTGCGGCACAGCACCTGGTCGGTAAGCATGACTTCACGACCTTCCGCTCAACGCACTGTCAGGCAAAATCACCCATCAAGACACTCTCGACACTGATAGTTTCACGACATGCAGACGAGGTGCAGATCCGCTGTTCTGCGCCATCCTTCCTGCACAACCAGGTACGCTCCATTGCGGGCACGCTAGAGCGCGTTGGGGCAGGCCGGTGGCAACCGGCAAGCGTAAGAGAATCACTGGAAGCTAAAACGAGATCAGCTTGTGGACCGGTAGCACCGCCCCACGGGCTCTATTTTGTCAAGGCAGATTATCCGCCTTTTGATCAGTAATCAAAATCCGGGCTGGGCTGAAACGCTGAAGCGGGCAGGGAGACCTGTCCTTCTTCTTCCGGATCAGGCTCTGGCTCAGGTGGCGGGGCTGGACGCGCAGCGGCAGGGGCTGGCGCAGCTGAGGCCTGTGCCTGAGCGCGGGCATTTTCCATCTGCTGACGGTAGGCAACCATGACGGGGTGATTGTTGTTCGGATAGGCACTCTGCAGTTTCTGGCCACAGCTTACAGCCTGCTGCCCCAGAAAGTTCATTGCCTTGTTGATATCTTCCGGCGAGGTGGAACGGTTTTCGAGGTCGATACCCTGCTGCTTCGCGTCAGCAACCATTGGATCAAACTGGTCATTGACCTTGGCGGACAGGGCATCAGGCCCGACACCTGGCATGGCCTGCTCCAGCTCGCTCTTCCACATCAATACATTCATCGTGCTGGTGAAGTAATCCTGCGCAAGCTTCTCATCCAGCTGCTTCACATTGACCATGAACCACTTGGTGTAGTCTTCCTGTGTCGGGAACTGCGCTTTCATCTCATCAGGCATCTGCGAATAGACGGCCAGTCGCATTTCCGTCTGCAGTGCCGCCATGACAGCAATGCATTTTGATGATTCATCTACTGTAAAATTCGCGGCCTGCGCACTGACGGGTAGCAGACAGGCTGCTGTGCCAAGCGCGGCGAGCTTGATTGTCAACTTTTTCATGGTCACTCCTTCATACTGACTGAGGCCGACATCGGGCCGGTCCGTGACATTAACCAACTCTTTACCGGACTGCCTAGCGTCTGACCAGCCGAAAACTTGGTAAGGTCAGACAGTGGCATATGTGAGGCAGGCTTAATTGCCAGCAAACAGTCCATGTACCCAGACCCCAAGGTCAGCAATGGTCAGGCTCACAAGAAATGTTGCCAGAAAAATGATAACCAGCACCCCGACAGTCGGCCCAACGTCACTTTCCAGTGAGGCCCGGATCAACCGCCAGCGCATGACAAACCAGAATGCCTGCAATGCCAGCGAGAAAATAACGAGTACTTCCAGCGCCTGCGTAACCGATGCAAATACCAGAAAGACCATATTGAGAAGGTTCAGCAACAGCGCGGACCAGTTATAGGAAACGATCAACGGTGCCACACGCCCTCCGGCGCCTATCTGCCGGGCAAAACCAACCAGCAGGAACAGCGTCAACGCCCAGATGCTGAGGAAAATGACCGATTGCAGGGTCAGATCAAAAACCACCGGCAGGTCAGGCAGTTCCAGCTCTGGATTAAGGCGCAAAACGCTCTCTGCAAGGCGGGAGGATACCGCGACCACCACCAGACAGAGCGGGATCGCCCAGAAAGACCTGAAAACGCCATCTTCGGTCGTATCGAGTGTCTCGCGCCACTCCTCGTCCCGCAGCATGGCAATGACGCCCTGGAACTGCTGTTTGATATAGTCAGGCGAAATCATGACGGCTCGCTGAAATAATCTTGCAACAAGCGCAGATAAATCCGCTGCAGGCTGTGCATATCTGCGATGGACACACGCTCATTTACTTTGTGCATGGTTGCCCCGACCAGGCCAAACTCGGCAACCGGTGCGGCCAGATGCAGGAAGCGCCCGTCAGACGTGCCACCACTGGTGGAAAGCTCAGGCTGACGCCCGGTCACTTCCTTGACGATACGCGATATCAGCAAAGGGAAGCCCTCATCACTACTCAGAAACGCTTCACCGGAATGACGCCCTTTCAGATCCCAGCGAATGGTTCCGGCAGCAGCCTTGGTAATAATCTCGCGCAAATACGCATCCAGCCCTGCCCCGGTCCAGGTCGGGTTAAACCGGACATTGAAGCGCGCGCTGGCCCAGCCCGGGATCACATTCTCTGCCAGTGACGGCGTATTGAGGGCACTAATGACGAGATTGGACGGTTGGAAATGTTCATAGCCGTCATCCAGCGGCTGCGCCGTCAACGCCTGCAACAATGTCATCAGATGCGGTATCGGATTTTCTGCACGGCCCGGATAAGCGACATGGCCTTGCACACCGTTGACCGTCAGCACCGCGTTGTAACTGCCGCGACGCCCGACCTTTATCATCTCGCCCAGTTCCTGCGGGTTGGATGGCTCACCAATGATACAATGGCTGATCTCTTCCCCCCGTGCCCTCAGCGCCTCCAGCACTTTGCGCGTACCGTTTATCGCCAGCGCCTCTTCATCTCCTGTAATCAGTAGACTGATAGATCCTTTCGGACTTTCCTGCTTCAGATATTCAGCCACAGCAGAGACAAAGCAGCCAATAGCGCCTTTCATATCGGACGCGCCGCGCCCAAGCAGCATACCGTCCTGCTCCATGGCCTCGAAAGGTGGCACGTCCCAGTCTTCTGCGGCCCCGGGCGGCACCACATCTGTATGACCGGCAAAACAGAAATTTGGCAGCGATGTGCCCAGCCTCGCATAAAGATTATCAACCGGCGGCGCATCTTCATCAGCAAACATCATGCGCTCGCAGACGAACCCCAGCGCCTCAAGCCAGCCCTGCAAGAGGTCCAGTGCGCCATGATCTTCAGGTGTCACGGACGGGCAGCGGATCAGGGCCGAGGCAAGCGTTACCGGATCAGACCGGGTATGTATATCAGGCGTCATGTTTCCTCTTTAGGCCTTGCCGGTGTATCAGGTAAACTCAAACTTCGCTCAGGAGTGATCCATGCCAAAGATAGATATAGATGCCATTGATGTCCGCAAGACCTGCGCCTATCCGGCCCCGTATGCCAGCCATTGCGACGGCCGCGAGAAACAGGCGCTAGGGAATGCGGGCCACCTCGATCAGTTCGGGGTTAATCTGACCCGTTTGAAACCGGGCGCCGCCTCAGCTCATAAACACTGGCATGCGCGCGAAGATGAGTTCATTTACATGCTCAAGGGAGAAGCGGTGCTGATAGAAGATGATGCAGAAACCATCCTGCGCGCTGGCGACGCCGCAGCCTTCAAAGCCGGTGTCGAGAATGGCCATATGCTGGTAAACAGGTCAGGGCAGGAGTGCCTGTTTATTGAAGTTGGCAGCCGCATGGAGGACGATATTACATCGTATACCGATGAGAGTGTCGACATGCAGGCGTTCAAGGTTGATGGCGACTGGGAATTCCGGCGTAAGGATGGCACACCCTTTGAGGGATAATAAAAAAGGTCAGGACCTGATATATGACAATCATCACAGCCCTCTGCGAGAGCGACAAAATATGGCTCGGAGAGAACACTGCCGTCACCGTCGGGGATGCAATCCTGGTGGACGGCACCAGCAAATGGAGCGCATTTGGTGACTGGTATCTGGGCGGCGCTGGTGACAGCGTACAGATTGATATTCTCCGGCTCAACAGCGATGATCTTTCAAAACCGGATATGGATGCCCGGAAGATAGCGCAAACCATCCGCGATATTTTCAAGGAGCATGATATTGCGGCCAAGGACGAGGAAGACGCGTCCGCACGCTATGGTATTTCGTGCATCCTCGCCCATAAGAATGGCCGTGTGTTTGACCTTGACCCGTCGCTGGCGATATCACCCATACCGGAAGGCAAGCTATGGGCCAGTGGCAGCGGACGAGATTATGCGCTGGGCGCCGACGCGGCGCTGCAAGGGCTTTCCCTTTCAGCAGAAGAACGCATGAACCGCGCGACCAATGCCGCCATTGCCTGTGATGTGAACTGCCCCGGTGAGGCGAGGGTTTTCCTTTTGGGTGATGAGAGGCCAGGTCCCTCGTCTTAAGTACTTCCGGACAGACAGTCAGACGCCCGGCAGCCGTTTCAGGAAATCATCTTCAGCAAGGTTGCCCCGTCAAATGCCGGCGACTTCCCATCTGCAAAAGACTCTTTCACGATACGGATTATTTTTTCATTGACCCGCGCAGACACACCCACCTCGCGCCCAAGATCAACAATCGCTCCATTGATATAGTCAATTTCGGGAACGCGTGCGGCTTGTAAGTCCTCCCACATGGAAGAGCGGGCATTGTCATCAATCTTGTTAAAAGCAGGGGCGATACGCATCAGGATAAAATTTGGCAGGCTCAGTATGCGGGCAAAAAAAGCCGGGTCCAGGGGACCAGACTTGACCGGCTTGATTTTCGCTGCCTGCAGAACGCTCAGGCCTTCCTTGATACACATGCCCCAGACACGGCGGAAATTTACATCCAGTAATTGCTGCTTCAATGGCTGGTCAGACAGCATATTGAGGGCGTTATTCAGATTGATCAGCAGTTTCCCCCACAGCACGCCCTGAATGTTATCCGTGGCCTGCGTGGCAAGCCCGGCTGCTGCCATGTCCACAATAATCGCAGCCGTTTCTGGCAGGACTTCGACAATAAGATCTCCCGGTGTTCCTTTATGAAACCGGCCATCGCCCAGATTGACGACATTATAGGGCACCATACCACCCGCAACGGGCTGACTGGCAACACCGCTTTTCAACGTATCCGCATTACTGACGCCATTTTGCAGGCTGATGACAACAGCCTTCGCCGGCGCGTGCTCAGCGATCGCCGCTGCCGCCACTTCACTTGCCATGCTCTTGACACAGACGAGCACAACATCAGCCTCAGAAAGCATCGCCGGGTCCGTTTCAAAGCGGATATAGCCAGGCGCAACGGCGGTTTCGCTATGTTCAAAATCGCTCAGCGTGAGTCCATTTTCACGCACTGTCTGCGCAAGCCTGTCGCGGCCGATAAAAATCACTTCCCGACCGCCAGCCGCCAGCAAGCCACCAACATAGCACCCGATAGAGCCTGCACCGAATATCGCGTATGTGGTCATTGCAACGCGGCCTCTGCCCGGGCCAGCAGCGCATCAACGCCGTCAAACATCGCTGCGCGCGTTGCATCCGGCTCAGAGATCGTGCAGTGGCCCGAATTTTCAAGCTCCAGCAGGTCACAATCAGGAATATGCGCCGCACACGCTTTTTTTGATGCCTCTGCCTGAACGATGGAATCCGTATCCCCAGTGACCAGCAGCACTGGCATATCGAGCCGTTGCAGATAGCCAGGTTTGGAAATTCTTTCACCAGATTCCATCATTTCGGAAATGAATTGATTGGTGGTGCCACCAACCCGCAACTCTGGTCTTGCTGTGTACAGCGTATCTTTGATGTGAATTCTGTCGATATTGTCACCGCAATAATTCGGCTGCGACAGATCCGTCACATAGGGCTGCCAGTTTTTCTGCATCAACGCATAATCCTTGCCAAAGCCAAGTTTACGCGAGGCTTCCACGATGAACCGTGCGGCACCATAGGACAGCGGCGGGGTCTGGATGCGCATGGCTGGCACCGCCAGCAGCAAGCCGTCAATCGGCAGCTCATGGTCACCTGCGGCGCGCAAGACCACATGCCCGCCGAAACTCTCTCCTATCAGCAGCAACGGCCCCGCCGTTTGCGTCCGGACCATTTTCGTAAACCCGGCAACATCATCAGAATATATGCCAAAATCGGCAACCCAAGGCTTTTCCGGATTTTCCAGCATACGCGCCGAGCCACCCTGCCCCCGCAGATCAAAGCCGTAAACCTCATAGCCCCGGGACAACATTTCATGATGATAGTCTGCATACATCTCAAGAGTGCCAGTATATCCCGGCACGAAGATTACAGTTGCGCGAATATCTCCTTCAGGCCGCGCCCTTCCCCAACGCATCAGCTTGCCATCAGTCGCCTCAAAACTGTCCCACTGCCAGTTTTCCGGCATCGGCGTCAGATTACGGGCAAGGTAGTCCGCCGCCCGCGCCCGATACTCATCAGACGGTTGGTGCGGCGCATAAGCCCCTTCCGGCCAGAGCAGGAGCGCTCCCCAAACGGCCACAAACAGCACAGCAATACCTGTCAGCAGTTTACGCAGCATCACAAAACCCCTTCAACAAGCACAAAGGTGGAGACAGCATTTGCCTTGCGGATCACAGCTGCTGACTGATATTCTTCTGAATGATAGCAGGCGCGCGCTGTGGCGTAATCCGGAAACTCTACCACCACATGCCGCTCCTGCGCGTCGCCTTCGGGCACCTCGCACTGGCCACCACGCGCCAGGAAGCGCCCGCCAAAACGCGCTACAATGTCCGTATCCAGCGCGACATATTCCTTATAAAGATCGGCATTCATCACCGTTACATGCCCGATCCAGTATCCCTTTGCTGCATTTTCCGCCACTTTTCCGCCTCCTCATTCAAAAAAGGCGGGTGCGGAGTTGACCCCGGACCCGCCCTGATATTGTTTTCAGGCCAGCTTGCGTTACTCCGCAGCCGCTGGCTCTTTCACGTCGACCAGTTCCACATCAAAGATGAGCATCTGGTTCGGGCCGATCACCTCGCCACGCGACTGCGCGCCATAAGCCAGGTCTGATGGAATGTAGAAGCGATACTTGTCGCCTTCATTCATCAACTGCAGGCCTTCCGTCCAGCCTCGGATGACATTACCCAGCGGGAACGTCGTCGTTTCGCCGCGATCATAGGACGAATCAAACACAGTGCCGTCCTCGACCGTACCGCGATAATGCACTTCCACAGTGTCAGCCGCGGTCGGGGAGACAGTGCTGTTCCCTTTTTCCAGCACTTCATACTGCAGGCCGCTTTCCGTGACCTGAACGCTGCTCTTAGCTGCATTGGCCGCGAGGAAGGCGTCGCCGGCCTGCTTGTTAGTGTCTGCAATCGCCTTGTACTCGGCTTCCATCTTGGCAACAGTTTCCGCGTCGATCGCATCGAGCAACTGGACTTCAAATGTCAGCGCCTCATTCGGGCCGATCACACCATCCGGTGTGCCTTCGGTGCCATAGGCCAGCGCTGGCGGCAGGGTGAAGCGCGCTGCGCCGCCGACATTCATCTTCATCACCCCTTCAACGAAACCGGGTGCTTCATCCTTGAAAGATGAAAGCTGGATTGTCGTCGGCGTGCCACGGGCAAGCGATGTGTCGAACACGGTGCCATCGGCCTTGATGCCCACAAAGTGCATGACAATCACATCATCTTCAATTGGCGCACGGCCATCGCCTGCTTCAAGGGTTTCAAACTGAAGGCCGCTGGCGGTGACTTCAACGCCTTCCTTGGCTGCGTTTTCAGCGAGATAGGCCTCGCTGCGCGCCAGCAGTTCTTCCGGCGAAAGTGTCAACTGCGCATCAATGGCAGCTTCTGCTGCTTCAACAGCGGGGATCTGGCCTTCGGCCTCGGCTTCCGCGACAACCTCCTCGACGGTTGCTGCTTCTTCTTCGGCTTTGTTGCCGCAGGCAGTCAGCACCAGCGCGGACGCCCCTGCCAGTAATAGATGTCTGATCGACATGATAACGCTCCTCATCAATAACTGAATGTCGACTTGCCCCCGGCAGGCCGATTGAATTCGCGCGCACCATAAGCGGTATTCAGAATCCGCGAAACCGGGAATCGCCTAAATATCCGGTTAATGCACGACCCACTACATCTTGTGTCTGGAGAATAGCAGGAGGCAAAGTTTTCCAACCTATCCGCAGCCGAAACGATAATGAAACTGTGCGACAAAACCTTTACAAAGCGCATTTAATGCGCCCTTATTAACCCTCTGTTAGTAAAAAACTTGCCCCAAGCCAGCCACAGCATATTGACGAACACACGCCGTCAGGTAACTATATGTTGTGCCGGATAGGATGCCGGCGAAAATCAGGTCACCGCAAAGCATTGCGCCGGAAGCGTGAGGGATGTTCCCTTTCCGGAACAATGAACCTGCGCCCTGAACCCGCGAAGAAGATACGCTATATATAGAGGGAAGAGAGATCATGCCGCCACTGGATACTGCCAATATCACCGCAGAAGCCGCGATCACCACTGAAGGTGTGATCATTGATGGCGTTGCCCATCCCGTCCCCGCAGAGGCTGAAAAGCCTGCCCTGCGTGTCGTCCGCGAAGTTCAGGTAGACCGCAGCCGCGATGACCTGCTGACTGATTTTGGCAAAACCACCATGGAAGACCGCTACCTGCTGCAGGGCGAAAGTTTTCAGGACATGTTCGCCCGCGTCGCCACCACTTATGGCGATGACGCAGACCACGCCCAGCGCATCTATGACTATATCTCGAAACTCTGGTTCATGCCGGCAACGCCCGTCCTGTCGAATGGCGGGGCCAAGCGCGGCCTGCCGATCTCCTGCTTCCTCAATGGCGTGAATGACTCCCTCGACGGCATTGTCGGTACCTGGAACGAAAATGTCTGGCTTGCCTCCAATGGCGGCGGCATTGGCACATATTGGGGCGGCGTACGCTCTATCGGTGAAAAAGTGAAAGGCGCTGGCGCCACATCCGGTATCATTCCGTTCATCCGGGTGATGGACTCGCTCACACTGGCCATCAGCCAGGGCTCTTTGCGCCGTGGCTCAGCCGCCTGCTATCTTGATGTCTTCCACCCGGAGATTGAAGAATTCCTCGAAATCCGCAAACCGTCGGGCGACTTCAACCGCAAGTCCCTGAACCTGCATCACGGCCTCAACATCACGGATGAGTTCATGGAATGCGTGCGTGACGGCAAGGAATTCGGCCTGCGCTCTCCGAAGAATAACGAAATCATCCGCACCATTGATGCCCGCAAGTTGTGGCAGAAAATTCTGGAGATCCGCCTGCAGACGGGTGAGCCATATCTCATCTTCTCAGACACGGTGAACCGTCAGTTGGCCAAGCACCAGCGTGACCTGGGCCTGAAAGTTTCCACATCCAACCTCTGTTCAGAGATCATGCTGCATACCGGCACTGATCATCTGGGTAATGAGCGCACAGCCGTGTGCTGCCTGTCTTCCGTCAATGCCGTGAAATATGACGAGTGGAAAGACGAGCCGCGCTTCATCGAAGACATCATGCGCTTCCTCGACAATGTCCTGCAGGACTTCATCGACCGTGCGCCGGATGGCATGGAGAAAGCGCAATACTCCGCCATGCGCGAGCGCTCTGTCGGCCTCGGCCTCATGGGCCTGCATTCCTTCCTGCAGGATCGTGGCATCCCGTTTGAAAGTGCCATGGCAAAATCCTGGAATAATCGCCTGTTCAAGCATATCCGCATGGGCGCAGACGCCGCATCGGTCAAACTGGCGGACGAAAAAGGCGCCTGTCCGGATGCGGAAGAACGCGGTATCAAACAGCGCTTCTCGCACAAGCTGGCCATCGCCCCGACCGCTTCCATCTCGATCATCTGTGGAGGTGCATCTGCCGGCATCGAGCCGATCCCGGCCAATGTCTACACCCACAAGACCCTTTCCGGCTCCTTTACCGTCAAGAACGAAGCGCTGGAGCGCCTGCTTGACGAAAAAGGGGAGAACACGGAAGAAATCTGGTCTTCCATTCTTGAAAATGAAGGCTCCGTCCAGCATCTCGACTGCCTGACACAGGATGAGAAAGACACCTTCAAGACTGCCTTTGAACTGGACCAACGCTGGGTTGTCGAGCTTGCTGCTGACCGCGCACCTTACATCTGCCAGGGGCAGTCCGTGAACGTCTTTATTCCGGGCGACGTAGACAAATGGGACCTGCATATGCTGCACTGGACCGCATGGGAAAAAGGCGTGAAGAGCCTTTACTACTGCCGCTCAAAATCCGTTCAGCGCACATCCTATGCTGGCAGCACAGACAAGCCCGCCAATGACGATGTATCCGCCACAGACGACATGATGCAGGCAGCCGCCAAGACCGATTATGACGAGTGTCTTGCCTGTCAGTGAAGACTCTTCAAATGCAAATATAAAAAAGCCCCGGTATTTATCGGGGCTTTTTTAATTCTGCCTTTTCGCAAAATATCCCTTTTGACTTTGCGCAACCCGGTACTTCCGCATTACCGGCGATAAACTCTCTGAGCACGTCTTCCCGGATAGCCTGACGACGCATCTTTATACGGAAGGCTTCATCAACTAATCGCGAAAAAAAACTTATGGGCCTGGACTTGAGAAAAAGTCCTCGCCTTTCAATAACATAACCAAACTTATGTGCCCCCCTCTGGCATGGCCTATTATCCGTCGCAGACCTGTCCACCAGAGAGTGAGGCAGATCAGCAGACAGTCCAGTGGTTGGCTGCCTGCCGACCCAAAGTGACAATGGGCCGCGGCCTGAGGAGAGTTCAAAGATGAAAATGACGGGCTTGAGCTTCATCAACCATCACCAAAACTTGCTGAGGACTGGATGCTTTCATGTTCAGCACTTACCCGTCGTTCCAGACTTCTGGCCGAGGGAAACGCGATGTAGGGTCTATACAGCAGCGCAAAAACGGCAAAGATATTCAAAGACACTGCTTGAAAAGATCAGTATCCACATTGCCGCCCGTGGCAACGGCACAGATGGTGCGGCCCTTTATATCCAGCCTGCCGGACAGCGCACAGGCAAGCGCGATAGCACCGCCCGGCTCCAGCACCAGCTTGAATTCCTCAAACGCGGTTTTCATGGCGGCCAGCGCTTCTTCGTCGCTGGCACTCACCCCGCCCGCGCCAGAGGCGCTCAGGATCGGGAAGGTGAGCGCCCCCGGCGTTGGTTGCAGCAGGGCATCGCAGATGGACTTGCCGCCCGGCGCATTTTGCAGGGGATGGCCTGCCCGCAGGGAGCGTCCGGCATCATCAAACCCCGTCGGCTCGGCCACCCAGAGTTTTGCGGCCGGGCTCAGCGCCGCCAGGGCGACAGCGCACCCGGCAGACAGGCCACCGCCGGAAAAACAGATCACGACATCATCCAGCGTGATGCCCTGTTCTTGCGCCTGCACCGCCAGCTCAAGACCAACGGTGCCCTGCCCGGCGATAATATGCGGGTCATCAAAGGGCGGCACAATGATCGCGCCTTTTTCCCGGGCAATGCGTGTACCGATTTCCTCGCGGCTTTCGCCATAGCGGTCATACAGAACAACCTCCGCGCCATAGCTACTTGTATTGTTGATTTTCACCTGCGGCGCATCTTCTGGCATAACGATGGTCGCGGGAACATGGTGCAGCATGGCCGCCAGCGCAACGCCCTGCGCATGATTGCCGGAGGACCAGGCGACCACACCCGCCGCGCGCTCCTGCGGCGTAAGCTGACTGATCCTGTTGGTCGCACCGCGAAACTTGAACGAGCCGGTTTTCTGCAGAGACTCGGCCTTGACCAACAGTCGCCCCCCAAGCCGGGCATTCAGGCGCGGGCTCTCAAGAAGCGGTGTGCGGGTAATAAATGGCACAAGGCGCTCTGCGGCGGCGGTAATGTCTGAAAAGCTAACCATGCCGCGTGCTATAGCCGATTGCACGCATCCGGGAAATGCCCCTAAATGGGCCCGCATGGCGGGACCTGAACAGGCATATAACCAACTGGTGGCGACGGGCGGATTATACCCTGATCCGGCCCAGGCTGACGCCGTGGCCTTGCTGCAAGAATTGCATGGAAAGCTGACAAACTATCGCCCTGGCAAGCGAGGCCTTTTTGGCCGGACCGCACAAGCGCCCAAAGGCCTCTATCTCTGGGGCGGTGTCGGGCGCGGTAAAAGCCTGCTGATGGACCTGTTTTACGAAAATGCGCCCCTGAGCCCGCGTCGCCGCGTACATTTTCACGAATTCATGGCCGAAACACATGAACGCATTGCGCAATGGCGCGCCATGAGCGATTCAGTGCGCAAGCGGCAACCGCATCTGGTACGGCGCGCGCCAATAGATGACCCGCTGCCCCATGTGGCCCGCGCGGCGTTCCAGTCGGCTCACCTGTTGTGCTTTGATGAATTTCAGGTCACCGATATAGCAGATGCGATGATCCTGGGACGTTTTTTTGACTGGCTGTTCCGTTTCGGCGCTGTGGTTGTCGCAACATCGAACAGACATCCAGATGATCTCTATAAGGATGGCTTGAACAGGAACGTGTTCCTTCCTTCTATCGATCTGTTGAAGGCGCATATGCAGGTGCACGAACTGGGCGCGGCACGGGACTATCGTCTGGATCAGTTGACGGGCGCTAAAGTCTATCATCACCCACTGGGGCGAGCAGCCGACGCAGCAATGGATACCGCCTGGGAGCGGTTGACCATGGCGGCACAGGAAGAGCGCGACGAGTTGCATGTTCGCGGGCGCACGCTTCTCATTCCACGGGCAGCACGCGGCGCAGCACGGGTGAGTTTTACTGACTTATGCGCCAGTGCACTGGGCGCAGAAGATTTCCTGACGATTGCCCGCACCTATAACACCCTCTTTATGGATCATATCCCCGCCCTGTCACCAGAAAAGCGCAATGAAGCAAAACGCTTCGTCACCCTCATTGATGCCCTATACGAACACAAGACAAAGTTTGTCTGTTCGGCCGATACCTCCCCCCAGGACCTTTATCCGAAAGGCGACGGGTCATTTGAATTTGAGCGCACAATAAGCAGGTTGATGGAAATGCAGTCAGCGGAGTATCTGGGCGAAGAGCACACCCACGGCGAGGTGGCAACCTGATGAGAAAATGGCGTCAGTTCCTTCTGCCTGGCCTTGCTATATATGCGGCCTTCCTCACATTTGCAGGCGCATTTGCCATGCTCAACCCGGATATAGTGCCTGCCTTGCGCTGGCGTCTGGGGCTTTCTCCCTATGATGCAGCCTCCTATAAAAACGAGCTGCACAAATATCATACTGACAAACTCGCGTTTGCCCAACAGCCGGAGGTTATCCTTCTGGGCGACAGCCATATGCAACGTCTTGACGCAGCAAGCCTTCATCCCAACACGCTCAATCTTGGGATAGGCGGATTGCGCGCCGATGAATTGCACCAAAACCTCACAGACTACAAGCGCCTGAGGGAAGCGAAACATCTGATCGTCAGTATCGGGCTGAATGATCTTGAGAATGCGACGCGCAAGGCTTTCGACCAGAGAACCAAGGCATTGATCGAAAAAATAAACGCTTACGATACGCCATGGACACTCCTCGAAATCCTGCCCGTTGACACCAGCCAACCGCAGGATATCAGCAATGAAGAGATAGATGCCGCCAATGCAACGCTGCGCGCGCTGTGCAACGCACCATGCCGTTTCCTGCCCACCCAGGACTTTCTGTCCGACCGCAATGGTGATCTCGCAACAGACCTGCATGAAGGTGACGGACAACACCTCAACCTTGCGGGATATGCCGCCCTTATAGAACGCTTGAGAACCACGTTGTCACAAGGACAGACCAGATGACGGTCACGCCTTTACCCCCGGCGGGCAGTCGTCTGACCAATCTTGATGGCCTGCGCGGCCTGGCCGCCATGGCAGTGCTACTCTATCATTACACAAGTGTTTTTCCGCGCTTCTGGCCGGAAGCGCAACCACCTGGCTTTGTTATCGACTTTGGTGGTTTTGGGGTGCACCTTTTTTTCATAATCTCAGGATTTGTGATCCTGATGACACTGGAGCGACGCGGCGCCACCAGAGCATTCCTGAAGTCAAGGTTCATTCGCCTTTATCCGATTTTCTGGGTTTGCGTGACCTTCACATTCCTGATACTGATCTTGTTTCCTGTGCTCAGTGCTGGACCAGATTGGCTGACTTACCTCGTCAATCTGACCATGTTGCAGGATTATATCAAAGTGCAACCGGTGGACAGTGTGTATTGGAGCCTGACTTACGAACTAGGGTCTGTACCCAATTTAACTGATTGATTTGTTTGTGCAAAGCGTGATTCAGGGATTTCCGAAAGGGAGTCTTAAATGGCGCGGTTTGATTTGTCGGATGAAGAATGGGCGGTGATTGAACCGTTGTTGCCAAAGGTTAGCCGCGGCCCGAAGCGCAAAGATGATCGTACGATCCTGAACGGCATCTTTTACATTTTGCGCACAGGCGCGCCATGGCGGGACTTGCCGGAACGATATGGACCGTACACGACTGCTTACAATCGGTATAACAGGTGGGGCGAGCGCGGCGTCTGGAAGGGCATATTCGATGCGCTCGCTGAAGAATGTGAGGACAGTCTGATCTTCATAGACGCCTCGATTGTCAAAGCTCACCGCGCAGCGAGTGGCTCAAAAAGGGGGAACTGGCGGAAGATATTGGACGCTCACGGGGCGGTCGCACAAGCAAAGTTCACGTGGCCGTAGATGAAAATGGCAGGCCATTGCGCATTGAGGTCACTGGCGGCCATGTTCATGACAGCCAGGTGATGAATGTCTTCCTCGACTGGGAGATGCCGCCTCTGGCGATGGTCCTGGACAAAGCCTATGGCAGTGCGAAGATCAGGCGCGATATCGCCGATGAAGGTGCGTTGGCGGTTATTCCCGCCAAGTCCAATGCGCGCAATCCGGTCCCGCATGACACCAGCCTTTACGCCATGCGTAATATTGTCGAGCGGTTCTTCTGCAAAATGAAAGACATGAGACGGCTGGCTACACGGTTCGAGAAATCTCGAAGGAACTTCATCAACATGATATATCTCTTCGCAGCAAAATGCTGGATCAATTGAGTCCACACCCTAGGCTTTTATTTTTTCATGTTCTTTTTATTCCGGTCAAAACTGCAACGCCATGCGGAAATAGTGGCAGCAATCTGGATCATCGGGACGCTGACATTTACCTGGACCGCGCCTTTTATTCCACACCCCTTGCATTATCTGTCAATGATAAATGGCTATGGACACCTGTTCGCTGCCGGTTTGATTATTTACAAGATCACGCAAACCGGCTGGAGTCCGTTGCGCGTTATCCTGTTGCTTCTCGTCGTGGCCGCGCAATTCCCCCAGCCTTTTGCAAACTATGATGATCGCGGATTTACAGGCAGTTTTATCATAGCCTGCCATCTTGTTCTGTTCCTGCTCGCCACACTGACAACACGCCTCAGTATATTGAGCCATCCCTGGCTGGTTTTTCTGGGAGCAATTTCCTATCCGCTGTATCTGGTGCATCAGATGGTGGGATATGTTTTGCTGGCCCAGCTTCAATCAACAGGCTTTGGATGGTGGAGCTCATTCCTGATCACCACGACACTGATGATTGCGCTTTCAACTGCGCTGACTTACGGCGCCGACCTGCCGATCCGGCGCTGGCTCGGCAACAGGATACCCGGGTGAGCTTCGCCATTGCTTTATAACCTTGATCCGTCCTAGCCTCAGACAAGACGAAGGGATATTACATGGTTCTTCAACTTCCGCTGCTTTTGCCTGCTGCAGGTGCCGCAGCATGGGCTGTCACCCGGTTTCACCTTAAGGGTGAAAATTTATCAGCTTATGACGCAAACCAGCCCGTGACATTTGAGACGGACCCGGATTCAGACGGTGTCAAAGAAGTAAATGCCTATCTTCTGGAAAATTACGTCAAGCCTGCAAAGGCACGCAAAGGCTCCAGCACAGACCAGCTTAAAGCGCGGCGTGAACGGATGGATAATATCGGCCTTTCACGGAAGTTTCCAAAGGATATAACTTTTACGCCGGATGCGCTGGTGAGCGATTGTAACAAAATTACGGGTGAATGGGTACGCAGCAAAGGCAGCAACCCTGACAGGCGGCTTCTCTACATTCATGGTGGTGCCGGCACGGTTGGCAGCGCCCTCAGCCATCGCGGCATTACAAGCAATCTTGCGACACGCACCAAGGCAAGCATATTCGCTGTCAATTACAGGTTGATGCCTGAGAATCCGCGTATCGCGAGCATACAGGATGTCCGTGCGGCCTATAGATGGATTATCGACAACGGACCGGATGGTTCGGCTACGACGGAACGCCTTGCGGTTGCCGGAGATTCGGCAGGCGGCAATCTGACACTCTCACTGATCAACTGGGTACGTGACATGGGCTTGTGGCCGGCAGATGCGGTAATCGCGATTTCTCCGGCTGTGGATTCTACCTTTTCAAGTCCCAGCTTACGCAACAACTTCAAAACCGACCTGATGTTACAGACGCTGTTTGAGCGCTTTCACAAGGTTCCGCGCACGGTCTTGCTCTGGGCTTTCTGGAGCCTTTATCGGATCTCGCCCTCGGAGCCGGACATATCACCGATCTTTGCAGACCTCTCCGACCTGCCACCAACTCTGGTACATGTGAGTTCCACAGAGATGCTTTATGATGACGCCAGGCGCTATGTTGCCAAAGCGACAGCACAGGGCTCCCCTGCCCAATTACAAAGCTGGTCGCACCTGCCGCATGTCTGGCATACCTTTGACCGCATGTTGCCGGAAGCACATGACGCTTTCGATGAGATCACCAAATTCCTCAAAGCCAATAACTTTATGCGCAAAGCCTGACCGGAGCCAATCTATGCTTACCATGATTATGACCAACTTTGTCATTATGTTGATGATATTCATTTTTGTCTGGGCAATCAGTGTCGTGATAAAGAATGCGAGTATTGTTGATATATTGTGGGGGCCAGCCTGTGCAGGACCTGCGGTTTTGACGTATTTTCTGGCAGACGGGACAGAGCCCCGGGCCTTAGTCCTCACAATCCTTACGGCTTTATGGGGCGGCCGTCTTGGCCTTTACCTGGCGCGGCGCAACCTTGGGCATGGTGAAGACTTTCGATATGTTGCAATGCGCGAAAGCGTTGCCCGCAAGGATGGTAATTTTGTTATCTGGTCTTTGTATCGTGTATTCCTTTTACAATTATGTATCGCTTTCTTCGTATCCCTGCCCACGCAAGTTGGCCAGATTGGTGGACCGGAAACACTCGGGCTTCTTGCCATCACTGGCATTGTGATATTCAGTATCGGGTTGTTTTTTGAAGCTGTAGGAGACTGGCAGTTACGCCAGTTCAAGGCTGAACCGGAGAACAAGGGCAAGTTAATGACCACAGGTCTTTGGGCATGGACGCGGCACCCGAATTATTTTGGTGATGCAGCTGTCTGGACAGGATTAACCATGATCGCTCTGGAAGCCCCCTGGGGCTGGACAACAGTTCTGAGCCCGGCTCTGATGATTTTCTTTCTCTACGCCGTATCTGGCAAGGCCCTTTTGGAAAAATCCATGGTCAAAAAATATCCGGAATATGCAGATTACAAACGTCGCACTTCCGGTTTTTTTCCCTTACCCCCTAAAAAAGTATAATCCGGAAGTGCAGAAACTATCGCTGGGCTTCCATTTCAGTTGGAAAATCTTACGCCAACAGTAAGGGTGCGGCCTTCATCAGGGAAATAGCGCTCATTCCCAAAAGCAAAATCAGCACGTGTGGCATGGCGATCATCAAGCACATTTCTCACTGAAGCAAAGGCTGTGAAAAACCCTGACTGCTTCTCAAAACGCATATTGAAAATATCATGCCCAGGATATTCCCGGCTGTTAGAAGCATCCATGAAATACTCTCCCACATGGACCCATTCTGTTTGCGCAAATAGTGCAGGAGTTGGCTGCCAGTTCAACCGCACACCACCCAATGTCCGCGGCGCGCTATCCACATCATCACCACTGCGGATAGCTTCTGCGGCGTTGGCCGTACTGTTGACGGGACGATCAAACCGGTACGTGTGCTGCGCATATGTGCCACTGGCATTAACTGACAGGTTTTCTGTCAGTTGTGCCGTTACTTCTGCCTCAATACCAACATGGCGTGTTTCCCCATTGGTGACGGTGAAACCGTCTGCATCGCGGAAAAGAAAGTTCTCCTTTTCAGCAAAATAAGCAGTGACTTCACCAGAGATACTGTCACGCCAATCGCCACGCCACCCGACCTCCAGACTGCGAATTCTTTCGGGGTCTATCTCTGACACACTCTGATTCAGTTGCAATCGATACAGGTCTGTCGTCTGCGGAGGGCGTGCCCCCTCCGCATAAGATACCCAGTAAGAACCTGCACGCGAAACATGCAACAGGCTGGCTTTTGGCGAGACTGTGAGGAAATCATCAGCACGGTCTGGAGGGCGAATAAAGCGCCCAATCCTGTCTGCTGCTGTATTGGTTTGATAATCGTAGCGGGTATAATCAACCCGCGCAGCAAGCGTTAAGGTGAGGTTTTCCGTCAGTGAGCGGTTCACTTTTGCAAATGGTGAAAGGCTTGTGGCAGTGATATCGTAATCATAATGCACGCCCTGTACGAAGCTGAATATATCGGGCCGTGATTGTATTTCTGTCAAATACCCTTCGGTATATTCACCATCAACCCCCAGGGTGACATTGTCATCCCTGTACCACGCCCCTTGAAAACCGGCGCTCCAGTGACCGTTCTCCTCTATCGCCTGTGACGGCAGAAAATGCTGCAGGAATTCCATCTCGGTCCATCGGAAATAAGGCGTAATGCTCAGGCTTCCGTTTACGCCAACCCTCTGCCACTGGCTCTGGATACGCACCGCCTTGCTGTCACGATAAGCCTCGGGGTTAGGATTGAAGCGTCGCTGACGATTGTCTTTGTAAACGTCATCTCCCTGAGCAAACCCAGCTGTCTCCTGGTTCAAATTTGTCACTGTCAGGATTGTGTCATGTGACCATTCATTATTGGTACCCACACGTCGCAGAACCAGGCCCTGCTGATCCGCACCGCTTTCCGTCCGAAAGCCGATATCTTCATGCAGATACAAACCGGCAAAAAAACCTTCGCCGCGATTGCCCCTGGCAATTGTCCCTTTTAGCTTTCGGCGAAATTCGGATATGGAGATACTGGCAGTCTGGCGATTTTCATCGGGCGATGGTGTAATGATATTGATGGCACCGTGCACAGCATTGGCGCCATAAAAAGCACCCCCTGGCCCCCGCACAATCTCGACTTGTGTGGCCAGAGGCAACTGGGATTCGAATAATCCATTGACATTGGCAAACCCGGCAGATCGTAATGGCACACCGTTTTCAAGATACAGGAAAGATCCTGCGCCAGCACCTCCCGTCAGAACAGGTGAGCGTATAGCCGTAAGGTGCTCTTGCCCAGAGCCACGATGAATGAAAGTACCCGGAGCAGTGTTCAGAAGTTCCGCCGGGTGATCTGCGCTCTGTATGCGAATCTCTCTATCATTTATCCTGGTAATGCCAGAGGGCACGTCACCCAAAGCCTGCGGCCTGCGCTCACCGGTAACGACAATCTCATCAGCCGCCTCAGCCATTTCGGCAAAAGCGGTGACGTGCAGCGAAAGAACTGTCGTAACCGTCGTCAATACCGTAGCGCTGATTTTGAGCATTATTGTGTCATCCTGTGATCATTGCCACCAAACCTAGTGAAGCGAGCCAGTGAAAACTACCCTGCTGTCAGGCGCTGGCTGTAAAGTCTGTCATAGTGTGGCTGACAAGCCTCAAGCAATTTGGCGAAATCGGCTCTTGCCGGGACCGGCATGGTCGCAGGCGCGCGAAAGCCCGTAGATGTGTTCACTGACCCATACCAGTGCGATGCCCAGATGCCATCACTGTCTCGTGGCCCACTTGGCCAGTGCAGCATTTCAGAGCGGAAACATATGTCCAGTTTTTCGCAAAGTAGCGTCAGCATGGCTTGCGGGTTTGCGAGCATGTCCTGCGCATCAATGACAGGGGGTATCTCACCTGAAAGCTGCATCACCTGATCGAAAAGTTCTTCCTCTCGCTTGAGCGAAACAAGCACAGACTCGTGATCATCTGTCTTCGCCGCATAAGAGGCGAGCATCTGGGCAGGATCGCGAATCAGAAAAAAATGCCGCATTCGCTCGAACCATGCCGTGGGCACCGCATCCGTCAAATGATGCGTCATCAACTTGCAGAAAAGAACAGGTGCGTCATGCGGTGCTCCGATCTTTTCGATCACGTCATCTGCATCAGTCGGTTGCGCCTGCAGGATTTCCTGCCGCATCGGATGGGCAAGACCTGTTTTCTGAAGATAATGCGCATAAAATGGCTCGTCCATCACAATGCAGTCGGGCCTGTTCTCAAAACTGCGCATCATGGTTGTCGAGATGTTTCGCGGCCCAGACCACATGGCTATGCGTACAGGGGGCATCATGCTTCTCCATATCCATCAACACTCGGATTTACCCAGCATGACTGTCGCCTGTTATCACCGAAAATGCCACTCATACTGCAAGCTGGCAGCCCCTCTGTTCCATGCTTGAAACGGCCTGCCCGCCTGTCTATGCAGTGGCAAAAAGGAATGCCCATGACCACTTCAACTGCTGCCCAATCCCCCAATGCTACATCCGATACCATAAAACCTGTGCGTCGGGCGCTGATCTCCGTGTCAGATAAAACTGGCATAGCCGAGTTCGCCACAACACTGTCAGAGCTGGGTGTTGAACTCGTCTCGACAGGCGGCACGGCGAAGTTACTGCGCGAGCAGGGGCTGAGCGTCAGTGACGTTTCTGACCTCACCGGCTTTCCGGAAATGATGGATGGCAGAGTAAAAACGCTGCACCCTGCCATCCATGGCGGATTGTTGGCATTGCGCGATAACGACGCACATGTGAGCGCAATGAGAGAGCATAACATTGCTCCCGTCGATCTTCTTGTGGTCAATCTCTACCCTTTTGAAAAGACAGTCGCTGGCGGCGCTGACTATGAGATCGCGATCGAGAATATAGATATTGGTGGCCCGGCCATGATTCGGGCTGCCGCAAAGAACCATGCTCATGTGGGTGTTGTGACAGACCCGGAAGATTATGATTCTGTACTGACAGAATTACGCACCCATCAGGGCCTTGGGGAAAGCCTTCGCCGACGCCTTGCCGCAAATGCCTATGCGCGGACAGCCGCTTATGACAGTGCGATTTCAGGCTGGTTTGCCAGAACACTGGAGATTGACGCCCCGCGCAGGGTCAGCGTTGCAGGGGAATTGTGGCAGACTTTGCGCTATGGTGAAAACCCGCACCAGAAAGCAGCGTTTTACGCTTCCGGCGAGGCACGCCCGGGCGTTGCAACCGCACAGCAAGTGCAGGGCAAAGAGCTTTCCTATAATAATATCAACGATACAGATGCAGCCTTTGAACTGGTTGCAGAATTTGATCCTGCGACTCCAGCTGTCGCCATTATCAAACATGCAAACCCCTGTGGCGTGGCAACAGGCCTGAGTATGGTTGAGGCCTATAAACTGGCGCTGGGATGCGACCCGGTATCTGCCTTTGGCGGTATTGTTGCCCTGAATCAAAAACTGACTGCCGAGGCCGCGCAGGAAATTGCTAAGGTTTTCACAGAAGTGGTCATTGCACCGGCAGCAGACCAGGCAGCCCTGGACATTTTTGCAAAGAAGAAAAATGTCCGCATACTTCTGACTCATGGCTTGCCGGATATGACACAAGCCTATCCCGTCATGCGGGCTGTTTCCGGTGGTTTCCTCTGGCAAACCAAGGATACAGGGCGAATGACCGAAGAAGACCTGAAAGTCGTTACAAAACGCACGCCGAGCGACCATGAGTTGCGCGATATGCTGTTCGCCTTCCGCGTTGCCAAACATGTGAAGTCCAACGCCATCGTTTATGCGAAAGATGGCGCAACTGTTGGCATAGGTGCAGGCCAGATGAGCCGGCTGGATTCAAGCCGCATTGCGGCTCGTAAGTCCCAGGACGCTGCAGAGGCTGCCGGGCTTTCCGAGCCGCTGGCAAAGGGCTCGGTTGTCGCTTCTGACGCCTTTTTCCCTTTTGCAGATGGGCTGCTTGCTGCAGCTGAAGCAGGCGCGACCGCTGTTATTCAGCCCGGTGGATCAATTCGTGACGACGAGGTCATTGCTGCAGCAGACGAGGCAGGCCTCGCCATGGTATTTACCAGTATGCGCCACTTCAGGCATTAGCTATAAGAAAGAAAAAGGGAGACCCCAGATGGCACCGAAAGAAGGCCGCGAAACCACATTCCGTCAGAGTGTAGACATGATGTTCGAGCGCGCCGCCGCTCATCTGGATATTTCTCCTGGCCTCAAGGAAAAAATCCGGGTTTGCAACTCTACATACACAGTCCGCTTCGGTGTGCGCCTTCGCGGCGAGATCCATACTTTCATAGGCTATCGCGCCGTTCATTCGGAGCATACTGAACCAGTCAAGGGGGGTATCCGTTATGCCCTTTCTGTCAATCAGGATGAGGTCGAGGCGCTGGCTGCCCTGATGACTTATAAATGTGCTCTGGTTGACGCACCTTTCGGTGGATCAAAAGGCGGGCTCTGCATCAACCCGTCAGACTGGGAAGTATTTGAGCTTGAGCGTATTACAAGGCGCTTTACATACGAACTCTCAAAACGCGATCTCATACATCCTTCACAGAATGTGCCCGCCCCCGACATGGGAACTGGCGAGCGCGAGATGGCCTGGATGGCAGACGAGTACAAGCGTCTGCACCCAACAGACATTGACGCACATGCCTGTGTCACCGGCAAGCCATTGAACAGTGGCGGTATTGCAGGGCGTATTGAAGCAACAGGTCGCGGCGTTCAGTATGCAATACAGGCCTTCTTCCGCTATCCGGAAGATGTCAAGGAAGCCGGACTTGAAGGGGACCTTGAAGGTAAGGCGGTCGTGGTTCAGGGGCTCGGTAATGTGGGGTATCACGCCGCCAAGTTTCTGTCGGAAGAGGACGGCTGTAAGATAACAGCAGTCATTGAACGTGATGGCGCTGTCATCAATGACGATGGTCTGGATATTGAGGAATTAAAATCCTACATCGCCGCTTCTGGTGGTGTACGCGGCTTTGGCGGCGGCATGTATCATGAAAATGGTGCAGATATACTTGAAAAAGAATGTGACATTCTCATCCCGGCAGCAATCGAAGGGTGCATCAATTCTGCAAATGTAGACCGTATCAAGACAAAACTGATTGTTGAAGCCGCGAACGGCCCGGTGACAGCCAATGCCGACACTGTACTCCAGCGAAAAGGCGTCAAGATTATTCCTGATATGTATGCCAATGCCGGGGGTGTGACGGTTTCCTATTTCGAATGGGTAAAGAACCTGTCTCATATTCGTTTTGGCCGCATGCAAAGGCGCCAGGAAGAGTTCAAGGCAAACCTTCTGATCGCCGAACTCGAAAAAGAAATCGGGAAGCCGCTTAATGATTCTTTCAAACAGGAATTCCTGCGCGGCTCAGACGAACTGGCGCTGGTCCGATCCGGACTCGATGATACTATGCGCGGTGCCTATGACAGCATTCGGGAAGTGCTTGTTACCAATCCAGCCGTGAAGGAAATGCGCACGGCCGCCTATATTGCATCAGTGACTTCGATTGCCGCCAGTTACAGCTCTCTCGGCCTCTAATGATGCAGGGTGCTTCGCCTGAACTTCTCTGGCCCTGATGCTGTATGGATTATATGCACCGCTCGTTTTTTTGTGGCGGGATTGTATCTGCCGCATAGCGTTGCGCGGATGACGCGCCAATGCATCAGCAGCTATTTTTCGGGCACGCCTGTATCCTGCTACGAAACATACAAGCGAGAAAAGGAGGCTCCCTAACCAGATGGCAAGTGCCTGTTGCGTTTCTGTGCCAAGTGGAAAGATATGAAACAGCAGCGACAGATGTGCGATCAGCACAGCTGGCAAAGCGGATGTGACTGCCGCAGGCTGCCAGGCAATATGGCCGAATCCGAATACCAGCGCAATTAAAACGGTCAAAGTAGATATGATGACAGAAGAAGTGAGAGAAATTGTCTCAGGGGTCAGCAAGATAGACCCGACGCCAAACGCTGTGCTGATGACTGCAAGCATACATGTATAATCTGTGCGCCACGTGAATGGCTTACCACTATATCCAAATCCGAATCGAAAACTACGCACGCTGTGCCACGAGAATGTGAGCGCCCCAAAAAGAAGTAGAAGCCAGAGCGATAACCGCCCGATAACCGCCCACTCAAGCGCGGGTACGGACAATAGAAAAACAATCGCGACAAAAATGCCGGCAGAAGCCAGAAAAAGGAGTTGTCGCGTGACACTACGGGCCAGCGTGTCAACGAGCGACAGCATGGCCGCCCGTGATGAAGCAATGTCAGCCACTCCAACAGGAAATTGATAGCCATCATCCACCCGCCTGTCTGCTTCAAAGCTCGCGGCTTCGTGCAGGTCCCGGATATAATGATCATTTTCCCAGTATCGTGCCATAAGGCGTCAGTCTGCCTGTCCTGATTAAGATTGAGTATGTGCTGCTTCGCAGAAGCGGTCCAGAGATCAGCGGGCAGTATAAGGATCAATAACATAGCCCGTTTGCGCTAATTCTCCACGCAATACGAGCGCATCAATATTATTGGGCTCCTGATTGAGCGCAAGTTGCAGATCGCGCGCGGCACCTTCATGATCAGAAAGTTCCTTTCGCGCCCTGGCACGCAAAGTAAGTGCCTGCGCGGATAGCGCATTATATTCCTCGGCCGTATCAAGCGACCTTTTCACAAGGCCCCAGCGACTGATCTGCGCATAGATCGGCGCGGCCAATAACTTAACCTCTTCCGTTGCCGGTGCCATACGCTCAGCTTCACTGATGGCAGAAATCGCCAGCTCAGCTTCTTCACCAGTTGCCCAGGCCTGCGCTGCCTGAATATAGAGGCGGGCAGAAAGGTATGGATCCTGCGTGCGGTTTTTCTCCGCAAGGCTTTGCAGCCTGTTTGCCGCAAGACGGGGAACACCAACCGCGAGGTCTGCCACTGCCGCACAATACACAGCTGGATCGCCGCCGCCATCGCTGATCCAGCGTAAAGCATAATAGCGGCCTTGTTCCGCATTCTGCTCAACCCGGCTGACACATTCCTGATAACCAGCGTCAACTGATATCTGACTTGCTGCGGGAAGAGGCAACACTACGCAAAACCCAAAAAACGCGGATAATACTACATATGTTTTCATGAGTTCATCATAATCGGACAAAATCGGCAAAGCGAGAGGTCGCGCGCGAAAACTGCCTTAACAAGCGTACAGGCAAGTGCATGGCAAAGACGACTTACTCCGCCGCAACGATGATGGTTTCATCATCACTTTCAGAACTGTCAGTCTTGGCAATCTCAGCTTCATCTTCTGGCGAGATGCGCGTGGCCGGGCCATTGGCTGGCAGGTGGCAGCTGATCTGTGTGCCGGTTCCTTCTGAGGAAGAAAGCCTGACCCAGCCGCCGTGAAGTTCAATAAAGCTTTTAACAAGAGACAAACCAAGGCCCGCCCCTGATCCGGGACCACGGCTTTCGAAACGGTCAAAGGCTTTTTCCTGATCTTCAGGTGACACGCCCCTACCGGTATCGTTGACAGATATACGGATCGTATTGCCATCACGCTCGGCAGCAAGGGTGACACAGCCTCCCTCGTCAGTGAAGGAGAAAGCATTCGCGAGCAGATTGAACAGCGCCTGTTTTATGCGCTTCTCATCAGCAACCATGGCACCAATATCATCCGCCACTTCCACATTGAGTGTAACGGCGGAATCTTCTGCTTTCAGCGCAGCATAGGTGGCAGCATTTTCAAGCGTTTTCTTGACGTCAATTTCTTTCAACTCAAGGTCAAGTTTCCCAGCATCAATGGCCGCCAGATCAATAATGTCGTTGATAAGATCAAGCAAATGGTTTGATGCGCTGAGAATGCTGGCAGCATAGTCCTTCTGCCGATCATTCAGCGTACCAAACATTTCCGTCTCAAGCATCTCGGCAAACCCAATGATCGTATTCAACGGATTGCGCAGATTATACGAGATATGATTGACAAACTTGGACTTGATGCGGTCTGCGGTTTCAAGCCACTCATTGCGTTCCTGGAGCTCTTTTTCCCGCTCGCGGCTATCGGTCACATCAAGAAAAGTAAGCAGAGTTGCACCGTCCGGCAATGGTGCAGTCCCATATGCAAATGACCTTCCATCTTTCAGCACCACTTCAGCCTTTTCAATCGGCGTCCGATCTTCAGGTGCAAAAGACGTGACCCTTGCCTTCAACGTTTTCCACGCCGCAGAATCACCCGTGGATAGACGGTTGAACTGTTTTGCAAGATGCACAAAGTCAGGCAGCTCAGCCAGTTTTGCCGGGTCGAATTGCCACATGCGCAGGAAAGCACTGTTATAGAGGCGCAGCTTCCCGTCAGACGCAAAAACAGCCACGCCTTCTTCAAGGTTATTCAGCGTTGCCCTCTGCACACTGATTTGCGTGTTGAACTCCGTCTCGAGTCGCAGATTTTCTGTTATATCCTCAAAGACTACTACAACACCGCCTAAAGGGTGCCGCTGGCGTGCTACACGCAGGGTCTTCCCGTTTGGCAGGCTCCAGATTTCATCCGGCGTTGCATTGTCCATTGACCAGTCATCAAGCTGCCCTTCTGTATACAGTGTAAGCTGATCTTCTTTCCATTTATTGTAGTCGGCCCAGGCCGGCAAACGGCTTTTCTGATGTAGCTTGTCAAGCAACTCGCCATGATATGGCCGGGTACGCAAGTCAGCATCGTCCAGCTTCCATAGTTCAAGGAATGCCTGATTGTAGTAATCCAGCTGCTGGGCAGAACTGAAAACAGCCACAGCAGATGGCATCTGGTTCAGTGTCTTGCGATAGGCATTCTGATGGCGTTTGAGGTCTTCCTGCGCCTTGTCCAGCTTAGTAATATCAATCGCGATGCCGCCAAGGCAGGCTTCACCGGCCCCATGCATCGGTTGCTCCATAATACGCAGCACACGGCGCATACCACGCACATTCACAACGACAAGGTCATCAACTACCTTACGGCCTGTCGACCTGGAAAATTCCTCCCGCGCGCGCTCGGCGAGTTTCTTGAATGCGCCGTCAATTTCAATCTGATTTTCAAGCACCTCTTCCAGATTGATCGCCTCAACCATACTGACGTAAGCGCTGTTTACCCATTCCAGTCTCAGATCCGGCCCGCGCCGCCAGCTTGCCATTGGCAAGCGATCCAGATGGTTGAGCGCCCCATGCAGGTCAGCCGCGCGATCCCGCGCCTTGCCAATCATGCCACCATCTTCCGCAAGGCGCACGGCAGGGTCTGTCAGCCATAACGTCACCTGGTCCCCCGCAACGCGGCCATCTACTTCAATAGAACGGCCTTCATCGGTGACAACCGATCCCGAGAAGGCAACGCCATGCGAGCGCAGTTCCTTCACACGGTCCTTCAGCTTGCGGACATCCTCTGGCGCGACTTCTTCTTCAAGTGGCAGCTCGCCCAGCTTGTTCAGTAGTGCTGCCGCCGGATTGGCCAGCGCAACGGCTGCATCATCAGCAAAGGTCAGGATCGACGCGAGTGCCGCCGGACCACCCAGCACGCGTGGATGCCCCCAGCCTTTTTCAATATCCTCGTAAGAGTCATGCCAGACAAGCACCAAGCCGGGATGCGCTGCCAGAACGGATTCTGACTTGTCCAGTTTCGCTTCCATATCCGCCAGTTGGCGGGACAGATTAAGGTGAGCATTCTGTGATAGCTTGGACACACGCAGCGCATATGTCATCGCGCCGACAGCCAGCATCACTGCGCCGCCCATAATGATATGAATTGGATCGAGGTTTGAGCTCAACGCTGCTGGTGAGGTTTCAGTTTCCTGCGCCAGAGCGGAAACAGGCAAAAGTCCAGCCAACGCCGTAACGCCAGTGCGCCACAGCCTCTTGTGCCGGTCTCTCTCTCTTCTGCGCTTGCCCATGCCTGTCCCGGAGTCGACGGTGGAATCATCAACATTTGGTTAACAAAACCTAAACGTACACAAGATAAGGGGTGTTCGCAAAAAGACGGAAGCGCATTCTGGATATTAGTGGAAAAAGCCGCGCATTTATCCGGTTGGACTCAGATCATGGCAGGTCCGGTTCAACCGGCGGCTCGCCCGGCACGGCCTTCGGCACACTCGGCTTGTGCGGTGAGGGTGTCGGTAACGCTTCTGTTCCATCTCTCGCCAGAGGTTTTTCTGCAAAACTCCCGTCCGGCTCAAGCTGATCCAGTAGTTCCACAGCCAGCGTATCACTCGGCGTTGTCGCCGTATTGGTCGGCTGCCCTACACCAAGACTGCTCAAAAGAAATATAAATCCTGCAAGCAGGAGAACGAGACACAGACTGATAATATAGCGGCTCATAAATTTTTACGCTGCAAAGAGTTACTGTGAGAGCCGGAAGACGAAAGATTTGCGCAATCCCCGACTGACAATCCCGCTTTGGCGCGGCGTTGGACTGAATTTCCATTTGCGAATGGCATCCAGAGCCGCCCGCTCGAAACAGGCATGGCTGGAGTCTGCCACCCGGGCATTGACCACATCACCATTGGCGGTCACGTCAAAAACAACAATGGCATACCCTTCTGTGCCCCGGTTCTGGCAGCTTGCAGGATAGGTTGGCTGGAACTGCAGAATTGCTGAATTCAGGCTTGGCATCTGTGTGAAGACCTGGTCCGGCCCGGTTGGGGCCGGCGCCGGGCCAGGGGTAAAGTCTGGCCCGTCCACAGCGGAGCGCTCTATCCCCGGCTCTACCGGTGGGGGTGGCACGATATTATCTGTCGTCAAATCACCTGCATTCAGAGGGGGCGGCGTCCGTTCACTCATGAAGATATCCGGTACGGCGGGACGCTCACTGGTATCCAGGATCGCCTCGCTGCGGATCAGACCACTCATGGCGAAGAAGATGCCGAGGGTGACCAAAGCCGCTGCAGGCAGCACGATGATGGCGCGGAAAGAAGAGCCCGTTCGGGACATTTGATTGTCTCCAGCTATGTGCAGTTGCGCGGACAGCAGCAAGACACGCAACAAAACTGACGCCCTATTATTAACACATCTTAACATAGGAACGCGCATTAATCAAAACAACCAGCCCCATTCCGGCACGTCTCATAAATCGCTATGATTTCAACATGTTGGAGTGGCTGAAAACTTTTTTGCCAGAGCCCGTCCTGTTGCATGGGCTGATGGGTATGCACACGCTGATCGTCGCTTTTGCACTTGTGGCGGGGCCGTATATTGCCTGGAAGGCCATCCGTGCAGAGCGCTCGTTATGGCTTTATCTGGCGCTCGCCTTTCCACCGCTTGTATGTCTCGGGCGGATTGCAAATGGCCGTGAGTGCATCCTGCAGAGCTGGGCGCGTGAATTACGCCACATTGAGCATGGCTGGGCCCGCGATATTTACCTGCTACCGGAAAGCTGGGCCCTGAGCGTGGTTCTGGTGGCAGGCGCACTTTATTTTTGTGGCTGTGCCATCTGGGTCAGCCAGCGGGGTGCTGAGAAAGAACAGATTTTCTGATCTCAGATATGAAGGGCATGACCAAGATTGCGCAAGCTGGACTCCAGCACAGCCTCGCTTTTGGTCGGATGGGCATGGATTGTGCCGGCAATATCTTCCAGCGTTGCCCCCATTTCGAGTGCCAGTGCAAACTCGCCGGACAGCTCTGACACTTCCGCGCCCACCGCTTCAATCCCGAGTATCAGATGATTATCCTTGCGGGCAATGATCCGCACAAAGCCGCTTTCATCTTCCATGGTCATGGCGCGCCCATTGGCCATGAACGGGAATTCCGCTTTCATGACATCATAGCCCTGATCTTTTGCCTGCGCCTCGGAAAGGCCGACACTGACAAGCTCCGGGTCTGTAAAGCAGACCGCTGGTATCGCGCGCTTGTCCCAGCGGCGCTTTTCGCCAGCAATAATTTCCGCGACCATCTCGCCCTGCGCCATGCCGCGATGGGCGAGCATAGGCTCGCCGGTTACATCGCCGATGGCCCAGACATTTTTCATGGATGTGGCGCACTGATCATCAATTTTGATAAAGCCGCCATCCATATCAAGCATCATATTCCCAAGACCCCAGCCATCGGTGCGCGGGGAACGGCCAACGGTCACCAGAATCCTATCAGCATCAATCTTGTGTGCCTGATCTTCAGAGTCCTTGACCCTTAACGCGCCGCTGTCCTCAAGACCGTCAGCTTTGGTATTGAGCAACACCTTGATACCCAGCTCTTTCATGCGCTGCATGACCGGCTTCGTCAGGGAGCTGTCATATTGTGGCAGGATGGAAGGCGTCGCCTCAATAACGGTCACCTCACTGCCCATTTTGCGCAGCGCAATCCCCAGCTCCAGGCCAATATAGCCACCGCCAATTACAGCCAGCTTTGCTGGCACATCCTGCAGTGCAAGAATATCTGATGAGGAAATGATCTTGTCCCCGAATGGCAGATTTGGCAGCGCTGTTGAGAATGAACCGGTCGCCAGAATGACATGCTCTGCCCGGATCATGACCTCACCGTCATCTGTCCTGACCCGGCAAGTCTTGCCGTCCTGCATCTCGCCCCAGCCTTGGACAACTTTTACTTTATGTTTCTTCAAAAGACCGCCAACGCCGCTGTTCAAGCGTGCGACAATACCGTCTTTCCATGACACCGTTTTTGACAGGTCAAATTCGGGCTTCTGTACACTGATGCCGATTGTCGAGCCATTGGCGAAGTGGTTGACCTTGGCAACCTCATTCGCAGCATGGATAAAAGCCTTGGACGGAATGCAGCCAACATTGAGGCAGCAGCCCCCCAGCTTCTGGCCTTCAACCAGCACCGTATCCAGACCAAGCTGACCGGCACGAATGCCCGCCACGTAACCGCCGGGCCCGCCGCCCAGCACCAGAACTTTACAGGTAATATCGTTCACTGATTATTCCTTGTCAGCTGTCTATAAACATCGTGGCTGGAAATTCGAGCAAGCCTTTAATCGTCTGAATGAACTGCGCCATGTCCCAGCCATCCACAACGCGATGGTCGAATGAAGAAGACAGGTTCATCAGTTTGCGCGGGACGACCTGGCCCTGATCATTATAGACTGGCCGCGTGACCATCTTGTTCACACCGATGATCGCCACTTCCGGGTGATTGATCACCGGCGTTGACGCGACACCGCCGATCGCCCCAAGGGACGAAATTGTTATTGTTGAGCCGGAAAGCTCTTCCCGCTTTGCCGTGCCGTCGCGCGCCGCATCTGCCAAGCGCTTTATTTCGTCTGCATTTGTCCAGATGTCATTGGCTTCTGCATGACGCACTACTGGCACTATCAGGCCGGTGTCAGTCTGAGTTGCAACACCGATATGCGCTGCGCCATAACGTTGGATCACATTATTCTCGTCATCAAATCGTGCATTGATCTGCGGAAAGTCCCGCACCGACACGACGATCGCCCGCATCAGGAAAGGCAGCACTGTCAACTTTGGCTGGCCTTCCCTGCGACTCGCGTTCATGTGCTGGCGCAATTCTTCCAGCGCCGTCATGTCAATTTCATCAACATAGGATGCATGCGGAATGCGGCGCTTTGAATCCTGCATTTTCTCCGCAATCTTGCGGCGCAGGCCGATGACCTTGATCTCTTCAGTCTCCATATTTGGCGCATAACCACTACCGCCGCGAGCGACAGCAGGCGACTTTCCGGAGATGAAAGCATCAAGATCTTCATGGCTGATACGACCGGCTGGTCCGGAGCCGTGTACATATTGCAGATCCACACCATTGTCATAGGCACGTTTGCGCACCGCCGGTGACGCAAGCGGCTTTTCACCTGCACGCCGTGCCGCACCAGCCTTGCGTGCGGGTATGGAGGATGCGGACGATTTTACCGCAGGTGCAGCCGGGGCAGATTTTTTTTCCGCCTCTGGCGCAGTCTCTTTCGCCGTTTTCTCCGGTGCCGGAGCCTTCGCCTCAGGTGCAGGCTTTGGCGCAGGGGCAGCCGCCGTATTGCCACCATCGCGCACATTTCCGGCGCCGGCGACCTCCAGTTTGATAACTTCTGACCCAACGGCCACAACTTCACCCACTTGCGGGCCAACCCAGGTCACCGTGCCAGAAACAGGGGCGGGAATCTCCACGGTCGCCTTGTCCGTCATGACGTCAGCAAGCGTGTCATCCGTGTTCACCACATCGCCCGGCTTGACGTGCAATTCAACAAATTCCGCCTCAGCCACGCCTTCGCCGACATCCGGCAGTTTGATAACGTGAATGCCCATTACGCAGCCTCCATCACTTTATTCAGCGCTTCGCTGACACGTTTCGGGCCGGGGAAATAGTCCCATTCTTGTGCATGTGGATACGGTGTGTCCCACCCCGTGACGCGCACAACCGGCGCCTCAAGGTGGTAAAAACACGTTTCCTGCACCAGTGACATCAATTCTGCCCCAAAGCCCGATGTACGGGTTGCTTCGTGAAGCACGACACAGCGCCCGGTTTTCTCAACGGACTTCTGTATTGCGTCGAGATCAAGCGGCAACAGACTGCGCAGATCAATAATTTCCGCATCAATGCCCGTTTCTGCAACGGCAGCTTCTGCCACAAAGACCATCGTGCCGTAGGCAAGGATTGTCACATCGCTCCCCTCACGGATAGTTGCGGCCTTGCCGAGTGGAATATTGTAATACCCTTCTGGCACCTTGCCTGCTTCATGCTTGGACCACGGCGTTACCGGGCGGTCATGATGGCCATCAAATGGCCCGTTATAAAGCCGCTTCGGCTCCAGAAAGATCACCGGATCTTCGTCTTCAATGGCCGAAATCAGAAGGCCCTTGGCATCATATGGTGTTGCCGGGATAACCGTTTTGAGGCCAGTCACATGGGTGAACAACGCTTCGGGACTCTGGCTGTGAGTCATGCCGCCAAAGATACCGCCGCCTGTTGGCATACGGATCGTCAGGGGACAGGTGAACTGACCTTTAGAGCGGAACCGCAATCGCGCTGCTTCCTGGGTGATCTGGTCATACGCAGGATAGACATAATCCGCGAACTGCACCTCGACACAGGGTCGCAGGCCATAAGCAGCCATGCCAATGGCTGCACCGACAATGCCGTTTTCTGATATTGGTGCATCAAACACCCGGCTGCGGCCGTATTTTTCCTGCAGGCCAGCTGTGCAGCGAAAAACGCCGCCGAAATAACCCACATCCTCACCAAAGACGACGACTTTTTCATCGCGCGCCATCATCACATCATGGGCGTCGCGGATCGCTTCGATCATGTTCATGGGTGTGAGAGTCGCCTTTTCATCGAACATGGCTCAGACTCCCATTTCCTGACGCTGTCGGCGCAAATGCTCCGGCATGTCAGCATAGACATATTCAAACATAGCCTTGGGACTTGGACGCGGACGGTCATATTCATGCAGCGTGCCGTTAGCCTCAGCCTTTTCCATCTCTTCCCGCATTTCATCCGCATATTGTGCTTCAGCCTGCGTATGGCGCTCTTCCGACCACAGACCCTTGACGATGAGGTGCTGTTTCAGGCGTTCGATCGGATCGCCCAGTGGCCAGATCGTCGCTTCTTCCTTGGGGCGGTATTTGGTCGGGTCATCAGAAGTCGAATGGGCACCGGCGCGATAGGTCACCCACTCAATCAGTGTTGCACCATGACCGCGTCTGGCCCGCTCTGCCGCCCAGGCAGAAGCAGCGTAGCCTGCCAGCCAATCATTCCCGTCTACCCGCAAGGCGGCAAGGCCATAGCCATAGGCACGCTCGGCAAAGGTGCTCATGCCGGAGCGGGCAATGTCATGATAGGTCGAGATTGCCCAACGGTTATCGACAACATTGAGAATGCATGGCGCTTTATAGACAGAGGCGAAGTTCAGTCCGGCGTGAAAGTCACCCTCCGCCGTTGCCCCATCACCAATCCAGGCGGAGGCGATTTTTGTGTCGCCCGCAATGGCGGACGCCATGGCCCAGCCAACGGCCTGTATATATTGTGTCGCCAGATTGCCGGACACCGTGAAAAACCCTGCATCTCGGAATGAATAAAGCACCGGCAACTGCAGGCCCTCCAGATCATCCTCGATATTGGAAAAAATCTGGTTCATCATTTTGGAAACCGCCCAGTCCTGCGCAAACAAGAGCCCCTGCTGGCGGTAGGTCGGAAAATGCATGTCACCATCCCGCAAGGCACGCTGCTGCGCTGTCGCGATCGCCTCTTCGCCGGTGCACTGCATGTAGAAGCTGGTCTTGCCCTGGCGCTGCGCCTTCATCATGCGCTCATCGAACGCGCGGGTGCGCATCATGGCGCGCATACCAGCATCTATTTCTTCGTCACTCAGATCGGGCGCCCACTCGCCCTGCGCCTTGCCATCGTCATCCAGCACCCTGATGATCTGTTCGGAATATGGCTCCAGTTCATCGCGGGATGCATCAATGGGCGGACGCGGGGTGGCGCCAGCAACTGGCACGTCGAAATTGGAGAAATCGGGTGCATCTCCTGGCCGGAACGGTGGCTCCGGCACGTGAATTTTCAAAGGCGCGTAGTCGTTACTGTTTTCGCTCATGTTTCCATCCGCTTGATCGGGCGCAACATGCCCGAAAAGAGATTCTAAATCAGCCCTCAAAAACGGCAAATAAATCAACGGTTTTCGCAACATCCCCTAAAATCCGTGATGATTTTGGAGGAAGGTAACCGCCCGTGTGCAGGACTTGACTTATGGTTTTAGCACGCCTTTCTAGGGGGCACATAAGTTTCTGTTTCATCCTGTAATTTTGTGCCGGGCGGGCACCTGTTCCCGCAGAACCGGACAGCCTGAAAAGAGCCTGCCCATGGATTTCACCCTCTCTGAAGAACAGTCCGCCATTCAGGAAATGGCCCAGCGGTTTGCCAAAGAAGCTCTGGCCCCGCACGCCGCCAGATGGGACCGCGAGAAGCATTTTCCAGTCGATGTGATCCGCCAGACGGCAGAATTGGGGCTTGCCGGTATTTATACACAAGAAGATGTTGGTGGCAGCGGTCTTACAAGACTGGATGCAGCACTTGTCTTTGAAGCCCTCTCCGCAGGGTGCACGTCAACGGCAGCTTATATCTCCATTCACAACATGGTTTCATGGATGATTGACCGGTTCGGCTCGGAAGAGTTGCGCCAGAAATACTGCCCGAAACTCACCTCCATGGAATATCTCGCCAGCTATTGCCTGACAGAACCGGGTTCTGGCTCCGATGCCGCAGCGCTGCGCACCAAAGCAGTGCGCGACGGTGACGATTATGTGCTGAATGGCGCAAAAGCCTTTATTTCCGGCGCCGGCGTCAGTGACCTTTATCTGGTCATGGTGCGTACTGGCGGTGACGGCCCGCGCGGGATTTCCGCTGTGCTGGTGGAAAAAGACACGCCCGGGCTCTCTTTCGGGGCCAATGAGGTCAAGATGGGTTGGAATTCACAGCCGACCGCCATTGTGTCGTTTGATAATTGCCGCATCCCGGCCAGCAATCTGATCGGGAGCGAAGGCGAAGGGTTCAAGTTCGCCATGATGGGTCTTGATGGCGGTCGCCTTAACATCGCCGCCTGCTCGCTTGGCACGGCGCAGGCGGCACTGGATCAGGCTTTGGATTATACGAACGAGCGCAAGGCTTTTGGCAAACGCCTGAATGAGCAGCAGGCATTGCAGTTCACGCTCGCTGATATGGGCACAGAGCTGGAAGCTGCCCGGACGCTGCTTTATCGTGCAGCCGCAGCACTGGATGCGAAAACAGAAGATGCAACGAAGCTCTGCGCCATGGCCAAGCGCTTCGTGACCGACACCGGGTTTGATGTGGTCAACCGGGCCCTGCAAATGCATGGGGGCTATGGCTATCTGGGCGATTATCCGCTGGAGCGGATGCTGCGTGATGTTCGTGTACACCAGATTCTGGAAGGGGCGAATGAAGTCATGCGGCTGATTATCGCCCGCTCGATACTCGCGCCGTATCAGGCCGGAAAATAGATTTTTTGAGAAGAGGACTGACAAGATGAAACTGCCAACAGATGATCCAATCGTTGTCGTCGCCATGGGCCGCACGCCGATGGCGGGCTTTCAGGGTGAGTTTGCGCCCATGACCTGCTCTGACTTGGGGGCCAAAGCGATTCATGCGGTCGTCAAACAGGCTGAATTGAAAGAAGAGGAAGTTGATGAAGTGCTGATGGGCTGCGTCCTGCCCGCCGGTCAGGGGCAAGCCCCAGCACGGCAAGCAGCGATCAAGGCCGGCCTGCCAAAATCTGTTCCGTGCACCACGGTGAACAAAATGTGTGGCTCCGGGATGAAAACCACCATGCAGATGGTGGAAAGCCTGCTCGCAGGCACAGTCACCGTTGGGGTGGCCGGAGGCATGGAAAGCATGACCAACGCCCCCTACATCTTGCCCAAAATGCGCGAAGGCGCTCGCCTTGGCCACGCAGAAGCAAAAGACCACATGTTCCTTGATGGCCTCGAAGATGCCTATGAAGGTGGCCTGATGGGGTCTTTCGCTGAGCTGTGTGCTGAGAAATACCAGTTCACACGCGAAGCACAGGATGAATACGCCATTGCCAGCCTTAATCGCGCCGTTTCTGCTCATGAAAGCGGGCAGTTCGCAAATGAAATCATTCCTGTCACCGTTGAGACCCGTAAAGGCAGCTATACGATTGAACAGGACGAGCAGCCCGCAAAGGCAAGACCTGAAAAAATCCCGAACCTGAAACCAGCCTTCAAGAAAGATGGCACTGTAACGGCTGCAAATGCCTCTTCCATTTCTGACGGGGCAGCAGCGATCGTCCTGATGCGGCAGTCAGAAGCAGCGCGCCGTGGCCTGAAACCCATTGCCAAAGTGCTCGCGCAGAGCAGTCACGCACAAGAGCCAGCCTGGTTCACGACTGCGCCAGTGCAGGCGATTGATGATGTGATGAAAGACCTCGAGTGGGGCGTCGGCGATGTGGACCTGTTCGAAGTGAACGAAGCCTTTGCTGTGGTGCCCATGGCGGCGATGCAGGAACTGTCGATCCCGCATGAAAAGATCAACGTCAATGGCGGCGCCTGTGCCCTGGGCCACCCGATTGGTGCATCAGGGGCACGCATTATTGTTACCCTGCTGAATGCCTTGCAAAAACGCGGTTTGAAAACAGGCGTTGCCTCGCTCTGCATTGGCGGCGGTGAAGCAACCGCCATGGCGTTCGAACTTGCAGCCTAAAATATCATCACGACAGCGTTGGACCTGCTACGGGCAAAACCGGCCCATGATACCAGAGGCTGAATGACAGTTCCGGATAATGCCCTTCAAGGCCCCGGCATGATAAAATGAATATACGGAGGAAGCGGACATGAAAACACTCGGACACTTTATCAATGGCAACCACACGGATGGCAGCTCATCTCGCCGACATGATGTCTTTAACCCGACCACAGGCGACGTACAGGCACAAACGCTCCTGGCCAGTTCGGATGATGTGACCAAGGCAATAGATGCCGCAGCAAAAGCTTTCCCCGCATGGTCTAAAGTCAACCCGCAGCGCCGGGCCCGCGTCATGTTCAACTTCAAGGCGCTGGTTGAGAAGGACATGGATAACCTCGCCAAGATGCTTTCCGCCGAGCATGGCAAAACCCTGCCAGATGCGAGAGGCGACGTGCAGCGTGGCCTGGAAGTGATCGAGTTTGCCTGCGGTATTCCGCACCTGCAGAAGGGTGAGTATACGGAAGGAGCCGGCCCGGGCATTGATCTTTACTCCATGCGCCAGCCTCTTGGTGTTTGCGCTGGCATCACGCCATTCAACTTTCCAGCCATGATCCCCATGTGGATGTTTGGGGTTGCCATCGCCTGCGGCAACACATTCGTGAACAAGCCATCCGAGCGTGACCCTTCAGTGCCCTTGCGCCTTGCCGAACTAATGATGGAGGCAGGCGCGCCGGAAGGTGTGCTGAATGTTGTTAATGGCGACAAGGAAGCTGTAGACACCCTCATTCAGGACCCACGCGTTGAGGCGATCAGCTTTGTTGGCTCCTCTGATATCGCACAATATATCTATTCCGAGGGTGCCGCGCGCAACAAGCGCGTGCAGGCTTTCGGCGGCGCCAAGAACCACATGATCATCCTGCCGGATGCAGACATGGAAAATGCCGTCAACCAGCTTATCGGCTCCGCCTACGGATCAGCTGGCGAGCGCTGCATGGCCACACCTGTGGCTGTTCCAGTTGGTGAGGAAACGGCTGACAGGCTGGTCGATATGCTAAAGCCAAAAGTGGAAGCGCTGAAAATCGGCCCGTCCCTGTCAGAAGATTCCGATCTTGGCCCCCTCGTCACCGCCGCCCACAGGGACCGGGTCGCCAACTATATCCAGATGGCTATAGATGAAGGACAGGAACTTGTGATTGATGGCCGGGATTTCTCACTCCAGGGGTATGAAAACGGCTTCTTCATGGGCGGCACATTGCTTGACCACGCAAAGCCGGAGCACACGTCCTACAAGGAAGAAATCTTTGGCCCGGTATTACAGATCGCCAGAGCCAAGACTTTCGAGGAAGCTGTCGCGCTGCCCTCAGATCATCAATATGGCAATGGTGTTGCCATCTTCACACGGAATGGAGATGCTGCGCGCGAATTTGCAGCACGTGTCAATGTCGGCATGGTCGGCATCAATGTGCCAATTCCTGTCCCGCTCGCCTATCATACATTCGGCGGCTGGAAACGCTCCTCCTTTGGCGACACCAACCAGCACGGGCCAGAGGGCGTGAAGTTCTGGACTAAAATCAAAACGGTCACACAACGCTGGCCAGAGGATGTGCAAGGCTCAGACTTTGTCATCCCGACAATGAAATAGTTAGTAACTTTTTATTGACAGTAGCCTAAGTTATACCTATTTAGGTTTGAGCGCAAACCTGAAAGGATGTTTCATGTCTAAATATGCCCCTCTCCAAGATTACCTGGAACGCACCGGCGCCCTCACAATCCCCATGACTTTTGAGGAAATTGAACAGCTTGTTGGAGAAAAGTTACCCGCCTCAGCTTACAAGCACCGTCCATGGTGGTCGAACAATCCGTCCAACAGTGTCATTACACATGCTTGGCTGGCAGCCGGATATAAAACTGCAAAAGTTGACATGGCCTCCAAGCACCTTGTTTTCACCAAAAGGGAAGACAACAACGGTGCGCTTGAAAGTAATCACGGTGGTGGCAACGAAGAGCAAAAATCTGATTATGGACAGGAGACAATGTCCGGCAAGGAATACATCGCGTCTTTTTACGGCAAGATGGAATTCGTAGTGCGTGTTACGCCTGAAACTGACCTCACCAGCCCAACCGGCGAGGTATGGGATGCAGAAGAGGGGCGCTTGTGAGCGGCGTGCTTCTGGATACGTGCGCACTCATCTGGCTAGCCAACAAAGAGGCTGTCGAAATAAAAGCCCTCGATGTGATTGCCGAGGCTTGGGAAGCTAAGCTCCCTGTGTGTGTTTCACCAATCAGCGCCTGGGAAATCGGTATGTTGCACAGCAAAGGAAAATTACCGTCAACACTCGAACCAAAAGAGTGGCTGCGTCAATTTATTGCACAAGCCAAGTTTTCCTGGGTCGAAATGAGTTGGGAACTGCTCGTCACCTCATCCTCCCTTCCCGGCAATATCAATGGAGATCCCGCAGACAGGATAATTGCAGCCACAGCACGTCAAAATGGATATATGCTCATCACCAGAGACAGAAATCTCTTGAATTACGCTAAACAGGGATATCTGCTCGCAACAAAATGTTAAGGAGCGCCTTATGCCATCCGTTCTCATTACTGGAGCCAATCGCGGCATCGGCCTGGAACTCGCAAGACAGTATGCCGAGGATGACTGGCATGTTCATGCCACGGCGCGCGCCCTTGAGTCCGCAACTGACCTGAAGGCTGTCGCGGGAACTGTCAGCCATTACGCCCTAGATGTGAAAGACCGCGCTGCGATCCGTCAGCTGGCAGAGAACATTACAACGCCGATGGACCTTGTGATCGCCAATGCCGGCATTTCCGGCCGGTCTGAAAGTGGCGGTATGCCGGGCACCGTAGGGGCGCTGGACTATGAAAGCTGGCGTGAGGTGATGGAGGTCAATCTCTTTGGTGCGGTTGCCACGTGCGAAGCCTTCCTGCCGCATGTGGAGAAAACCAAAGGCACCATCGTCGCGATCTCATCGCAACTGGCCTCCAACGCCAATGCTTTTCTCGGCAGTTATTCCTATAACTCCTCCAAGGCAGCGCTGAATATGGCCATGAACCTGATGGCGATTGAACTGAAACCAAAGGACATCGCTGTCGGCACCCTGCACCCTGGTTGGGTCCAGACGGATATGGGCGGCAAACAGGCACCCGTTTCACCGGCGGACAGCGCCAAAGGCCTGAAACAGGTCATCGCCGGGCTGAAACCGTCGGAGCGGGCCCACTTCGTTGATTTTATGGGCAGCACACATCCCTGGTAAGAAAACACAAATCTTAGAGAGAGCACGATCATGAGCACTATCCTTTTTATTGGCCTTGGCAATATGGGCTCTGGCATGGCCGCCAATCTCGTCAAGGCAGGGCATGACGTCTATGGCTGCGACCTTTCTGATGACTTGCGCGCTGCCCACGTCGCCAAGGGCGGCAATTCTGTGGACGGCGCACTGAAAGACTTCGACGCCAGCGCTGTCGATGCTGTTATCACCATGCTCCCGGCGGGCAAGCATGTGGCAAAAATATACATGGAAGATATGGCGCAGAACCTGAAAAAAGGCAGCCTGCTGATTGACTGCTCAACCATCGCCGTGGACGAAGCGCGGGCGTTGGGACAGGGCGCTGTCGAGCGCGGCTATCCGGCAGTAGACGCACCCGTTTCCGGTGGTGTGGCCGCAGCTGAAGCCGGTACACTGACATTTATGGTCGGCGGCGCAGCAGAACATTTCGAAATGGCCCGCCCTTTTCTTGAGGTGATGGGCAAGAATGTGTTTCATGCCGGGGCCTCCGGCAATGGGCAGGTGGCGAAAGTCTGCAACAACATGCTGCTGGCGATCTCCATGATCGGCACGTGCGAAGCCTTCAACCTTGCTGAGAAGCTCGGCCTGGATGCGCAGACATTTTATGACATCTCGTCAACAGCTTCCGGCCAGTCCTGGTCCATGACCTCCTATTGCCCGGCCCCCGGGCCGGTCCCGGCAGCCCCGTCCAACCGCGACTATCAGCCGGGCTTCGCGACAGCAATGATGCTGAAAGACCTGCGCCTTGCCCAAGGCGTCGCAGAAGGAGCGAAAGCCTCCATTCCGCTCGGCAGCCATGCCGCACAAATCTATACGATGATGGAAGCAGCCGACAAGGACGACCTCGACTTCTCCGGTGTGATGAAGTTATTGAAAGGTACCCTGTAAAGAGGGTGCAGGTCACGCTCATCAAACAGGTGCTTGCAATCAGCCGGGTTTTCCGCCATATGCTCGCACCTTGTTTGGCTGGTCGATGCCCTGGCTGGATACTAAAGTGAAACGAACCGGCATTCGCGGAGAAAAATATGTCTATTTCCCCTGAGCGCAAATCTGCGCTCATTCAAGAATATGCTGTCAAAGACGGCGATACAGGCTCCCCCGAAGTACAAATCGCGATCCTGTCTGAGCGGATCAACAACCTGACCGGGCATTTCAAGGAGCACAAGAAAGACAACCACTCACGTCGCGGCCTACTCAAAATGGTGTCCCAGCGTCGTGGCCTTCTCGATTACGTGAAGGGCAAAGATGAGGAGCGATATCAGTCGCTTATCAGTCGGCTTGGATTGCGCCGTTAAGCAATGCCATTTTGAAAGCGGACTGATGGCAGTCCGCTTTTTTGTATCTGCTTCCCCAATATTGAAAACAGGTGCCAGATACGCATCAGGGGATCATCCCCGTTGAAGGCAGTCGCAATCCGGCGATCTGCTGAATTGAAAGAAACGAAAATATGTTCACTATAACTCGTAAATCCATGGAATGGGCTGGCCGGACGCTGACCCTCGAAACCGGGCGTATTGCCCGCCAGGCTGACGGTGCCGTGCTTGCCACTTATGGCGAGACAACCGTGCTGGCGACTGTCGTTGGGCAGCGCGAGCAAAAGCCCGGGCAAGACTTCTTCCCCCTGACCGTGAATTATCAGGAAAAAACTTACGCCGCCGGTAAAATTCCAGGCGGTTTTTTCAAGCGTGAAGGTCGCCCGACAGAGAAAGAAACACTTGTTTCCCGTCTGATTGACCGGCCGATCCGTCCGCTGTTTGTCTCCGGCTTCAAGAATGAAGTACAGGTCGTCTGTACCGTGATGAGCCATGACATGGAAAATGACCCTGATGTGGTCGCGATGGTTGCAGCCTCTGCGGCACTGACCATTTCCGGCCTGCCGTTCATGGGGCCGATTGCCGCTGCACGTGTTGGCTATGTCGATGGCAACTACAAGATCAACCCAACACTCGACGAGATGGCAGATACTGACCTTGATCTCGTGATGGCGGGTACCAATGACGCGGTGATGATGGTTGAGTCAGAAGCCAAGGAACTCTCTGAAGATGTGATGCTCGGGGCTGTCATGGCCGGGCATAAATCTGCACAGGAAGTCATTGGCTTGATTATTTCGCTGGCAGAAGAATCCGCCAAAGAGCCCTGGGACTATAAACCTGCAGACTACTCTGACTTTGAGGGTCAGGTGCGCGAGCTGGCTGAGGCTGGTCTGCGTGAGGCCTATGGCGAGAAAGAGAAGATGGTCCGTCAGGAGAAAATCGCTGCGACCAAAGACAAGGTTTTTGAAACCCTCTGTGACGAAGAAGCCGAGGTCACTATCGACCGCAGCATCGTCGCAGGCCTTTTGAAGTCAGTCGAGAGCGACATTGTTCGTAACGGTATTCTTGATACCGGCGAGCGTATCGACGGGCGCGACACCAAAACCGTGCGGCCGATCCTTTCCGAGGTTGGTGTATTACCGCGCACGCACGGATCTGCCCTGTTCACACGCGGCGAAACGCAAGCCATCGTTGTGGCCACTCTTGGTACAGCCGATGATGAACAGTTCATTGACGCGCTGGAAGGAACGTACAAGGAAAGCTTCCTTTTGCATTACAACTTCCCGCCATATTCTGTGGGCGAGACTGGTCGGATGGGTGGCGTGGGCCGCCGTGAAGTTGGTCACGGGAAGCTGGCATGGCGCGCAGTACGCGCTGTCCTGCCACCAGCAGAAGAGTTTCCTTATGTTCTGCGTCTTGTCTCCGAGATCACCGAGTCCAATGGCTCGTCTTCCATGGCGACTGTTTGTGGGGCATCGCTTGCTCTGATGGATGCTGGTGTACCAATCAAACGCGCCGTTGCCGGCATTGCCATGGGGCTCATTCTTGAGGGCGAGCGCTTCGCAGTGCTCTCGGACATTCTGGGTGACGAAGACCACCTTGGTGATATGGACTTCAAGGTTGCCGGTACGGAAGCTGGTGTCACGTCCCTGCAGATGGATATCAAGATTGCCGGCATCACCGAGGAAATCATGAAAACGGCTTTGGCCCAGGCACATGAGGGCCGCAATCACATTCTTGGTGAGATGGGCAAGGCAATTACTGATTCCCGTACGGAAGTCGGTGAATTCGCCCCGCGCATTGAAACCATGCAGATTGCAACAGACAAAATCCGTGAAGTCATTGGTACAGGCGGCAAGGTAATCCGCGAGATTGTCGAACTGTCTGGTGCGAAGGTGAATATTGATGATGAAGGTATCATCAAGATTGCGTCCAGCGACAAGGCAAGTATTGATGATGCCATCGCCCGCATCAAGGCGATTGTTGACGAACCTGAAGTTGGCGAGATCTACAAAGGCAAAGTTGTCAAGACGATGGACTTCGGTGCGTTCGTCAACTTCTTCGGCTCGCGTGATGGTCTGGTACACATTTCGCAACTTAAAGCCGAGCGAGTCAAACAGACAACTGACGTGGTCAAAGAGGGCGATGAAGTTTTCGTCAAACTTCTTGGCTTTGATGATCGCGGCAAGGTGCGCCTGTCCATGAAGATTGTGGATCAGGACACTGGCAAGGAAATTACCGAAGAAGAAGACGGTGAGGAAGAGTAAGCTCTTTCGCCTCTAATCTGACCAGAAGGCCGCTCCACTGAGCGGCCTTTTTTGTGCCTGTCGCCACAGAAAGTCCTTAATGCCAGCGCAACTTTTGTATGTTAGCCTGATCATCAAGGAGTGAAGGAAATGGTCTTGACGCGCCGTGCCGTTCCTGACGTGCACACCGCATTTGAAGAAATTCTGCATACTGCCAGTCATGGCATAGGCATTCTTCTGGCCATCCTCGCATTGATTTTGCTCGTCGCAAAAGCTGCTGTCAGTGGTGGTGTTGCGGAGATCACCGCAGTTTCCATCTTTGCTGTCAGCGCCCTTGTGCTGTACGCCAGCTCAACGCTGTATCACGGGGCATTCCGATCCCGCTTTCAGCCTTTTCTGGAAACGATTGACCACTCCGCTATCTACCTGAAGATCGCTGGCAGTTACACGCCTTTCGCCCTGCTGGTGCTGTCGCCTGTTTCAGGCACAATCATTCTGGTGACCGTGTGGGTTTTGGCCATTGCTGGCATCACACTGAAATTTCTGGCACGCCATCTATCTGATCCCAGAAAATATGAGGTACTATCACTTGCCGGTTATCTCGGCATGGGCTGGGTGGGTGTTTTCGTTATTGGTGAGTTATGGGCAAAACTGCCTGCGCCTGGCTTTGCCTGGCTGATTGCTGGCGGACTGTGTTTTACTGTTGGTGCCTTGTTCTTTGCCTGGAAGTCGCGCGCTTTCACACACACCATCTTCCATGTCTTCGTTCTGGCAGGCAGTATCTGCCATTTTGTCAGCATATATGGATATGTTCTTTAAGAGATTTACTTCGCAGATTGGGAGGCCGAGAGCGCCCTTGCGGTTTTCTAAAGAACAGACCTGTTGGTGCTGCTTTTGCGCCGCTGCATAGTTTGCCGAATCCTGGCCGCGCGCGCCTTGTGATCCTCATATTCACTCTTTTGCTGCCGTGTACTCTGATGAAAGGCATGGCCAGAAGATCTGAGATGCCGCGCAACAGTTCGCAATGTCGATATCGCATACAGGCCAATACTGAGCCCCACCAAGGCGCCAAAGCCAAGCAACAGACTGCGGCTGTTTCCCAGATCTTCGCTTAACAGGCTGAGAACTTCAGCTTCTGACATGCAAACCCCACTACACTAGTACCCGTTTTATCGGCTGGCCCCGTAGATCATGAGATGCCAAAAGGAAGACTTGGATGCAAGAAAAAAGTGAATACCCCTAAATAACCCAACTATAAAGCATATTATGCTTTTTAATGTTGCGACGCACAATTTTCTGTCTTAGCCTTTGCTTCCGGGTGGCCACACAACAACGGCCAATCGCCAAAAACAAAAGCAACCTTTGAAGAGGGGTATCACGAGATGAAACTGAAATTACTAACCTGGGTACTTGCGCCCACACTGGTGTTGACGGCCGGGACGGCCCATGCACAGGAAGCGGTGGGGCCAGACATGGCCTTTGTCTTCAACACACTCCTGTTCCTGATTATGGGCATGGTAGTGATGTTCATGGCGGCGGGTTTCGCCATGCTTGAGGCAGGTTCTGTCCGGTCCAAAAATGCGGCGACAATCTGCCTGAAAAATATCACGCTCTACGCCATCGCCTCGATTATGGTCTGGCTGATAGGCTACAATGTCATTTACGGCGGCAGCGAAGGCGGCTGGATTGGGACACTCACGCCATGGAGCGCTGATGACTCAGAAGCCCTGACGACAGGTTATTCAGCCTCGTCTGACTGGTTCTTCCAGATGGTGTTTGTGGCAACCGCGGCGTCCATTGTTTCGGGCACTCTCGCGGAGCGCATCCGCCTATGGCCTTTCTTCTTGTTCACAGCATTGCTGACAGGACTCATATATCCCATTCAGGCATCCTGGGAATGGGGTGGCGGCTGGCTGGACTCCCGTTACGGGTTCTCCGACTTTGCCGGCTCAACACTCGTGCACGCAACAGGCGGCTGGGCGGCACTGGCTGGTGCGATTGCGCTGGGACCGCGCAAAGGCAAATATACTACAGACGGCAAAATTGTAACTTTCCACGGCTCCTCCATGCCGCTGGCAACCCTGGGGGTTTTCATCCTCTGGCTTGGCTGGTTCGGTTTCAATGGTGGCTCGCAACTGGCACTTGGCTCCGTAGATGATGCGATTTCTGTGTCAAACATCTTTGTAAACACCAATACAGCAGCTGCTTCAGGCGTCATCACTGTCGTTGTTCTGTGCACGTTACTCAAAGGCAAGATTGACTTGCCCATGGTACTGAACGGCGCGATCGGAGGGCTGGTCGCTATCACGGCCGAACCTTTGATGCCACAAGTCTGGCAAGCAGCCATGATCGGTGCCGTTGGCGGCGGGCTGATCTTCCTGGCAACACCGTTGCTGGAAGCAGCGCGGATTGATGACGTGGTGGGCGCCATCCCGGCGCACCTTGTCTGCGGTATCTGGGGTACTATCGTCGTGCCATTCACTAACCCGGATGCAACCTTTGTTGGTCAGGGCGTGGGCATTGTTGCAAACGCGGTGTTTGTTTTCGCCGTCAGTTTCATCGCCTGGATGCTGTTAAAGTACACAATCGGCATTCGCGCGAGCGAAGAGGATGAAGATTCGGGCCTCGACAACGCAGAACTTGGCCAACCGGGCTATCCCGAATTTACACCCGGCCAGCAAGCTCCTGCCCTGGCTGAGTAAGCGGCTTTATGCGACGTTAACCCTGTAAAACGGGCAAAGAAGAAGGCCTGCCAATTCTCTGGCAGGCCTTCTTAATGAGTAACGCCATACCAAGGCGCGAATAACTTGACTGCGAGAGACGTTGTTACTCTGCGTCCGGCTCTTCAGGCATCCCGACAATATGAAAGCCGGCATCCACGTGATGCGTTTCGCCAGTGCAGGACTTACCAAGATCAGACAGGAGGTAAAGTGCCGCGCCGGCAACACCAGCAGGGTCAGTATTCTCGCGCATCGGCGCCCATGCCTTGCCCTCTGACAAGAGACTGCGTGCACCAGAAATACCCCCCAGTGACAATGTCTTGATGGCACCAGCCGAAATAGCATTAACGCGAATGCCTTTGGGACCAAGATCGCGTGCGATATAGCGGGTGGCAGCTTCCAACGCGGCCTTGGCCACCCCCATGACATTATAATTCGGGATGACCCGTTCTGACCCCAGATAGGTGAGCGTTATCATGGAGCCGCCTGCTGGCATCAGCTTTGAGGCACGGTTGGCCGCGTCAACAAAGGAAAATGCAGACACATCCATGGCTCTCTTGAAGACATCCCGGCTCGTATTTTCCACGAAAGAGCCCTTCAGGGCATCTTTGTCAGCAAAGGCGATAGAATGGACAAGGAAGTCCATGCTGCCCCACTGATCTTCAATAGCCTTGAAGGTGGCTGCCATAGAGGCGTCATCTGTCACGTCACAATCGAGAATAACCGGCGCATTAAGGCTCTCGGCCAACGGGCGGACCCGGCGCTCAAGCGCCTCACCGACATAGGTGAAGGCAAGTTCCGCCCCTTGTGCATGAAGCTGTTGGGCGATTGCCCAGGCGATGGAGTTCTTGTTCGCAACCCCCATGATCAGCCCGCGTTTGCCCTTCAAGAGATCTCCTGCTGGAAACTCGTTCTCACTCATGGTCGCTCCTTTATGGTTGTGACTTATGGGCGCCTTTATAAGCGTCACTCACATACGGTCCAGCGCTTTGTCAGCGGGGCTAGTTGTGTTTCTGATTTCTTAAACATGGAGAAAATCCAGGCGTGTCGGTCACGCGCGCGCAATATCGCACTCAATCGGATTTTAACCCCCTTGTGGCAAAGTATAAGCGTGTACTGTTAAGGAAGTGGTAACCATCATGAGTGGTCTGAAAATTTCACGCTCAACGCTTTATCCAAGTGTTCTTGCACTGATATTGGCGTTCCTTCTCGGAGTCATTCTGCATACGCCGGAAAAAGCTTATGCAATTTCTGAAACCCTCGGATTGCCGGGGGAGCAGCAATATTTCTCGCTCCACCGCCAGACAACGTATGGCGAAGCCGAGTGGCATGATGAACAGCGTGGCGGAGCCAGTGTTTACCTGGTTGGGGACAGCATGTTTGCCGGGCATGATGTGTCGGATATTGCAGACAAGGTACTTAATGTCGCTGTAGGCGGTGAACGGGCTGGCTGGCTTGTGCATGAATTCGAGCAACTCAGCTTTACCCGCAAGGGAGCCTGTGTCGCTATCAATCTGGGGATCAATGACCTTGCCTATGGAGCGCAACCCGACGAGGTGGCGGCGTATCTTGATCAACTCATCAGTCAATACAAAGAACAACAGGTATTTCTGGGAGAGGCCCTGCCAGTAACTCCCATATTCACACTGATGGATTACAAGAGATTAAATCCGGTCATTCGTGAGCTGAACCAGAAAGCTGATACGGTTTGCGCTGCCCATGAAAACTGCACCCGCCTTGCCTGGTACCAGCGATTTGTAGATGAAACTGGCCAGCCTAAAGATGACCTGTTCCGTAATGATGGCATCCATTTGAGCCGATCTGGATACGCGATTTTTGGTGAAGTCCTGCGCACCACATTCAAGGAGCAAGCATGTCTGTAAACACGCCCGCCCATAAGCCTGCGCGCTTTGAAGAACTGGATGTCCTGCGCGGGCTTGCCGCCTTTGCAGTCGTACTCGTGCATTTTCTACCTTTATATGACCATCTGTATGGGCATGTAACGCCAGTTTTCTGGCCTGCAACGGATAATCTGGAGACACTGAAGTATTATGGTGTCATCCCGGTCAGCCTGTTTTTCATGATTTCAGGCTTTGTCATTTTCATGACTCTGGAGCGGGTTTCGAGCACGGCCGATTTTGCTGTTTCGCGTTTCTCGCGCCTTTTCCCGGCATACTGGGTGTGTCTTACACTGACAATCATCGCAACCGCGTTGCTAATGCCCTCCGCCATGTTACCTGCTTCCGACATTGCCGTGAACTATACCATGTTCCAACGCTTCTTTGGTGTGCCTCATGTAGATGAAGTGTACTGGACACTATATGTCGAACTGAAATTCTATATCCTGATGGCCTTGATATGCCGCCTCGGCTGGGTTGGGGGAATCTCTCACATCTGCGCTGGCTGGCTTTTACTCGCCGTGATCGCCGAAATTGCAGGCTTCAAGGATCATCCGTTAGCTTATGTTCTGTATGACCTGCTGATACTGGAATGGGCACCATTCTTCCTGTCAGGCATCGCTTTCTATCTGCTCTGGAGCGGACAACGCGACCGCCTTGTTGTGGCCGTGCTGGTCGGCAGTATTGCCGCGAACTTTCTCATCGCCCCGTTATGGGCGGCTGTTATTCAGGCAGGTTTCTGGGGCGTATTCTGGCTTGGGATCACGGGTCGACTAAAGTTCATTATCTGCCGTCCATTGGTGTTTCTGGGCACCATTTCCTACAGCCTCTATCTGGTGCACCAGAATATCGGCTTTTACCTGATCAACTGGCTGCAGGAGAACGGGATCGGCGTTGCGGTTTCAATTCTTTGCGCAACCATACTGGGTCTTGGTCTGGCAACCGCTGTAACATTCCTGATCGAAAAACCAGCCCTGCGAAAAATCCGGCAAGGCTGGAAAAGGGTCAAGGTATCAGAGGCAACGCAAAACCTCGCGCCCGCCCGCGCTGGCTCCGCTTAGCAGATCAGGCATCGCCTTTGAACAGAATGACTTTTTGATGCGGGAACGGAATTTCGATATCCGCTGCATCAAGTGCTTTCTTCACCTGCTCAGGCACAGAATAAAGAACATCGAAATAATGTTCACCTTTGCAGAAAGGGCGCACCAGAAAATCAACTGAAGAATCGTTGAGGGTTTCCACTTCAACGAATGGCGCCGGATCAGTCAATATATGCGGATGATCACGCAGCACGCCCAGTATTACCTCTTTGGCAGCGTCAATCTTCTCGCCATAGGCAATACCAAAATGCATTTCGACGCCGCGCACAGGGTGATGGCTGTGGTTGATAATCTGCTCACCCCATATCTGGCTGTTGGGAATAATAATATGCTGATTATCAAAGGTCTGCATAATTGTCGTAAACAGATCAATTTCCGTCACATTACCAAACTTGCCGGCGGCCTCCACGAAGTCTCCGGCCTTGTACGGGCGAAAAATCAGCAACATGACGCCAGCTGCAAGATTGGAGAGAGCGCCCTGCAAGGCAAGGCCAACAGCCAAGCCAGCGGCCCCAAGAAGCGCCACGATGGAAGTGGTCTCAACCCCAAAGCGGTTCAGGACGGCGATAAAGACAAATGCCAGAATGATATATTTGGCAATGCTGCCAAGGAACCGGAACAGCGTATCGTCCAGCTTCTCATGCTTTTCACCTATCCCACGCACGAATTTCGCAACCCGGCCCGCAATCCACAGGCCGAGGATCAGTATCAAAATGGCCAGGAGAAGATTTGTGCCCCAGGCAATGGCGCCGGGCAGATATTGGTTGATATCCAGATTTTCAAAAAATTCGTTCATTTTACATCCTCCTCTTCTTGAGCAGGAAAAATATCCCGCATTCACGATAACGCTGTTGTGAATCAAATATGGCAAAAAAGAGGCGCGCCGTCCCGTTTGCATGAACAGACACTTTGTTGGGCAGCAATTCGTTAACCGGCGTTAACCTTTTGTTTGCAACTCTTTGGCAGGATGTCATCAATGATTTGGTAATAATTGCTGCCTGAACGTAAACATTTTTATGAGTCGAACTGCCAGCGCCCATCGCGGAAGCTACGAGACGCCTGCCCTGGTAATGGCTGGACAGGCTGTGCGCGCGCTTATTATGCGCGCCGGTGGTGCCTCACTCATCCTACTGGCGATAATGCTGCTTGTTTCAGTCATCAGCTATTCTGTCAGTGACCCCAGCCTGAACAACGCCACTGTCCGTGACGTGCGCAATCTTTTTGGTTCTGTCGGAGCCAATACAGCAGACTTCATGCTGCAACTGATGGGCGGAGCCGCGCTTTTGCTGCCTGTAACACTGGCAGTATGGGGCACCAATGCGTTTTTCCATGGCGCGCCGGAAACAACACCAGCGCGTGCCTGGTGGCGCTTTTTTGCCTGGGGCCTCGGCGTTTTGTGTATGGCTGGCTTTGCAGGCGGCCTGCCGCTCACAATAGACTGGCCATTCCGGGTCGGCATGGGCGGCCTTCTGGGGGATGGCGCTTCCGCGCTACTTGCCGCGCCCCTGCGCATGATTGGGATCCCCGGCGCAATCATTATTGCTTCCGGTCTGTATCTTGCCCTTAGCGCTTTTTTGACATGTTTTGCCTGCGGGGTCCGGCGCGATCACATTGAGGCGGGCATGGAAGCCGCTATGATTATTGGTGATGAAATCCGCTATCGGGCAGAACAACTTGCTGCATGGCACATGGCACGCTTTGAAGAAATGCGCGGAGAGCGGGATGTCGAGGATGACATTGAAGAAGAACTGGAAGCAGATGAGGAAGAGGAAATCGGCAGCCACTTGAGCCTTGTCGAAGAAAGCGCTGCCGATGAAGAGGAGCTCGAAGAAGAACACTTATCTCCCGCTGCGCAACGCCGGATCATCCGCAAAGAGAAAAAGAAAAAAAGCAGCAAGCGTGAACGCGCCGAGCTCCAACCGGAGTTTCCTGCCTTCAGCGCAGAAGATTATCGCCTGCCCCCATTGAACCTTCTGGCAAAGCCTGACCCCGGTAATCTTCTGGAAGTCTCTGACGAAGCACTGGAGCAGAATGCGCGTATGCTGGAAACAGTGCTGGCAGATTTCGGCGTGCGCGGTGAAATTATCAATGTACGCCCTGGCCCTGTCGTCACGCTTTATGAACTGGAGCCGGCAGCAGGCGTCAAATCCTCCCGGGTTATCAATCTGTCCGATGATATTGCCCGCTCCATGAGCGCGGTCGCCTGCCGTGTGGCAGTGGTACCGGGGCGCAATGCCATCGGGATTGAATTGCCGAACCAGGATCGTGAGATGGTCTATTTCCGCGAGATGATGTCTTCGCCGGAGTTTGAAAAAAGTGGCGGCGCCTTGACCCTGAGCCTTGGCAAAAACATTGGCGGTGAAGCAGTTTTTGCTGACCTCGCCAAGATGCCACACTTGCTCATTGCCGGCACGACCGGCTCTGGCAAGTCCGTCGGGATTAACACCATGATCCTGTCGCTTCTGTATCGACTGCCACCTGACCAGTGCAAGCTGATCATGGTTGATCCGAAAATGCTGGAACTGTCCGTTTACGAAGGCATTCCGCATTTGCTTGCACCGGTGGTGACTGATCCACGCAAGGCGGTTGTCGCGTTGAAGTGGACCGTGCGCGAAATGGAAGAGCGCTATCGCCAGATGTCCAAACTGGGTGTCCGGAACATCAGCGGTTTCAATGACCGGGTGCGCGAAGCGGATGAGCGCGGCGACGTTCTGACGCGCAAGGTGCACACTGGCTACAATCAGGAAACTGGCGATCCAGTCTACGAGATCGAGGAACTGGACTACAAGCCAATGCCGTTCATCGTGGTTGTCATTGATGAAGTCGCAGACCTGATGATGGTTGCCGGCAAGGATATTGAAGGCATGGTTCAGCGCCTTGCCCAGATGGCACGGGCCGCCGGTATCCATATGATTATGGCAACACAGCGCCCTTCAGTTGACGTGATCACTGGTACGATCAAAGCAAACTTCCCGACACGGATCTCGTTTCAGGTCACCTCCAAAATCGACTCCCGCACAATCCTGGGTGAACAGGGCGCCGAACAGCTTCTCGGGCAAGGGGATATGCTGTTCATGGCAGGCGGTGGCCGCCTGACCCGCGTGCACGGTGCCTTTGTCGCAGACAAGGAAGTTGAAAAAATTGTTGCCCATCTCAAGAAGCAGGGCAAACCTGATTACGTTCAGGAAGTCACCGAAATGTCCGACGAGGATGGTGGCGCAAGTGACGCGCTTGGCCTCTCTGTCGGTGGCAATACGTCTTCTGGCGATGCCTTGTATGATCAGGCTGTCGCCGTGGTGGCAAGAGATCGCAAAGCCTCCACAAGCTACATTCAGCGCCGTCTCCAGATAGGCTATAACCGCGCTGCCACCCTGATTGAAAAAATGGAAGATGAGGGCGTGATTTCATCAGCCAATCATGCCGGCAAGCGCGATGTACTCATTGGCGAGGATGCCGCCTGAGTTTCTGACGCCAGCAAAGTGCCGTTTACGCTTCCCGATTACCTGCTATGCTGCACCTTTATTTCTGGAGGTCTATTCGCATGTCATTACGTTTCCTGCCTGTTTTTTCCGCGCTTACATTCTTTCTCATGATGTTGTTCAGTGTGAACGCCACCGCACAATCAATCGATTTTGGTAATGATTCCAGCGAGTGGGCGAATGATGGGGAGTGCGATGACCCGCGCTTCGAAGGCGACGAAATGGCTGTAATCTTACTGGACGAGGACACAAAAAGGGACGCGACAGACTGTCGCGCAGCATATCAGGCCGGTGATATTCGCCTTGTTTCATCCAGCATCGACTATGGAGATGATACAAGTGAATGGGCGAATGACGGCGAGTGCGATGACCCACGCTTCTCCGGTGCGGGAATGGCCGCAACACTGCTGGAGTCTGATCGCGGACATGATGCAACAGATTGCCGCGCAGGAGTCGAGCGAGGTGACTTGAGATTTGATACTGCGCAAAATACTTCCCAGCGCAGCGACGGAATATATTTCGGGGATGACAGCAGTGAATGGGCCAATGATGGGGAGTGCGATGACCCCCGTTTTGCTGGTGAAGGAATGGCTGCGACATTGCTTGATGAAGATATTAACCGGGATGCCAGTGATTGTCGTGCCGGGGTTGAGCGTGGTGAGTTGAGATATAAGGGCGTCAATTAAACCGCGCTGATCTGTCAATCTTGGTAACACGGAGTTTCCGATGCGCCTGACGCTGATAATTTTGCTTGCTATGTTCGCTCTCGTCGCATGTTCACAGTCGGCCCCCAGCGTAACGGCAAAGGCACCCGCTAAAAACACCTCCGGCAAAAAATACGATGCTGAGACGGCTTTTCAGCCCTCCAACGCAGTGATGACAGAGATTGATGATCTCCTGGTGCGGGCAGAAGCGAGTGACAAGCTGGCGCTGATTGTGATGGGTGCAAACTGGTGCCATGACAGCCGCGGGTTCGTCAAAACGCTGAATAATAAAAGGCTTCAGGAGGTTCTGGATGACCGTTATGAAGTTCTGCTGGTCGATGTAGGCTATCTGCAACGTGGTCGTAAGGTTATTGAACGCTTTGGCATACCGATTATCTACGGCACACCGACAGTGCTGGTTGTCGATCCGCGGTCAGAACTTCTGATCAACCGCGATGATATGCATCGCTGGCGGGATGCAGCACGCATTGATGTGAATGAAGCCATTGAGTACTTTACGCGCATGGCAAAACCCGCGGCACTTCTTGAAGCGCAAAAAGCTGTCACCGCAGACTCGCCTGTTCTGATAGCGCTTTATGCTGAAATTAATGCGTTTGAGATGACGCAGGCCGAGCGGATTTACCAAGGCTTCGCCCGTCTTGCCCCAATGCTGGCAATGGATCGTGCAGAACGCCCGGAGGCGTTCAACGAGGAATGGGATCAGGTGCGTGATCTGCGCTATCAAATCACAGACGACCTTGCGGCCTTACGCAGCGAGGCCAAACGCAGGGTCGCTTCGGGCGAAACTGATATTGCGCTGACTTACCCTGACTACCCGCCCTTTTCCTGGGAATAGTTTCCGACAAAAACCGGACAAAAAAAAAGCAGATGAGACATCTCATCTGCTTTTCTGGTAATTGAATTTTCTGCCTGCTTAGTCAGCAACCGGTACCAGCAGATAGGCTGGTACACTCGCGTAAGCCACTTGAACGCTGGTGTCCTGACGCTCTGTTGCTTTGGCCAGCACGATTTCCGTCTGAGTGTCCAGGGCAGCCAGTTCAATCATTACGATGCTGCCTGTTTTCTGTGTCATCAGTTTGTCCAGGTTCTGGGTGGTCAAGACTGACATTTCAGCGACGTGGGCAGAAATGTCTACCGCTTTAGTTGTCTCCTCTGCCTGAGCTGTACCTGTGATGGCAGCAGCGGCGATTGTCAGGGCGGCGATTGTTTTTGTGAATGTGTTAGTCATCTTCTCTCTCCTTGGGTTGTTGATGATCTGACCATAGGCAGCATTAACCATGATGGCTGTGACGCACATCACAGTAAGCGCTCACTCACATATTTTCTGTATCGTGCCCCTTTGACGCCCTGATACCCGGCTGCCCCTGAAAATTAGACGATCACCAGAGACAAATCAGCGCGGCCAAGACTGGCATTATATCGGGAGTTCCCATAAGACGCGCCAATGCTGAGCCTGAAATATCATAACTTTGCCGGAGCATAATGTGACACAAGACAAGCGGATCAAGGTCAAGTTCACCGATGTCTGGAACGGATTTAACGCAAATGGTTACCCTCTATGGCAACACTTGCAGAAAAATTTTCCCGTGGAATTATCCGATGATCCTGATTTTCTGATTTTCAGCATCAACGGCGCTAATCATCTCAATTATACCTGTGAAAAAATATTCATCACACATGAAGCCGCATTTCCTGACTTCCGCTGGTGTGATTATGCAATCACTTTCCGACCCGATATCAATCATCCACGCCACTTGCAGTTACAAAATTTTGCCCTGCGGCCTGGCTATCAAAAAATTGACCAACTTGTTGACCGCCACAGACAGGACACTGCCAAAATCCTGGCAGAAAAAAACCGCTTCGGCGCTTATCTTGCCTCCAATGGCAATGCAAAAGCACGGGAGGATATCTTTGACGCCCTGTCAGCCTATAAAAAAGTAGATAGCGGCGGAAAGCATCGCAATAATATTGGTGGGCCAGTACCACCAAACGAGACTTGGGATTTTCTCAGAGGTGCCAAATTCATTATCGCCTGTGAGAACTCTCTCTCACCCGGGTATGTGACGGAGAAACTCGGGAACGCCATGTTGGCGGATGCCATTCCAATCTACTGGGGTGATGAATTCGTCAATGAACTCTTCAATCCGGCGCGATTTATCAATGCGCGTAACTTTTCATCGCTTGATGACCTGTGTGCCCATGTCCAAGACCTCGATCAGTCAGACGAAAAATATTTGGACGTCCTGAGGCAACCATGCCTGAAAAATAATCAACAACATGCATGCCTTAAGCAGCCGTACTTACTGGATTTCTTTGCAGATATATTCAATGGCAACCGAAGAGAGCTTAGAAGACCTGATTTTGAACCGGCATATTACGCCCGTCAAAATGGCTGGCATCGCCGCTACATGAAGGGGCCGATGACTTTGGCTGAACTCGACATCCTTCATGCGGCGCGCGAGGATTACCTGAAAAAGGGTTTACTTGATACACGCTTCACAAAATCAATGCGGCAGGAACTGGAAGCACTCGCGGACTCTGCTGATTAGGACTGTTCGCACGCGCCGCCCCCACTTATAGTTGTCCAAAAGCTGTAACAGGCATCAACCGGGAGGAGACGGGCATGGACAGACGTGAATTTTTGAAAGGCACTGCCGCGACAGCAGCACTCGCCCTCACAGGAGGACTTGGTACCGCACGTGCGCAAATGGATGAGTTTGCCGCGTTGGACGGTATGGCACAGGCCAAATTGGTCAGAGATGGTGCAGCGACACCTCTGGAGCTGGTTGACGCAGCCATTTCCCGGATAGAACGCCTTAACCCCAAATTGAATGCTGTCGTTTTCGAGCGCTTTGAAAAAGCCCGGAGCGAGGCACAAGGCCAGTTGCCTGACGGACCATTCCGAGGGGTACCATATCTCATCAAGGATTTATCTGCGCTTGAAGGCGAGCCTTTGACCTATGGCTCGCGCCTGTTTGAACGCAATGTCGCAAAAGCTGACGATGGTGATGTCTACCTGGCCAAACAGGCAGGTTTTGTCATGGTGGGAAAAACCAATACGCCTGAGTTCGGCTTGTTGCCGACGACAGAGTCCATCTTACTCGGTGATGCCGCTAACCCCTGGAACACAGACTATCACACCGGTGGATCCAGTGGGGGCGCAGCAGCCGCTGTTGCGGCAGGCCTTGTTCCCTGCGCCAATGCAGGGGACGGTGGCGGCTCCATTCGCATTCCGGCTTCCGCCTGCGGCCTTGTTGGCCTGAAAGCAAGCCGCGACCGCCTCGCGGCACAAAACCCGTCCAGTCTGCCGGTTTCCCTTTCTGTACGGATGGCTGTTACCCGCACGGTGCGCGACACTGCCCAGATTCTGAATATGACAGAAAAAAAGGGAGATGGTGCATCTTTCGATCCAGTAGGATTCGTGAACGGACCTTCCTCTCGCAGGCTCAAAATTGCATATTACACTGAAACCGGCATTGGCACTGATGCAGACAGTGAGGTAAAGGCATCGCTGGAGAGTACGGCACAACTCTGCCGTGACCTCGGTCATGAGGTCATCGATTCGGCACCGCCGTTTGATGCGCGCGCCATGGAAGAGCATTTCATGGCTTTATGGTCAGGCGGGGTAGTGCCTATTGTGAACAACGCACGCCTTATCGGGCTGCGCCAATGGCGCCTTATTGGCAAACAACGCGGCCTTGAGCCTTGGACAATCGGCCTGGCAGAGTTTTTTGAAGAACGCGAGCGCAAGAATCCCGGCCAGTTCGAGCGCTCTGTTGCTTTCTTCAAGGAAGCAGAAGCAATTTATGAAGACTATTTCAAACAGTTCGATGTGATCCTGACGCCAGTCTTGCGTAAACCGCCATTGAGGTTGGGGGAATTGAAATGGGATCTGCCATTTGAAGAAATGTATGAGCGCACGCTGGACTATTCTGTCTACACCGGAAATTATAACGGCGTTGGAAATTGTGCGATTTCCCTGCCACTTGGCTGGTCGACAAATGACCTGCCAATCGGCAGTCAGTTTGCTGCCCGGACAGGTGATGAACGTACACTGCTGGAACTTTCTTACGAATTGGAACAGGCGCGGCCATGGGCGGACAGATGGGCACCGTATTCAGCCGTAAATATTTAAGGCCCGGCAGGCAGTGGCAAAAGCCATACCTTGCTGAAAAACGCACGGACTGGGCAGAAGATCGTACTGTTCAGGCCAATGAAAGGACCTATGCCGGTTGGATGCGTACCAGTCCACACCCGTTTCCAAAACTAATCTCAGGATAATAACGGGCTTGTTTATGACGGGTAGATTGGCATTACCCGTCGTGCTCTGGTTACTGTGAACGCTATACCTGGTCTTCGTCCCTGACCCATTCAACAAGCAATTGATGAGCGATCGCAAAAGGCGGCGGGATATTGAGATCATCCCGGCGCTCACCGTTCAGAAGTGCTCTTATCTCGTCTTTGGACACCCAGCGGGCCTCCGCAATTTCAGTCTCATCCAATGTGAATGTGGTGTCTTCCGTTTCAGCAATATAACCAGCCATCAGGGAAGAGGGAAATGGCCAAGGCTGGCTGAAAATATATCGGACTTCTTTCACTTTCACGCCCACTTCCTCAAACACTTCCCGGGCTGCACACTCTTCCAGCGTTTCGCCCGGTTCAAGAAAACCGGCCAGTGCCGAAAAGAAAGTTGGCGGAAATTTCACTCCCCTGCCCAGCAGGCATTCCTCACCACGCGTCACAAGCACAATGGCAACCGGGTCAGTGCGCGGAAAATGGTCTGTATCACACCCATCACATCGTCTATGCGTACCGCCGCCAACCATCTGGCTCTTGGCACCACAATTTGCACAGAACTGATGTCGTCGATGCCAGTCAAGCAGCCATAATGCCTGCCCGAGTATGGCAACTTCCTCGCGAGAGAGTATTCCGGCCAGCTCTCGCATACCTTTATAACTGGCCATGTCTGCGAACGGTGCCGTTTCGGCAGAAGCACTACTGGCAGAAGCATCAAGTGCGAAATATGGCGCGCCATCCCGGAACCCCAGTAGAACGACGGGCGCATCATGCACAAATTCCGACCGGGCCAGAGGCGATAACCAGAGCGCGCGGGCCTGACCGTCAGGGCCATCCGGCATTTCAACAAGCGGCCGCCCGCGCCAGAAAGGCACCATACAGGCTTTTTCATGAGCCAGTTGTTCCGCAAACCACAGCGCATCGCCGCGCTTTTCAGAAAGCCGTTCAAGCGGGTTACCAGTGAAGTAATTAGGATTTGCAATAGGCATGAATATTTCCTCGCATTACCTCTCCAGAGTGGCAAGGCGGGGATACAGGCAGTCTTTCAAGTTTTCCGCGCGGGGCATAACTGCCCCTTGTATTTCTGCTGCCAAGACGCGATATGTATTCGCGGAAGGCTGGCGGACGAGCTCCTCGCCAACCCGGTCAGGTCCGGAAGGAAGCAGCCGTAACGAGTTTCGGTTCGGGTCGTTCAGTCTTCCACTTCATTTTCAATATCAGGCACTTATCCACATATGAGCATCGGATTTGAGCCTGCCCGGTTTTGGGGCCATACTCCACGCGATGACCGATTCTTCGAGCCACAGCGACCAGCAGCCTTATCAGGTTCTCGCCCGTAAATATCGCCCGCAATCATTTGCTGACCTTCTGGGCCATGACGCGATGGTGCGCACATTGCGCAACGCCTTTGACGCCAACCGCGTCGCCCATGCCTGGATTTTGACGGGTGTGCGCGGGGTCGGCAAAACCACAACAGCCCGTATCCTTGCCCGCGCCCTCAATTATGCCGTGGAAGGCGGTCCGGATGCCCCCTCCATCGACATGGCTGAGCAGGGCATTCATTGTCAGGCTATTGCCGAAAGCCGCCACCCTGATGTTATCGAGATGGACGCCGCGAGCCGTACCGGTGTTGATGATATCCGTGAACTGATCGAAAGTGTGCGTTACGCGCCGGTACAGGCACGTTATAAAGTATATATTATCGACGAAGTGCACATGCTCTCCAAGAACGCCTTCAATGCCCTGTTGAAGACGCTGGAAGAACCGCCCACGCATGTGAAATTCATTTTCGCCACAACAGAAATACGCAAAGTACCGGTCACCGTGTTGTCCCGCTGTCAGCGCTTTGACTTGCGCCGTTTCGATCAGGATACACTGGCAGACTATCTCGGCGGTATTGTCGAGAAAGAAAGCGCGAAAGTTGACCGCGACGGTCTTCTAATGATTGCGCGCGCGGCAGAAGGGTCCGTGCGTGATGCACTCTCTCTGCTCGACCAGGCTATAATCCAGCATCATGCTGCACCGGAAGAAGCGGTGTCAGCCGAACAGGTGCAGGACATGCTTGGGCTCGCCAACCGTTATGTGAGCTGGGATATACTGGATGCCTGCCTTAAGGGGGAAGCACCAAAAGCGCTTGAATTATTCCGGGGGCAGTATAATTGCGGCGCAGACCCGCTTGTTGTTCTGCGAGACCTGCTGGAACTGGTACATCTGCTGACCCGCGTGAAGGCAGCCGGTGAAGGCGCCGCCAGCCATGGATCAGCCGGTACAGCAGAAGCAACGCGGGCAAAGGAAATGGCGGCAGTTTACGCCCTTAATGGTCTTACCCGCGCCTGGTCACTGCTGATGAAGGGTCTGCAGGAAACGCAAAGTGCACCAGATGCAGCAGCTTCTGCTGAAATGGCATTGATCCGTTTATGTTACGCGGCTGACTTGCCAACCCTCGATGAGGCCCTCAGACAACTGAACAATACAACACCCAAAAGTGGTGGCGGGGGGCAGACTATAACGGCTGGTGCGGGGGGCAATACGCAAGCGGTTGCATCAGTTTCGGTCGGTGGCAGCGCACAATCCGGCCCTGTTGCTCAACGGAAACCCTCTCCCCTTTCCGCACCTCAAAGTCACCTTCAGGCGGCCAATGAGACCCGCTTTGAAACTGTTGCAGACCTTGCCAACCTTGCGGGCGTGAAGCGGGACGCGAAGCTGCGCGAGGAAATAGAAAAGTTTGTACGGATTGTAAAACTGGAGCCTGGTAGGATCGAGTTCAACCCGGCGCCCGGCGCACCTGAGGATCTGTCGGGCCGACTTGCCGCGCAGTTAAAGAACTGGACTGGAGAGCGCTGGGTGGTCAGCGTGAACGCACGGGCAAAAGGCGGCGAAACACTGCGCAACACGCGCAATGACGGCATCCGCGCCCACCCGTTGATACAGGCTGCTCTGGAAGTTTTTCCAGAGATTGACGCTGACCGCGACATGCGGATCAAGGAAATAGAAGAATTTCGGCCCCCTGATGAAAATTTGATAGAGGATGATGAATCATGATGAAGGGTTTTGGTGACATGATGAAGCAGGCTGCCAGCCTGCAAGGCAAAATGCAGGAGGTCCAGGAAAAGATCGCTGCGATGGAAGCCGACGGTGTGGCCGGCGGCGGCATGGTCAGGGTTACCCTCAACGGGAAAGGGTATGCCAGCAAGGTCAGTATCGAGAAAGATCTCATAAATCCCGATGAAGGTGAAGTTCTCGAAGACTTGATCGCCGCTGCCATCAACGATGCCAAGTCAAAGCTGGAAGAAGTCTCTCAGGAGGAAATGAAAAGCCTCACCGAAGGCTTGCCATTGCCCCCTGGCATGAAAATGCCTTTTTAGGTAATGCCCAGAACTCCTGCCGGTCCGGAACTGGACCATCTCATTTCTCTTCTGGCTAAGTTGCCGGGGCTTGGGCCCCGGTCGGCCAAGCGCGCGGCCCTGCATCTGTTGAAGAAACGCGATGGCCTGATGACCCCGCTGGCAAAGGCTCTTGACGCAGCGGCGGATAAAGTCACTGCCTGCTCCATCTGTGGTAACTGGGATTCAGTGGACCCCTGCGCCATCTGCGCTAATGAAGAACGGGACACTGGCATCATCTGCGTCGTGCAGGAAGTTGCCGATCTATGGGCGCTTGAGCGATCTGGCGCACATCAAGGCTGGTATCATGTGCTGGGCGGGGTCATTTCGCCATTGGACGGCGTCGGACCAGACGACCTCAACATCGCCTCACTCGCGCAACGCGCCTCTGCTGGCACAGTTACAGAAGTGGTGCTCGCGACCAGCGCCACGGTTGATGGCCAGACTACCGCACATTATGTGACCGAGCGTCTTGAAGGCACCAGCGTCACGGTAACACGTCTGTCGCATGGTGTGCCTGTTGGTGGCGAGCTGGACTATCTGGATGAAGGCACGCTCGCGGCCGCCATGAAGTCCCGCCAACCCTTCTAACGCAGGTTACGCCCTCTTTTGCCTGCCAGCAAAGCCTGATAGACAACGCCTATCGCCTGTTAGCCATATTTGCCAATCATCAAAAAAGGGGGCAGCGCCGTGGCCGATCTCTTTACACCCGAAAACCTGTTCACACTGATTATGCTTATCCTGCTGCAGGCGGTGCTGGGTTTCGATAACCTGCTGTATATTTCGATCGAAAGCCGCCGTGTGCCACAAGAGCACCAGCGCCGCGTACGGCAACTCGGCATTGGCCTCGCGATTGGCCTGCGGCTCATCCTTCTTTTCGTGGTCATGGCTGCGATCGAAAGCCTGAAAGAACCGTTCTTCTCTATTGATTGGGGATTCATCAAGGGGGCGTTCACGTTCCACGCTGTGGTGACCCTGTTTGGCGGCGCTTTCATTCTGTACACTGCAATGAAAGAGATATTTCACTTGCTCTCTGTGGATCACCTGGAACACGCCGATTCTGCGGGCAAGCGTTCGGTCGCCGGTGCGATCTTCTGGATTGTTACAATGAACCTGGTATTCTCTTTCGACAGTATTCTTTCATCCATTGCCCTGACGAACGTCTTTGCCATAATGGCCGTGGCGATTATCTCCGTTGGCATCATGATGATCTGGCTGTCAGACCATGTTTCCAATTTCCTTGAACAAAACCGCGCCTATGAAGTGCTGGGGCTGTTTGTTCTCTTTATTGTCGGCGTATTACTCGTATCCGAATCCGGGCATCTCGCCCACCTATACCTCTTCGGTTATGAAGTTACTGCGATGTCCAAAACGACATTCTATTTCGTGATCTTCGTCATGGTTTGTGTTTCCGTCGTGCAAACAAAATACCGCAATAAATTACTGGCGGCACGTGAAGCGGCTGTTCGGGATGGAACGCCGACCATGGAACCGGAAACAGCATTCCCTGCCTCTGATGCTGAAGATGGTATAAAGAGAACTCCGCCGTCCTCGGCAAAACACTGAAGAACTATTTTATCGCCCCGATGGCAAGGCCACGCAGCGCAGCTGTCACCCTGTCTGCCACACCAAATTTGAGGTAAATCCGCCGCATGTAAGTATCAACTGTATGCGGAGAAATACCAATAATCTCTGCTATGACAGAATTGCTCTTTCCTTTTGCCACCCACTCCAGAATCTCGGTTTCACGGCCGGTCAAGTGCTCCCCATCAGGGAATTGCATCTTCAGGAGGTCGCAATATCGCTGATGCCCGAGTTGGCAAACCCATTGAACCTGCTTTATGTCAGCATAGGACAGGCCGGTTGCCTGTTTGCCAAACCCGACACCGCAATAACCATTTCGGCCATTGGGACCAAAAACAGGGATTGCCAGTCCGTCCCCCAACTGCGCTGCAGCAAGAGTGTCGAGATATGCCTGCTCATCGGCTGAAATTGCGCCTGCATTGCCAGCTTCAGACCACCAGAAGGGCTCACTAACATCCATGGCCAAACGGGTAATCGGATCATGCCGATACATCTGTTCCTTGATATAGCGATTGACCCAGTCCGTTGGGAACCCATGGGCAATAACCGTCAGCGCTGAACTGTAATCAACTGCACCCGGCGGTGGCAGGTGATGATAACTGAACATGACAGCACCAAAACCGGGCAAATGGGTTATGCAGACCCTGCGCAAAGCAGCAAAACCTTCAGAATCGCGCATATCACGCGCATAGGCGTCAACATCGCCAATCATGTTTGCCACACAGGCATAGTCAGTTCTCTCCTGCAAGCACCCTAGAGCATCCGGCAAGAAAATGCACTGTTCACATTCATTCTTACAGCACTGCATTTTGCCCCCGCACCTCATGATTTCTGGTTTAGCATCAATCATGCTAGGGTTTATTTGTCGGGGGAGTGGTTACGAGGACCATAATCGGACTGAAGGAGAAACGGAATGAACCAGAAATTGATCATCAGTGCGCTTGGCCTGTCAGGGTGCCTGCTTGCCGCTGCCTGTGCTTCAACTGAAGACAAACAGTCACGTTTTATAGACGCAGATGACCCAAGACGCGGCGAACAGGTCAATCGTATCTGCTTCAGTCGCACGATCGACAGTTTCAAAACGGTTTCCGATCGGCAGGTCATTCTTGAAGCGAGCCCCCGGCGGGAATACCTTGTTGAAACCAGTAGCTGTTTCCAACTGGACCGTGCCCAGCGCATTGGCCTGACGGGCCACGGTGGCGGCTGCCTGTCACGCGGCGACATCATGCTCGTTTCAGAAAACATCTTTGCTGGCCGATCAAATACGCAAAGTCCGGATCGTTGTTTCATTCAGGCCATGTATGAATGGAACCCGGATGCCGCAGAGGAAGAAAGCAAAGAAGACTCAGAGGGGTAACCCAAACAATCTCAGCTAACTCCGTATAATCAGCCAACAAACTAAAATTATATCTGCAGGTATCCCATGCAAGCATTGATCCTCCCGTTTCAGGGGAAAACTCCCATTATCCACGAAACTGCTTTTATTGCGCCCGGCGCTGTCGTTATCGGTGATGTGGAAATCGGCGCTGACGCGAGTGTCTGGTATGGCTGTGTCTTACGCGCGGATACCAACCGGATCAAAGTCGGCAAAGGCTCCAACATTCAAGATGGAACTATTATTCATGTCGATGAACCTGGTATGGGTGGCACGCCCTGCCTGATTGGAGAGAACGTGCTGGTCGGCCATCGCTGCATGTTGCATGGCTGCAGCGTGGAAGACGGCGGCTTTGTCGGTATGTGCTCTACGGTACTTGATGGAGCCGTCATTGAGAGTGGTGGCTTTCTTGCTGCCGGGGCTTTTCTTGGCCCCAAGAAGCGCCTTCCAGCCGGCGAGATGTGGGCTGGCTTACCGGCCCGGAAACTCCGTGACCTGCGCGACGGGGAAGACAAGATGGCTCTTATGGGTGCGGCCCATTATGTCGAAGAGGGGCGGGCTCATGTAAAAGCATTGCGCGAATATCACCTCGCGCCTGGCGCACCAGACATGAAAAGTACGCAAGAGTGCTGAAGGCCCAGCTTAGCTGATCTCTGCTTCAGTTTGTTCTCTTACGTGATCAGCTGACACACCATCCGCGAGTTCGACAATCTTCAAAGCGCCCGCCTCCTTGTCAACATCAAACACACCGAGGCCGGTGATGACCCGATCCACACAACGCACACCTGTCAGTGGCAGTGAGCATTCCTTAAGAAGCTTTGGGTCACCTTTTTTTGAGACGTGATCCATCAATACAACGACCCGCTTGACGCCCGCGACGAGGTCCATCGCGCCGCCCATGCCTTTGACCATTTTGCCTGGAATCATCCAGTTGGCGAGATCACCATGCTCGGAAACTTCCATGGCACCCAGAATCGAAAGGTCTATATGCCCCCCCCGGATCATCCCGAAAGAGTCTGCGGAAGAAAAATAAGATGTGCGACGTAACTCAGTGATCGTCTGTTTGCCTGCATTGATGAGATCAGGATCCACCTCATCATCATACGGGAAGGGCCCCATGCCGAGCATACCATTTTCTGATTGAAGCGTCACATCCACCCCATCAGGTATGTAATTCGCGACCAGTGTCGGAATACCGATCCCCAGATTTACGTAAAATCCGTCTTCAAGTTCCTTTGCGGCGCGTTCCGCCATCTGATTTCTGTCCCAGGCCATGATATCTCTCCTCGCTATACGCTCAGGCTGTCCGCTCTCGCGTGGTGCGTTGTTCAATGCGCTTTTCGAAGCTGCCTTTTACAATCCGTTGAACGAAAATACCCGCAGTGTGGATATTGTCCGGGTCCAGTTCTCCTACCTCGACAAGCTCTTCTACTTCAGCAACTGTGATGCGTCCTGCGGTCGCCATCATAGGGTTAAAGTTGCGCGCTGTTTTCCGGAATACAAGATTACCTTGCGTATCCCCTTTCCAGGCTTTGACCAGTGAAAGATCAGAGCGCAGGCCAGTTTCCATGACATATGTTTCGCCATCAAACTCCTTGTGCTCTTTGCCTTCGGCGATCAGTGTGCCCACACCTGTCTTGGTGTAGAAGCCGGGAATACCTGCGCCGCCAGCGCGGATACGTTCCGCCAGAGTGCCTTGCGGATTGAACTCCAGTTCAAGTTCGCCCGAAAGATACTGCTTCTCGAAAGTCGCATTTTCACCCACATAAGATGAAACCATTTTCTTGATTTGCCGTGTCTGCAACAGAAGCCCGAGGCCAAAATCGTCAACGCCAGCATTGTTGGACACTGCCGTGACATCTTTCACACCGGAATCACGCAAAGCGATGATCAGATTTTCAGGAATACCGCATAAGCCAAAACCACCGCACATGACCGTCATGCCATCAAAGGTCAGCCCGGCGATCGCGGCCTCGGCACTGTCATAAACTTTTTTCATAACGCACTCCCAGTCGTTGCGCCTTTCATACAAGAAGGCCCGGCAAATTCAACTATGAGGCGAACCTGGCCATTGATTAAGGCCTGAGGTGAACCATTAGGCAAGCAGGTGAAACTGTGTCATGGTAAAATCAAAAATGATGACTGATCCTGTAATCTCACCTCCTCTTACTGAGCGGCTTGCTGACGCCCTGGCAAAAGCCAATCGCCCGATATGTGAGGCGGGGCGTAATTTCGCCGGGCTCTTGCTCGCGGCTATGACGCTTATTGTCATGGTGCAGGTTGTGGCAAGATATGGTTTCAACAATTCACCTGCCTGGACAGAGGAACTCGCCAAGACGATGATGGTATGGACGGCTTTTCTGGTTGCCCCCTGGGCTTATCGGGAAGGGACCAATGTCTCCATCAGTTTTTTCACCGAAGACTTGCCCAAAGCCATAAAGTCAACACTGCAAATCGGCATTACCCTTCTGGTTATCTGGATTTGCGCTGTTTTCTTTGCTGAAAGCCTCGACTTCGTTCTACGTGGCATGCAGAGCAAATCCGCAACCCTTCCCATGCAGGTGGGCGCTTTTTATGTGATTGTCCCCGTGTCCTTTGCTCTGTTGATATTGGTCGGCATTGAAACTGTACTCAGGGAACTTGCGGCGTTTGTGAAAAAAGACGGACATCATCCGGCAAAAGAGGAATAGTCAGCTATGTCACTTGCCTATTTCTGGATCTTCCTTTTTCTTCTCGCGGCAGGCGCACCGATTGTCTTTGCCCTGCTGATCGCACCAGGGCTCAGCCTTACCATTGACGGTCAGGAAGAATTCTACACATCCCTGCTATCCCGACTCTACAACGGCATGGACTCCTTCCCGCTAATGGCTGTGCCCTTCTTTATTCTGGCCGGAGAAGTGATGAACACCGGTGGTGTGACCAAAGCGCTGGTGCGCTTTGCGCAAAGCATCATCGGCCATGTGCGCGGGGGGCTTGCACAGGTGAACATCATTTCTTCAATTCTGTTCGCTGGCCTTTCCGGCTCAGCCGTTGCTGACACATCGGCACTTGGCAAGATGCTGATTCCCGCAATGGAAAAAGCGGGCTATTCCACGCGATTTGCAGCGGCTGTAACTGCCGCCTCATCCGTCATAGGCCCCATAGTTCCTCCTTCGGGAATTATGATCCTATATGCCTTTGTAATGAACGTATCTGTGGCAGGTTTGTTTGCTGCAGGCATTGTTCCTGGCATCCTGATCGGTGGTGGCCTGATGCTGGTCACGTTCTTTCTTGCCAAGAAAAGGAATTATCCTGTGGCAAACAAACGCGCCACCTGGACGGAACGTCGACTTACTTTTTTTCAGACACTGCCAGCTCTCATGACACCAGTTATCCTGCTGGGTGGAATTTTGAGCGGCATCTTCACGCCAACTGAAGCTGCAGCGGTTGCCGCAACCTATGCTCTTTTTGTATCATATTTCATTATGCGGACCATAAGCGCCAGTGACTTACCGCGTATTTTTGTGAACGCCGCCGCACAGTCAGCTGTCATTCTTCTGCTGGTTGGAGCCGCTGTCACCTTTGCCTGGATTATTACAGTATCGGGTATGGCCGGCAGCATGGCTGAAGGTTTGTCAGGTATGAGTAGCAATGTGCTGGTACTCCTGCTGCTGATAAACCTCTTTTTATTCGTAGTAGGCATGTTCCTGGATGCCGGGCCTGCCATCCTGATACTTGGGCCTGTTCTTGCTCCCCTGATGGTGAGTATGGGCGTTGATCCCATGCATTTTGCTATCGTCATGTGTGTGAATGTAACTGTGGGGCTGATAACACCGCCAATGGGTCTTGTCCTGTTTGTTGCCTCGTCTGTCTCTGGCGAAAAGCCGGAATCAATAGCGCTGGAAATGCTGCCATTCCTGGCGGTAGAGGTTGCCGTCATCATTGCGATCACAATGTTCCCTGCCCTGTCACTCACTTTGCCACGCTTGTTGGGCTATGCATAAGGTTGAATAAATATGATACGTCTCAAAAGTTTCTTTCTGCTCCTGATCGCAGCCTTCTGCACCTTTGGGGTGTATTTCAGTGCAGCTGAAACAGCCCCTTATACAATCCGTATAGGTATTCTTGGGTCAGAGGCGGATGAAGATTATGACGGCGCACTCGTGTTCAAGGATTATGTTGAAGCACGCGCGAACGGTCGTGTGGAAGTCGATATTTTCACCTATGGGCAGTTTTGCGGTAATGAACGTGAGTGCATTGAGAATATGCAATCAGGTGTTCTGGATGTTTTCATGACCACAATTGGCGGCATGGGGAACATTTATGGCCCCGGCCAGGTTTTCGACCTGCCTTACGTCTTCCGCGACGACCGGGTAGCCGAATGTGTTTTTGATGGTCCAATTGTGGATGATTTACGCAAAACCATTCTTGCCGAGAACCTGGGGCTGCGCCTGATGGCGGTATCCAATACTGGCGGCTGGCGTAATTTTGCGACCACCAGTACACAAATTCAAAGGCCTGAAGATTTACGTGGTCTGAAGGTCAGGACAACTTCCGCCCCGATCCAGCAAGAACTGATGCGGCAATTGGGCGCAAACCCCACACCCGTTTCCTGGGCAGAATTATACACAGCCTTGGCGACTGGAGTGGTGGAAGGAACCAAGAATGGCATCCAGGATATTGTTGGCATGAATTTTCATGAGCATGTGAAATTTATCACACTCGACGGCCATGCTTACATGGGAGCCTTATGGTGGTACTCTGACAAAAACTGGCAAGAACTGCCACCGGACATAAGACGGCAGGTCTTCGATGGATTCCAGCACCTGAAAACAGTCACACGCGCCATTCCAATGCGTCGCCAGATTGAAGCCTATGAAACTTTTCGCGAAGCAGGCGGAGAAGTCTATGCCCTGTCTCCGGAGGAAAAGCGTCTGTTTCAAGAGGCCACGAGCGGGATGCGCGGCTGGTATAGTGAGAAATACGGCACGCAATGGCTTGACAAACTCGATACATCCATAGCCGCATGTGAGCAACAAGTTGACGATGCCTTTGCGCTGGGTAATCAGTAACTGTATTATCAGTTGCGCGTAACACGCATCTTCAAAGCTGTTACTTCAGGATTTCCTCCAGCCTTTTCCTCACCTCCGCGCGCCATGGCTCACGCATCTCGCGGATGCGTTTGACCATAGCTTCATTTTCATGCCAAGGCATGCCCGGAATATAGTGCTCAGCAGTTTCGCGCATTGTCCCGCGATCCATCTCCTCCATGACATCGACCATTGCTTGCGCCTTCTCCCGTTCAATGCCCAATGCCTCGAACGCAGATCTGCTGATCCGCTTGGAGCCGTCATATGTCTCCCGGATAATGTCCCGGCAGCCCGCATACCAAAGCTCAAATACATGGCTTCTATCCACTGCCCGGGCAATGACATGCACCTTCGGGTGGTGTGCTTCCATATGCTTCACAAGCTCCGTAATCTGATCCTTGTTATCAATAGCAACGATGAGCAACTTTGCCTTATTGATACCAGCTGCCTCCAGCAAATCCGGCCTCGTGGCGTCTCCGAAAAAAACTGGTACGTTGATTTTCCGCAAAGCCTCCAGCTGCTTCGAAGAATAGTCAATAACAGTGGTCTGATATCCAGCTGTCACAAGCATGTTGTTAATAATACCGCCCATACGCCCGCATCCAGCGATGATAATCGGGCTTTGTTCCGTTATCTCATCTGCTTCCGGCGCCGGCCCCTTTGTCGCGCCTGTGACGATCACTTTTTCGTAAAAGATAAACAGCAACGGCGTAATCAGCATAGAGAGTGTAATAATAAGAAGTAACTGATCGCCCAGCACATCCGGCAGGATTCCTCCCGAAGTGGTGAAAGAAACGAGTACAAAGCCAAACTCGCCAGCTTGCGCCAACCCCAGTGCAAAGAGCCATTTATCTGCACCAGCGACATTAAAAATACGCGCCAATAAAAGCAGGATTGCACCCTTCAACAGGATCAATCCCGCTGTACAGGCAAGAATGAAGGTTATGTTCTCAAACATGAGGAGAAAATTCATTCCTGCACCAACCGTAATGAAAAACAATCCCAAGAGGAGGCCGCGAAAGGGGTCAATGTCGGCCTCCAACTCATGCCGGTATTCGCTGTTTGCCAACACCACACCAGCTAGGAATGTGCCCAGGGCTGGTGAGAGACCGACCAGAGTCATTAAAAGAGCGATGCCCACGACAACAAGAAGTGCAAGAGCCGTAAAAAGCTCCCGCAGTTGGGCCGCGGCAACGAACCGAAACAAGGGTCGTGCAAGATAATTCCCACCCAGAATTACAGCGGCAATAGCAGCAATGTTAACTGCGGCTGTTTGCCACCCGTTAAGGCCAGCCACCAGACTCATACCACTACTGTGTCCCCCACCTCCATGATCTGTACCAGCGTAAGCGGTAGGCCCATGCCCTGCACTGGTGCCAGCCGCAAAATCTGCCATCAGCTCTGGCATGGCGAGCAGGGGCAAAAGTGCCAAGATCGGAATAACGGCAATATCCTGGAACAATAAAACAGAGAAGCTTGCCTGCCCCCCATCGCTGCGCATCAATCCTTTTTCATTAAGCGTTTGCAGAACAATGGCTGTTGACGAAAGTGCCAAAACCAACCCGATTGCCAACGCAAAATGCCAAGGTTGCCCCATACTCATGGCAATCAACATGATTACAGCTGTGGTCAGGACAATCTGCCCCCCACCGAGCCCCAGCAATCTGCCACGCATGGACCAGAGCATCTTCGGCTCAAGCTCCAATCCAACCAGAAACAGCATCATAACAACGCCAAACTCCGCAAAGTGCTGAATTGAGACCAAATCTACGCCGAGCAGGGAAAGTAGCGGGCTGATAACAATCCCGGCAATGAGGTATCCCAACACTGATCCCAAGCCTAATCTTGATGCTATGGGTACTGATAAAACACCGGCCACGAGGAAGATGAAGGAAAGCAGAAGGAAATCAGTCATGTGAACCTCGTTATTAGCCTTGCCTCAATGTTCAATCACTGAGAGCCTAAAAGCAGACGCACAAATGCCCTTGGAGTCATCACATGTTAATGGCCTGCCTTGTCCGTCACTCCTATAGTGGTTTTGGGGGATAGCGGAAAGAGGCCCGGCGCGGGCAAATCATAGCAATGAAGCTGAACCGGTAATCAATGATTGCAGGCACGCAGCCGCATTGCCTTTCGCGAGGCCAAGGATACAGACAAAATGCGTAGAATAATTTATATATCAACTGCTGGAGAAGAACTGGACATCTCTGATATCAAGGAGATCGTCCGAGTTGCTGCGATGTTTAACAATGAGAACAGGATTGGCGGTCATCTGCTCTATAACGGCCTGAACTTCCTTCAGGTGCTCGAAGGTGAAAAGCAGGTTCTTGATCCCCTTTATATGCGCATTGTCCATGATGACCGGCACTGCGCTGTAAGCACCATACTTAATGAGGATATCGAGCAGCGCTGTTTTACGAACTGGGGGCTCGGCGTTTCTCACAAATATGGGCCAGCACAAACAGACACCAGCCTTGAGTCAGAAATCGCAAAATATGAACCAGAAGTCCTTGCAGACGCACCGGGTCATGTGCGCCGGATTTTTGAATATTTTATTACGCTCAAGGCATAAAAAAACGGACACTGATTTAAGTGTCCGTTTTGAATATTGAATGAAAATCTTAGACTCTCGACCTGCCGAACAAGAGCGAAACGACAAAAAGCACCAGAAATACAAAGAACAATATTTGTGCGATGCCTGCTGAGGCACCCGCAATGCCGCTGAACCCAAGAAATGCAGCCAATATGGCGACAAGAAAGAATGCAATTGATAAGCGTAACATTATAAATCCTTCCGGTTATTTATCTGTATATCACCAGCGTGAGCCGATGACCTAACCGAGCGTGATTGATGCATACACAAGTAAAGCCCCACCACTTCCCGGCTACCTAGGGTCTGTACCCAATTTAACTGATTGATTTGTTTGTGCAAAGCGTGATTCAGGGATTTCCGAAAGGGAGTCTTAAATGGCGCGGTTTGATTTGTCGGATGAAGAATGGGCGGTGATTGAACCGTTGTTGCCAAAGGTTAGCCGCGGCCCGAAGCGCAAAGATGATCGTACGATCCTGAACGGCATCTTTTACATTTTGCGCACAGGCGCGCCATGGCGGGACTTGCCGGAACGATATGGACCGTACACGACTGCTTACAATCGGTATAACAGGTGGGGCGAGCGCGGCGTCTGGAAGGGCATATTCGATGCGCTCGCTGAAGAATGTGAGGACAGTCTGATCTTCATAGACGCCTCGATTGTCAAAGCTCACCGCGCAGCGAGTGGCTCAAAAAGGGGGAACTGGCGGAAGATATTGGACGCTCACGGGGCGGTCGCACAAGCAAAGTTCACGTGGCCGTAGATGAAAATGGCAGGCCATTGCGCATTGAGGTCACTGGCGGCCATGTTCATGACAGCCAGGTGATGAATGTCTTCCTCGACTGGGAGATGCCGCCTCTGGCGATGGTCCTGGACAAAGCCTATGGCAGTGCGAAGATCAGGCGCGATATCGCCGATGAAGGTGCGTTGGCGGTTATTCCCGCCAAGTCCAATGCGCGCAATCCGGTCCCGCATGACACCAGCCTTTACGCCATGCGTAATATTGTCGAGCGGTTCTTCTGCAAAATGAAAGACATGAGACGGCTGGCTACACGGTTCGAGAAATCTCGAAGGAACTTCATCAACATGATATATCTCTTCGCAGCAAAATGCTGGATCAATTGAGTCCACACCCTAATAAACGCCGCATTTACGAGTTGGTTGCTCTATTGCGGGAGATTTTATGACATAGCCCGATGCAGTCATAAAATTATCAGGTAAGCATCATCACAGATTTTGGATCATAATCCTGCAGTTCGTCCGCTTTTCCGTGCTTGATCTTCTGTGCCCAATCCGGGTCCTGTAACAATGCCCGCCCGACAGCAACCAAATCAAACTCATCTTTAGCAAGTCTTTCCTCCAGATCATCAAGGGCGCGTTGCCCTGACCCTTGGCCAGCAAAGGCTGTGAAGAAATCTGCAGACAAACCAACAGACCCAACAGTAATTGTCGGGAGACCCGTCAGTTTCTTTGCCCAGCCAGCACAATTCAAACCTTTCTCTCCGTCTACCTCTGGAAACTCTGGCTCCCAGTACCGGCGCTGCGAACAATGCAGTACGTCCACACCTGCATCAGCAAAGACCTTGAGAAATTCTTCCATCTCTTCTGGCGCGTCAGCAAGGCGCGCCTCATAATCTTGCTGCTTCCATTGCGAAAATCGCAGGATGATCGGAAAGTCCTGACCAACAGCTGCGCGTATTTCACGGATTATGTCAGCAGCGAAAGTCGCCCGCTCTGGCAGGGCCCCACCAAAACGATCCTGCCGAATATTCATCTGTCCCCAGAGAAACTGATCGATGAGGTATCCATGCGCTCCGTGTATCTCGACACAATCGAACCCCAATCTTTTGGCATCACCGGCTGCCTTCGCATAGGCCAGGACCATATCTGTAACTTCTGCTTCCGTTGGCGCTTCCTGCACTTTCTTGCCTTTATGGGTAATCCCGGAAGGACCATCAGAAGGCGCTTCAGGGTGCGGCCCCGTGCCTGGCTTGCGCATCATGCCCTGATGCCAGATCTGTGGCGCGATATGGCCACCTTCCGCGTGTACAGCCTCCACAACGCCGGCCCATCCCTTTAACGCAGCTTCGTCATGGAAGTTCGGTATTTTTGGATCGTTGGAAGCGCCGCCGCGATCAACTGTTGTTCCTTCGGTAACAATCAACCCGACTTCCCCTTTGGCACGCCGTGCATAATAGTCAGCCACATCCTGGCCTGGGACGCCCCCTGGCGAAAAGCTGCGGGTCATGGGCGCCATGACAATCCTGTTTGGCAGGTTGAGAGACTTGATTTTGAAAGGCGAGAACAGGGTTTGGGTCATTATTTTTCCTCGGCTGACTGCGCTCTCATGAGTTACCGATGAGGAACAGCGCGTCAATGCGCTGCTGCAGTAGTGACACGAAGCCGTGAATAGCATTTATGCATTTATTGTTTTATCCAGAAACTGGCTAACCAACTTGCAGTCGCAAATCACGGAGCATGAACATGACCGAAGCATATACCCCGCCCAAGATCTGGACATGGGACAAAGAAAGCGGCGGGCGTTTCGCCAATATAAACCGTCCCGTGGCGGGTGCCACCCACAACAAGGAGCTCCCAGCCGGCAAACATCCCCTTCAGCTCTATTCCATGGCGACACCTAATGGTGTGAAGGTAACAGTATTGCTGGAAGAATTACTCGCAGCCGGTCATAAGGATGCAGAATATGATGCCTGGCTGGTCAATATCAGTGATGGTGACCAGTTCGGTTCAGGCTTCGTTGAAGCAAATCCGAATTCCAAGATACCGGCGCTGGTTGACCGCTCTGGCGATACCCCGCAACGCGTTTTCGAATCTGGCGCGATCCTTCTCTACCTCGCAGAAAAATTTGACGCCTTCCTGCCCTCCGATGCCAGAGGCAGAACCGAAACACTTAACTGGCTGTTCTGGCAGATGGGATCTGCGCCATATCTCGGCGGCGGCTTTGGCCATTTTTATGCCTACGCCCCCATCAAGATTGAATACTGCATTGACCGCTTTTCCATGGAAGTAAAACGTCAACTGGATGTTCTGGATCGCCAGCTGGCAGATAACGAATACATCTCCGGTGATCAGTATACCATCGCAGACATGGCCATCTGGCCGTGGTATGGCGGACTGGCTGCGAACAAGGTCTACGATGCTGCTGAATTCCTGCAAACTCATGAATACAAGAATGTCATGCGCTGGACAGACATGATTGCGCAAAGACCAGCCGTGAAGCGTGGGCGTATCGTTAATCGAGCTTGGGGCGAGCCAGAAACCCAGCTGCATGAACGGCACGACGCGACTGATTTCGAACACCGCACGCAGGACAAGATTGATAATAAAGACTAACTGTCAGGCTGCCGCAGATTTTGTAATCTGGGGCACAGTTTCAGCCGGCAGCCTGTTTATCCTGACCCTGTTGCGGCCATCACGCTTTGCTGCGTACAGACCTTCATCTGCCCGATCAATGTAGTGTGTCGGGCAGGGATTCTTTCCTGGTAGCATGGCGAAAATACCAAAACTGCAGGTGACCCTTATATCCAGAGGGCCATCCTTGTAGGGCGTACCTTCCACGACTTTGCGTATTTTTTCTGCTACTACGGCAGCCTGATCACAATTTGTATCCGGGCAAAAAATCACGAACTCTTCTCCCCCGATACGCCCCATGACATCAGATGCGCGTATTCTCGAAAGCGCTCTGTCTACGACGAACTTTATTACTTCATCACCAGCCCCATGGCCATAAGTGTCGTTCACCTTCTTGAAGTGGTCGATATCGAAAACTATCGCAGCGACCTCTTTGCGATGGCGCGAAAAATAGGCAAGCAATGACTGAGCAGCCGTCATCAACCCACGTCGGTTATGGCAGCCTGTAAGAGGGTCAGTGGATGCAATCGTCTTGAGGTGTTGCTCTGCGCTGTGCAGACGATTTCCCAATGGCCTGAAGATCAGGAATGCTTCAGCAAGCAGCAAGAATAATATGAGCAGCACACCCGCCTGTGTAAGATTTTCAATGTCCCGAATTTCTATCCGGGCATTCTGTTCGTACACTGTGACTGCCTGATTCAGATCCTGAAGCACTCTGTCTGCTTCTTCGGAGACAGCCGACACTTTCTCGAAGCCCGCACGTTCAGTACTTTGTACGAGCGATAGAAAATCTGGTATCCGGCGATTCAGATCAATCTCACCGCTATAAAGCTTGTCAATTTCAGAACGCAGCGGCGCCTTTGCCGATAGCACCAGATCTGTATACGCCAGTCGCTCATGGCTGAGAGCCATCAACTCCATGGCTTCAGTGAGTCGTTGAGAAACTTCCGCTTTCACGCTGTCTGCCTGTTGGGGGATGTGGGCCCGCGCGTACAACCCGGCAATGCGTTGCGAAAGCATGCGTTGACGGCCAGCTATATTGATGATCTCAGCATTGTGCTCCTGACGCGCAATCGTTTCGCGCTCCGCCCAGTGTATGCCGACAGATGCTAGAGCAATCAGACTTAACGCTGCCACATAGCAGACAGTAAACAAAAGCAGATTTTTTTTCATGCTGCGCCACCCTGGCAATCCCCACAACGCCAGAATAACACCCATTGGTTGCGGGATGGTGAACCAGACAACCCGCTTGGTTAACGCTTATTAACCATTCTGAGGGTAGCGCTCCCTCATGACATCGAAAAGGGCGCGGATGGCAAACGCCTCCCCCCCTTTTGGATGGGCAGGCCGATCTGAAGGGTTCCAAGCATAAATATCAAAATGTGTGTAGGGAATTTTCTCCGGTACGAATTTCTTCAAATACAGCGCAGCGGTGATTGAGCCGGCAAACCCGGAATCCGATGCGTGGTTAATGTCAGCGATAGATGAGGAAAGCATAGAGGCATAATTTTCCCAGAACGGCATCCGCCAGACAGGATCCTGCACTTTTCCTCCAGCCTTAGTGATGTCCTGTGCGAAGGAATCGTCCGTTGCATATAAGGGAGCCAGTTCAGAGCCCAACGCAACACGCGCCGCCCCCGTGAGAGTCGCCAGAGAAATGATATGCGCTGGCGTTTCTTCTGCAGCCAGTGCCAGCGCATCACAAAGCACAAGACGCCCTTCGGCATCAGTATTTGAAATTTCAACTGTCATGCCATTGCGGCTTTTGAACACATCACCAGGGCGATAGGCATTGCCGGATATATTATTCTCAACTGCTGGTATCAAAAGTCGCAACCGGACCTTCAGTTTCGCCGCCATGATCATGGAAGCCAGTGCCAGTGCATTTGCCGCACCGCCCATGTCTTTCTTCATCAATCCCATACCTTTGCCGCCCTTGATATTCAGGCCGCCTGTGTCGAAGCAAACGCCCTTGCCCACCAGCGTAATCTTTGGATCGTCTTTATCTCCCCAGGTCAGATCAATAAGCCTTGGGGCTCGCTCTGCTGCTCTGCCCACCGCATGGATGAGAGGAAAATTCTGCTTCAGCAGACTGACGCCTTCAGTAACCTTGACTTGCGCCTTGTATCGGCCGGCAACAGCTTTCACTGCATCCGCGAGATGCTCTGGTCCCATATCTTCGGTTGGCGTATTCACCAGATCGCGCGCCAGCCAGACAGCTTCCGCTATAAACGTGAAGCTGTCCGCATCCACATTTTCGGGCAATATCAGAACCGGAGGCTCGGCTACATCCCGGTACTTGCCAAACTGGTAGGCGCCCATGACCCACCCCAGAGCCGCGAGAGTAGACCTCTCCGCGTCACCGGCGTTTGCGAGAAAATAATCTCCGTGGGGCAAATGTGCTGGCGCGGCGCCAGATATCAGCTTGTCCTGCTCATCTCCTGTACCGACAAAAACTGCATCGGCAGCAATCAACACGCGCCCTTGCTGTCCGGTAAATCTGTTAGCCTTGGCAAGCAGCAGATAGCCTATTGCATGCTCCTCCAGCCAGCGATCAAAGCCCTCTTCAGGCACAAGCCAAACTGGCGTCGCTTTTCGGGCACGCTCAGAATCATGGGGAACGAAGGCGGAAGTAGATGTAACCATTTGTTAACTCATTTATTTTTAACGGTTTTTTTCGATAACCGAGCAAGACGGCCTGTCATGCTTAAGGGTTTATTGAGCAGATTCACTGATAATGGCCATCAGACTAACAGGTGCTGAAGAGGCTTATCAATGAGCAGACTGCTGAAAACATTTTCCACCGGGCTTTGCGTCCTTGCTCTGGCTGGTTGTGCCGGTAATCCCCTGACGGCCAGTTCACGGCTGAACGAGCAGCTTGAAGTTGTACCGGGCGGTTATGAGCCAGGCGACCATGATCCGGTAGCCAAAGCTGCTTTCTGGGGTACCCGCTATGATCGCGACCCAAACGACGCTGATGTCGCTGTATCCTTTTCGCAATCGCTTCGCGTGATGGGCTCCAATGAAGAAGCCATGACCGTCATGACCCGAACCTACCGGCAAGCTGGTCAGGATGCAGATGTTGCCCTCGAGTATGGCAAAGTCCTCATCGCTAATGACCGTGCCTTCGAAGCAGTCAGACCACTGGAGCAGGCTATCCTTACCGGCAAAGGCGAAGACTGGCGCTCATATTCTGCCTATGGTGTGGCTCTTGATAAAATCGGTGAACACAAAGCAGCACGCCAGCAATATGACATGGCCCTGCGGATCAAACCAAACTCACATGTTGTGCTGAACAATAAGGGTCTTTCTTATGCCCTGTCTGGCAACCTTGCCAAAGCCGAGCAAACCTTGCGCTTTGCCGCTGCGACAACCGCAGGCACACCTACTGTACGTCAAAATCTGGCCCTCATACTCGGCTTCAATGGTAACTCTTCAGAAGCTGAACGACTGGCTCGCTCTGACCTGCCACCGCGCATTGCAGATAATAATGTCTCATATTTCCGCTCACTGACGGCTCAACCTGCATACTGGCAGGCGTTTGCTGGTGACAATGTTGAAATGCCTTCTTTCGATACGCCAACGACTGCACCTGCCTATGCCCCAGCACCATACGCAGATGCGCCTGCCGAAGCAGAACAAAAGCCAGTGCCACAACCGATAAGACCAGAAGCTTTTCCGGTCCCTGTTGTGCCAGAAGCATCAGATGGCGCACCCACACCTCTTGGTGATATTCTCAGCTCTGTCGTTATGCCTGATACGCAGCCCACTTCAACAATCACAATAGATGGGTTTGATGCAGATAGCTGGAGCACTATAAGTGCACCAGCAGCGACGGCCTTGCCACTGCAGGTAGAATCAGCGTCGCTCACAGTCGAACAAACTGACGCTGCACCTCTGGAGTTACAACTGGCAGCAGAAGCAGAAGCAGAAGCAGAAACGATCCCGGTAGACCTGACAACCCCTTTGTACTGAGCAAAACACTCACAGGCATACAGATCAATACCCCCTCATGTGAGGGGGTATTTTTTTGCCTGCATATTTGTAGTCTTGGGCCGTCGAGAGATGAAGGCGCAAAGCCTGAAACTCATATCGGGGAAGACGGTCCGCCTGTCAGGAGGGAGAGCCTGGCAGGCGGATGTCATTATCCGGCGGTATTGGAACAGATAAAAAGATTTCTGTCCCGTTTCCGGTATTTCTTACCGTTGCCGATCCATGCAGAGCTTTTGCACGCTTGCTGATGTGGCTGAGTCCACGACGGGAGAGCAACTCTGCCTCTCCGATCCCCCGGCCATCGTCTGTTATCCTGATGTTTAATGTCTGGTCTGTGGCTTCATCTGATGACGCTTCAACTTCCATCGAAATGGTCAGCCTCTTCATGCCGGAATGACGCAAGGCATTTGTGACCGATTCCTGCATGGACCGGTAGATATGCAAGACTGCTTCCGGACCAAAGCCAGAAATCTGTTTACAGATTTTCATTTGCCAGTCCAGATCAACGCCAGCGGCAGAAAGTTGTGGCTGAATGCGCGCCCTGAATGCGCCAAGTGCCATACCAATATCATCGGTCTCGGTATCCAGAGAATCTACGATGAGACGCAAATCATTAAGGCTGGTCTGCAAACCATCTGACACCGCCTCACTGGACAAGTCATGCTGCTTTATCTGCAGCTGCAATCCCAGGAGCTGACTGCCAATACCATCATGCATGTCCAGCATGATCCGTTGTCGCTCCTGAGCGATGGCAGCCTGCTTCTCCTGCTCTCGCGTTTTCTCATATGACAGGGCAAGCTCTGCTTTTCGCTCTGCCAGCTCTGTAGCCAGCGTAACACGTTGCTGTTCTTCCACCTGCCGTAACTGCAATGTACGGCGCGCAAGGACATAGATAATGCCTAATGCGACAATCACGATCGCTAACGGCGAGTAGGGCATTGTTGTGACAAGTGGCCACCAGGCAACATTGCTTGAAACCAGTATTTCACTCAAAACATCGACTAGGGCCGTGGAAAGGCAAATGCCAAAAGCGGCGATACTGAAATAGGGAATATTACGCTGGTTACGGAATGTAATAAACTTCCACCCTGTCCACAACAATGCACCAACAACAACCGGCAAGCCAAGAAACAGATAAAGCGTATCTCCCCAATCTGTATCAACAAGGTCGAGCAAGAACGAAAAGCCCGTATAGCCCAAACCGATTCCGGCCAGTATCCTGTACGTTCTTTCAGCTTTCGCGGTCCATGCATTCGCAAAAGCTGCAATGGACATCACAAGACCGAAAGTTGTGATATTAAACATCAGACTCTGATGAATAACGTCCCATTTATGCATCGGCATCTGATAGTAGACATTCCTCCCGACCCAAAAAATCATGATCAGGCCAAGAACCACATATTCATGGCGCTGCTGCCTCGACAACCCACCGACGGCGAGAGAGAAAATTGCCACAAAAACACCAATGCCGTTCACGACATTCAGTGCTGTGACATTCAACGTCTGACGCCAAAAATAAGCGCTGACCAGAGGCTCTCTTTCCCCAGCGAAAACCGAATAAATGCGTGGCCTCAAGGAATAACCATAGAGATAAATATCAATAGTATTCTTGCCATCAATTACAAACTGGTCCGGGAGCGTATATAATCGCGGCCCAAGAAAATTGACGTTTGAATAATCTCCCTCATTTCGCTCTACGCCGACTGGCTGCCCATTCAGGAATACGGAGATGCGATCACGCGCGCGGGTTATATAAAACGCATAATCCTTATCTGACATTTTTTGTAAATCTATATCTGTACGCATTACATACAACTGGTCAGGATCCGGCAAGCGATAGGAATACCATTGTGACTGAATGGGCTCGAACGCTGAGTCGGGAAGCGTTTCTGCATCAAACGAACTGACAGAAGCTACACGAAAATCTGTAAGGCGCTCATCGGCACCTGGTATCATGCTGCGCTCAGCTGCATATACCACGAGCACAATGGCAAAAAAGCAGATCAGGAAAAGACTTATATAGTTGAATATCCGAACGGCCAGACTGTCTTTTGAGTCCCTAATTATGCTGTCCGTGCTGACCATGAAAGGCTACCTTATCAAGCCTTCACGATAAGCCTGTGAGACAGCTTCTGACCGAGTGCTGACGGCCATCTTTCGATAAATCGCCTTCACATGCTCGGCCACTGTATACGGCGAAATACCCAACTGCCGGGCAACTTCCTTATTTGTGAACCCTCTGGCCAGCTCAGTCAGAATTTCAACCTCACGGCTTGTCAGTCGTGTTGCCGGTCTGTCGCCTTCTATGGCTTGCGGCGTATTTTCCGACCTGATCTTTTTAAGCAGATGACCAGCAACAGCAGCACTGATGGGCGCTCCGCCCTCCAGCACCGTCGTAATGGCACTCTTTAATTCTTCAGGTTGCGCACTTTTCAATACATAACCGTCGGCGCCAGCCTCAACGGAAGCCATAACGCTTTTCACATCGCCGAGCACCGTGATAACAATAACTTTTTTGTCGCCACTTGCGCTTGCCTGTTTGACAAAATCGAGTCCGGTACCGTCACCAAGGTCAAGATCTGTAATCAGAAGATCATAGTCCTGCTCCAGCGCCTTCTTCCCCTCTGCCCATGAGGCAGCTGCCTCGACAAGGTGAAGCCGGGGATGCAAGTCAATCACCTCTGTAAATGCAGCCCTTGCTGCAGGCACATCTTCGATAAGGATTGTTTTAATTTTGCCGGGATCGTCGGACATCCGCACCTCTTATCACAAGGAAGGCTTAAATGGTCCGTTTCAGAATGTAAAATCCCGCAAGAAACGCACGATATTGGAACTACTGCTCGACCTCTACCATACCGGTAACACGCAGGATCGCAGGTCCGAGGATCACAACAAAAAGTACGGGCAGGAAGAAGAGGATCATCGGCACCGTTAGTTTCGGCGGCAGCGCGGCTGCCTTCTTCTCGGCTGCCTGCATCCGCAGTTCACGGTTTTCAGCAGCCATGACGCGCAATGATGCCCCCAGCGGCGTCCCGTATTGTTCAGACTGGACAAGAGCTGTGACGACAGACTTAACACCATCAAGACCTGTTCGCTCGGCAAGGTTAATATAGGCTTGCTTCCGTTCCTGGAGATAAGAGAGTTCCGCTGTCGTCAGCGCAAGTTCTTCCCCCAGTTCAGGGCAATTCGTACCAACTTCTTCGCTCACCTTATGCAGGGCGTGCTCAATCGACATGCCGGACTCGACACATATCAACAACAGGTCGAGCGCATCCGGAAATCCCAGTTGCATTTTCTGCTGGCGCTTTTGAATCATGTTGGAGATGTAAATGTTGGGCAGATAGAACCCGGCTGCGAACCCTCCGACACTGGCCATAAGCTTCATAAAGCTGCCAAGCCCGAAACCATCAAGTACATATACATAGAAAGCCATGCCAAGGCCGCCAATTACGGGCATTGCTACACGGGCAAGCATGAATGTAAAGACGGGCCGTTCACCCCGGAAACCGGCCATAGCCAATTTTTTGGCTGCGCTCTGCGCGTCAAAAACCTCAAGCAATTTGAATTGCTCGACGACTTCACGTGCAACGCCATTGGAGCTTGCATTACGCAAACCAGCACTACCGTGCTGCTTCAGATTTTTCTTGTGGCGCTCGCGCAAATTCTCCTTGTGGTTTTGAACGCGCTTCAATCGATCTTTCATAGGGTCTGGCTGCAGCACAGGCCCCAGCAAAGTGATCATTGTCACGCCAACAGCGATAGCCGCCAAAAAGGCGGTCATCGTCTGGCGGTCAGTAATGATTTCAATCAAGCCATCCATAAGACAAAAGTAACCACGTTGTTTGAATTAGACCTTAATACTGATCATATTTTTCATCACGAGAATGCCGATTGACATCCACGTGCCAGCTCCAATCAGGATGAAGTTGCCAATCTGCGTTTCGAAAAGCGGCAAGAGATAAACCGGAGATGCAACATGAACCATGGATGCCACCATGAACGGCAACGACCCTAGAATAACAGCAGAGGCTTTTGCCTCCATAGACAGGGCACTGATCTTGCCTTCCATCAACTTCCGATTACGCAGGACCGTCGCAAGATTGTTCAGCGCCTCCGCAAGGTTACCACCTGTCGATTTCTGGATGATCAGCACGATCCCGAAGAAATTGACTTCGCTCAGTGGCATACGGTCATACATACGTTCAAGCGCCTGCTCGAGGGAAAGGCCCACACGCAGGCTTTCCGTCAACATATGAAATTCATCGCGTACCGGCTGCTGTGCATCACGGCCAATAATTTTAAGGCACTCATTGACCGGCAAACCGGATTTTACACCGCGGACAATCACTTCAATCGCAGAGGCAAATTCCTTGATAAATTTTTTCTGACGGCGCTTCTTCAAGAAACCAAGGGCGAATCTTGGAAAACCCAACCCTCCGACGATAAACATGGCTCCGGTCACAAAGGTAGACTGCGCTGTAATCAGGGCGATGCCGAGGAAGGCCACGGCACAAATCACCGATGCCACATAATAATCACGTTCCGAAATGTTGAGGCCAGCTTGCTCGAGCCTCTGACTGAGGCTCAATTTTTTCTTTTCTGCGTGCGCTTTCTGCTTGTCGTCAATACGACGAAGAGATTCCTGAACCTGTTTGCGTCGGTCTTTTGGAGCCTCTGCAGCGCTCGGGCCGGCGCCCGCCTTTCCACGCGATGCGGCAGCACCGCCCCCAACTTTGGCAGCACGTGTTTTTGCCTTGTCTTTATCCGTAGGCGCCAAAATAACATAAGAAAGTGTACTGACAGAAATCAAACCAAGTACAATCAGCATTATCGTTTGCGAGTCCATCAGATTACTCCCTAAATCAGCTTAATCTGCAGCTGCATCAAGCGCCTCAGCCAGCTCGACATGCTTTCCGTAGTATTTAGCCCGATCCCAGAACGACGGACGGGCAATGCCGGTGGACTTGTGGCGACCAATAACCTTGCCGTCATCGTCTTCACCGGTAATGTCATATACAAAAAGGTCCTGGGTAACGATTGTATCACCCTCAGCCCCGATCACCTCAGTGACATGGGTAATACGACGCGAGCCATCTCGCAGGCGCGCCGCCTGAATGACCACGTCAACCGATCCAACAATCATGTCACGAATGGTTTTTGATGGCAGGTTAAAGCCACCCATTGTAATCATGGATTCAAGCCTTGATAAGGCTTCCCGGGGTGAGTTGGCGTGCAACGTCCCCATAGAGCCATCATGGCCCGTGTTCATCGCCTGCAACAGGTCAAACGCTTCAGGGCCACGCACCTCACCCACGATAATCCGTTCAGGTCGCATCCGCAGACAGTTCTTTACAAGGTCTCGCATGGTCACTTCACCAGTACCTTCAAGATTAGGGGGGCGTGTTTCCAATCTGACAACATGTGGTTGCTGAAGCTGCAATTCTGCAGCGTCCTCACAGGTGATAACGCGCTCCCCTTCATCAATGAAGCTGGTCATGCAATTCAAAAGCGTGGTCTTGCCAGAACCAGTACCACCAGAAATCAGTGTATTGATTCCACAATGGCCAACAATTTCAAGTACCTTCGCCCCTTCAGGAGAGATCGACCCGAATTCGACCAGGTTATGGATCGTCAGTTTGTCTTTCTTGAACTTACGAATGGTCAGGGCCGCACCGTCGATAGACAGGGGTGGTGCGATAACATTGACCCGCGAGCCATCTGGCAAACGCGCATCACAAATCGGGCTGGATTCATCAACGCGCCGACCAACTTGCGATACGATCCGTTGGCAGATATTCATAAGTTGCGCGTTATCGCGGAACCGAACGGGCGTCAGTTCAATCTTTCCGCCAACCTCTATGAAAACCCGCGACGAACCGTTGACCATGATGTCAGCGATATCGTCACGCGCCAGCAATGGCTCGAGAGGGCCATAACCAAGCACATCATTACAGATATCCTGCAGCAGAGCTTCCTGCTCCGAGATAGACATCTGAAGGCCTTTAATCGAGATAATCTCGTTGACGATATCCCGAATTTCTTCCGCAGCAGATTCGGGATCAAGCTGGGCAAGCTGAGACAGGTCAATAGTGTCAATCAGTGCATTGAATATTGTCGTTTTAGTCTTGAAATACTCATCTGACTGATTTGTCGATTGCTGTACCGGTGTTGGCGCGGCAGCAACCGGTGAGGGCGCATTTGCCTTAGGTTTGGCGACTTTGGGTGGCGGCGCAACTTTATCTTTCTGCGGCGCAGATGACTTGGCAGCTGGCGCTGGCTGCATGGCAACAGCTTCTGACCTTTTTCCGAACATCTCTCAGCCTTTACAGTTTACGAAACAACGACTTGATATCAAAGCCCCTGCCTGAATTTTTCTCATTACTTTGACCAAGTATCGTGCTGGCAACCTGATCCAGTGATGTCGCCGCCTTTGACTTGCCATTCGTCTCAAAAACAGGTTCAGCATTGGTGGCAGCCATACCAAATAACTGCGGGTCCCAGTTGATGACAGCGATAGGATCAATTTCCAATGCTTCAGCAAACTGCTCGACAGGGATTTCAGGGCGTTTGGGCACACCCATCTGATTCAGCACCAGATAAGGCGGGGCATCATTCGTGCGGCTTGCCTTTACTGATTCAATCAGGTTCTTGGCATTCCGGAAAGAGGAAAGGTCTGGTGTGGCTGTAATGACGATTTCATCAGCCGAATGCAGAATACTGCGCGTCCATTCCGTCCAGGCATGAGGCAGATCAATGACAAGATTCGGCACACCACGACGGACCATATCCAGCACTTCCTCAAAAGAAGAGGCTGGCATATCATAATCCCTGTCCAGCATGTTCGGCGCAGCAAAGAGGCTCAACCGATCCGTACACTTCTGTAACAAACGATCAAGCAGAACATCGTCAAGTCGTTCCGGGGCTGCCAGCGCTTCTGCAAGGCCCTGTGAGGGATCCTGCTCAAAATCAAGACTGGCTGTACCAAAAGCCAGGTCAAGATCAAGAATAACAGTGTCACTCTTGTGCAATTCAGCTATCGCCCACGCAACATTATGACAGACCGTTGAAGAGCCCACGCCGCCGCGTGCACCAACAAAGACAATAGAGCGCCCGATAGGCGGCGCAGACGGGTCAACGTAGAGTGATGCGATAGAACGCGTGATCTGAATTGGTCGCTTTGGTGAAATCAGGTACTCGCTGATCCCCCGGTCCATTAACTCACGATACAGACGAACATCATTTACATGCCCGACAACAATAACCTTTGTGCTCGGATCACAGACTTCGGCCAACTGCTCAAGCCCTTCAAAAAGCTCGCTATTTGGTGACACAGTCTCAATGATGAGCAAGTTGGGTGTTGTTTCAGATTGAAAATGCTGCACGGCCTTTTTCAGGCCGCCCATGAAAATATTGATGTGCGCCTTGGACAACCGGCGGTCAGAAGCCGCGGCTTCAACCAGTTCGCTGGTGCCTTGTGTTTCACAGAAAACACCAATGTTGATCCTTGGAACCGGAATATGATCGCCATCCTGTGGCACATCATCTTCTTCGTAACTTTCAAGCTCGGTAACAGCAGTTGCTGGCGGAACTGGACTCGCGTCAGCAGTCTTGGCAGAAAAGTCCTGCGTCACGCTGGCAGTTAGGGGGGGCAGGTCCGCAGGGAAATCCTCATCACCAAAGTCATCGTCGAAATCTTCATCCGCGAAATCGTCTACAATTTTTGACTTTGGTTCATTAACCATGTCGAGCGCTTGCTCAATTGCAGCCAATGCTTCTTCTTCCGAATCCGAAAAATCATCATTTGTATTGGTTGTCTCGGCAATCTGTGGGGGCACATCAGGCATTGGCGGTGGCGCTGCAACCTCAGCATCATCCCAACCTTCAATGTTGCAGTCCATGTCATCTAAATCAAAATCATCGTCATCAAAATCAATGTCGATATCTTCTTCAGAAAGGGCCTCAAGATCAGCCAGTTCTTCTTCCGTGAAGGCATCATCCGTATCAAAGTCGAATTTATTGTTCGCCAGATTGCTCATATTATTTCTCCGGTACCTTCACGCTCTCTTATTGCTCTGATGCCTGAATATCTATTGAATCATCAGATTGGCTTGAGGTCGGCTCGCCCTGTACATATTTTTCGTAAACGTTGGCAGAACGTGAGGCATCACTGTCAGCAAGCGCGGTTGGAGTCACCAGATCGCGCGGATCAGCAATCATTGCTGCAAGGTTTTGCTGTGCAAAGCAGCCAAAGTTCTTAGCAGGTATGTTACGGAAACGGCGCTCTATCTCCTCGGACCAGTCTCCGCATTCGCTCGCTGTCGCGACGTAATTGGTGAAACTCACAATCACTTCGCTATTCTCCGAGAAGCCCGCCTCTCTGTATGTGGCGCCCTTGATAACTTTCCAGTCAACGCCAAGATTGTTCATTTCCTGACGCAAATCTGCAGCCAGGCTCTGGCCATAGATGTCATACTGACCGCCGGAAGGAGCCGTAATTGTGATCGGGCCATGACCGCGCGTAAAATAGGTTTGCACAAAGGCCCGCAATCTTGCCTTGTCAATTTGACTGAGTTCACTAAGCGTTGCGTCAACCGGCACCGTCAGCGTAACTGTCTGTTGCTCAACAGCGATCGGGTGCTCTTCCTCGTATGTGCGCGCCTCATTCGGCCCATTAAAAACAGTCGAGCATGCTGGTAACAGGCAAAGGGCGACAAGCGCTGGTGTAAGTCTTTTCAGTGTCATCTGTCTGTTTCCTGTCTAATCCAGAATGAAGCCCAGAGGCCCTTGCAGTGTCGAAGATCCAGTCGTTTTTCGGCGCATGCCGTATGTGGACTCCAGTTTGCCAACCAGTATCTGCTGTACCTGTGTGGCATGAACAAATCCTTGAGACGGATCAGTCAGTTCTGAGCGATGCGCAGGCTCAACGAGATACGGCGTCACTATAATGACAAGCTCTGTCTGGTTGCTGCGAAACTCGTTACTGCGGAAAAGCTGCCCGAGAACCGGTGTATCTTTCAGGGCGGGCACACCATCCACGGCAGAACGGATATTATCCTGCAGCAATCCGGCAATCGCCATGCTCCCACCACTTGGCAATTCGATAACGTTTTCAACGCGGCGCACTGTCAGGCCGGGGATAAGAAACGCATTCGGAATCAGCTCACCCGTTTCCGGGTCAATGCCTGAAGAAGCAGAGAGTGTGAAGCCATTTGTAGTGTCTACTTCACTGACTTCAGTATTTATCTTCAGGTTGATCCGCCCCCGGGACAAAACAACCGGACGGAAACCGAGAGCAACACCAAAGCGTTTGAACTCGATACCGACTTCGCCATCGTCACTGGAAACAGGGACAGGAAACTCACCACCTGCAAGGAAGTTTGCCCCTTCACCAGAAACGGATGTCAGAGTTGGCTCCGCGAGGGTGCGAATGAGGCCAGTTGACTCAAAAGCTGCCAGCGTGAGGTCCAGATTGGTCAAATCACCAAATCCAGGTGTGTTCAAGTCACCGCCAATACCGCCGGACGCCTCGCCAGAAAAAGGGAACCTGTTCTGCCAGCTGCCTGTAAAGATATTATTGTCTAGTTGAGCGAAGAAGTTTCCGTTAACACCAAGCTGTTTAACCAGATTGCGCTGCATCTCAACAATACGTACTTTGAGCATTACCTGATTTTGTTCTCTCACGCTTAACATGTTCAGAACAAGTTCCGGATCCCCGGTAAACCTTGCAGCGACATTCTGCGCACGTGCACGTTCGGTTTCTGTACCGACAGAACCCTTCAGGATAACATTTTCATTGACTGCCTCGACTGTGATACGTGAATCCGGCATCAAGCGCGAATAAAGATTGGACAGTGCGTCAACATCCCGCTCAACAATGATTTCCAGATTCAAAATCTGACGATTCCGGGCATCAAAGAAAAAGGCATTTGCCTGTCCTACTTCCATACCAAGCAGATAAACCCTGCGCGGTGATCGAATAACGACCTCAACTTTTGTTGGGTCAGAAACGAGTACATCTGCGGCAGCTTCGGGCAATTCGATAATTGCTGCTTTGCTCAGCGGCAATGTCATGCTTTTGGACGTCGCCGTGTCTCCACCTGATATGATGCGTGCTTCCTGTGCCTGAACAGACGTCGCCCCAGCCATCAAGCCAAGGAAGGCCGCGACGGCAACACTGCCCCATGTGGCAGCTTTATTGAGAATTGTTGTTCTTGCCGTGCTCATAGTACACCTTGACTGTTGGTGGTTTTATTCATTGTTAGGATCATGACTGGCCATATCTGATGACGAGAACCTCAGCAGGCTCCATTTCCTGAATCAGTTCCTCCCCATCCGCGGGCAGGAAGACGCTGCGCAGGACGAGATTAAGCGATCCAGATTCACGCGCCGTCAGAAAACGGCCAATCTGTGCCGGCGCCAATTCTAGTGTGATTGTACGACCAACTATCGAGCCTTCAGAATCCTGTTGCATGGTTTGATCAACAGCCAGAACACGTATGTTAGAATAAAGAACATTGCTATCCATCTGGGTGCCGTCACCATTTTCAAGTGTTGCGAATACATCGACACGGTCGCCTGGCAAAATAAACCCTGCAGCCGACTGGCGTGAGGTTACATCCATCGTCACAGCGCGCATTCCTGGGGTCAGCAAAGCTGCCAGCATTCCTTTATCACCGGGGCGAACAACCTTTGCTTCTGTGATCGGCTCACCAGCTACAATTGGTGTTCTGGCTAATGCCTGCGGAAGCTCTTCATAAAAACTCTTATTTTCGTCCGTTACGAGAAAGTCCGGAAGGCCTTTCCTTGGCCACTTCACCCATTTGGTTTTCTTCGGGTCAAGCCGCTCGCCTTGCGCAAAATCTGTGTCGGCCACCAACACACGGACAGTTTCGATGGTCTCCTGCTGAGGGATCGCCTGGGTAATAACCTCTGGCGTATCTTCGCCTGAAGCGACCAGGAAAAAAGCACCACCACCCGCAAGGAGCGCCACACCCAGAAGTATCAATCGACCTGTATTCACTTCACACCGCCTTCAGATTCGACACAAAAAAACGCAATTGTTCAGGTCCAATCTGGCGCAAAACCCTCAAAACAAAGTTAATGAATAAGGTAAGGACTGGCCTCAGCCGAATACGGTAAGGAAGGCCATCGCCTCATGAAGAGACCAGAATCCCCCCAGCGCGATACCAACGCCATATGGCATGGCACGACGCGAGCCATGCAATTCCATCAACCAGGGCGCATGAGCATAGACCGGTAACATCGGCGTTGAGCGAAACATGATGATCGCGAAAGCAAATATACCGCTCGCAAGGATCACTTTGAAAAGAAACATTGGGAATGCTGCGGGCCCGACCCACAAAGCGGTCGCGGCAAGCAACTTGACATCTCCGGCCCCAAACTGGCCGGTTGTATAGATTGCGAAGCCCAGGACGAGGACACCCAGCGCGAGGGCAATCGAAGATGATAACATCTCGATTGAATAGCCAAAGCATAAAGCCATCACTGGAAACGCCAGAACCAGAGTTATGGATATCCAGTTGGGTATCTTCAGCTCACCCAGATCGTTGATAGCTGCGATCAGCCATGATGCGGGTAAAATGGAAACTAGGATATAAGACAGCATCGCCACCTCGTCTTAAACAACCCGGCCAATACGTATAGCAACAGGCTTAAGGAGTGGTTATTGGAGGGAGCGCTCAAGGGGTGTTTGATCCCTATTCTTATACAGCGCTATCAACACCGGATGCGATGTCAGAAAAATTCGTACTGAGAGATGTTGCAACTGCCTGCAAAGCACCAATCGCGGCAATCGCCAAAAGCGCTGCAATCAATGAATATTCAATCGCGGTTGCACCTTTTTCTTCGTTCCAGAAGCTATAGATGTTCTTTGACATAAGCGAACCTCGCAGTGATGGAAAGGAGGCCCACAAGGCCTCCTTCCGCTATGAGATATGAATCCCGGCTTAAGCAGCAGCATCCAGGTTGGATGAGATCTCGGAGAAGTTGGTGCTCAGTGATGTTGCAACGGCTTGCAGCGCACCAATGATTGCAACAGCAATCAATGCGGCGATCAGGCCATATTCAATGGCTGTAGCGCCTTCTTCATCTTTGATAAAACGGTTGATAAGATTTGTCATTTCAGACTCCATTTACTTGCACTTCTACGCCCTGCTCTTGGGCACAGAAATCATAATCAAATCTTGTAAAAATAATATTTATGGAAATATATGCGATAGAAATTTCAATAATGAAAATTTTTATAATTATAAAAAAGGGGAGGCTTCGAGCCTCCCCTTTAGGTAGTGAGAAATAGTCGCCAGCTTAAGCAGCTGAATCCAGATTGGATGAAATCTCAGAGAAGTTGCTGCTCAGTGATGTTGCAACAGCTTGCAGCGCACCAATAATTGCGACAGCAATCAATGCAGCGATCAGGCCATATTCAATGGCTGTAGCGCCTTCTTCATCTTTGATAAAACGGTTGATAAGATTTGTCATTTTAGACTCCATTTACTTGCACTTGCACTTGCACACCCGGTTTTCGGATATGAACTCAAGCTAACACAACGAAGTAAAGAAAGTACTGACCGAAATGCATGTCAGGGTTAATAAATTCTTACCCGGATAATTAAATTTTTGCACAAACCAACAGCAATTAGGGGCGACCAGTTATTTAACACCAGAAATTACAACGCCAAAGAATGAAATCTGGAATAATCAGTAATGATTAAACCAGGATAATTACGTTGAGCAATATTCTGACTGATCAGCTTCGCAACGATTTCTGCCACTTCAGCCTCGCTGGTACCAGCAACCTCAGCCAGTTCGCGGTGCTTGGGCATGGCGCTAATGTGCCATAAAGGCGTGAATTGCCGTTCATCGCGCTCCAACATGTCAAAAAGCGCCCGGTAAATACGCTTGCACGGATCATCATGATGCTCTTCAGCCCCCCTGCGGTCATTCAGGAGTTGCCGGGCAAAGTTCACAAGGAACGCACGTGCGACGACCGGCTTTCGCTTTACCAGATCAAGAACCTGCTCTCCGTCGACTTTCAGAATTTCAAGCTCCGACATAGCCGTCAGGCCCACCTGCAAATCCTGTTGATCAAATTCTCCAAGCACATACTCAAGACCGAAAACCTGTCCTGCTGACATCTGTTCAACCGATAGCGCGCCAGTTGAAGGTGACATTGTCGTCAGACTTGCCTGACCGGATACAATGCAAAAAATTTCCCCGCCATCATATTGGGACATGGCAAAAACTGTCTCGCCCGCGCCAAAAGCGCGCTTGCAGGTATGATCCGCCAGAATGGCCAAAGATGATTCAGGCAAAATGTTAAAGGAGTCAAAAGCCAACAGGGCATCCCTGACATGATCACACTGGCCTGCACTATCCTGAGTAACCGTAGCTGCTGAAATCATTGAGGGGGAGTCTCCATCGGATGCGCGTCTCGCCCAACGCGCACCTACTTGAACAAACTCCTGTTAAAACAGCGTAAAGCCGGAACCTTAATTCGAGGGAAGCACGGCAACAGTCGCACACATTTAAGAAATCCTTGAGAAATTCGTGCCAGAAAAGCACGAATGAACAGAAAGGATATCTCCATGCGTCGCGAGATACTTACAACACTGGCATTGGGTTTCCTGGCTATCTGGCCTGCCTCGGCAACGGCCGGCGAGCTATGGCTGACGATTGATCAGGTCCGTAATTACGATCTGGAAACCCCGGTCAGCAGCATTGTCGTCGGTAATCCGGCTATCGCTGATGTGACTGTTCAGTCCAACGACAAGATCCTTCTCTATGGCAAGACACCTGGACTCACCAACATCTATTTCTTTGATCAGAATGGTGAGCGCATCGACAATCTGAATATCCGTGTACAAAGTCCATCAGGCAATATGCTGGTACTGAACCGCGGCATTGAACGTGCTACATATACGTGCACGCAAAAATGTGAACTGACTGCCGCTGTAGGCGACAGTGACGAGATCTTCGGACAGGTCACAGGTCAGGCGACAACAAAAGTCAGCACAGCGCTGGAAGCCGCAGCCAGTAGCTTTACGGGTAATTGATCCAAGGACAATTCAGGAAACCTGCCCGAAAACATATATCCTCGGCCGCTCCGGCGGCCGAAGTTTTTTGCGGCACCATTCATCCACACGCCACGCCATATCCTGATTGGGACTCACCCCTGCATTCAGGTCAATATGGGCAATAAGTCGGTCAAGCGCACCGCTGCGCTGCGCCACTCGCACATTGCATCCTGCTATATCAGGATGCTCGGCAATTATCTCTCCGATCTTTTGTGGAAAGACATTTACAGCGCCGATTTGAACGGCGCCATCGCGGCGGCCAGCGAGACTGAAAGTCCTGTCACCTTCCCAAAGCAGATGGTCCATCGCCGTCAGCTCACGCACTTGCCCGTCCGGACAGGTACGCACAAGCTTCTCCCCATCAGCAGCCCAGTGATCAAACAGGACAAAGGGCTCAGAAGGCGTATCGCGCCATCCGATAATACCTGTTTCGGTTGATCCGTATAGCTCTCGCATTGCGCCTAGACCCATCTCACGCAACTCCGCCGAAAGGTCCAGCATCAGCGGCTCGCCAAATGACAGGCCCATCACGTTATTGGGAAAAGAAGGTAATGTCTGCGCCAGATAGCGCCACAGCGTTGGCGTTGCGATGAGAATATCGCCAAAGGTCAAACTATCCGCCAACAGATCTGGTGACATGGCACGCCCATCTACAACGGACAGGTGCTGCAGGTTGGGCGCCAGGACAGAAGTAACAAACCCGAACAGACTATGGGTTGAAACCATCGTAATAATCCGTCGTCGACCGTGCATGAGGCTGGCGATCATGCGCGCATCCTGCCAGACCTCATCAGCTGAATGTCGCGCCTCAGCGACACCGCCTTGTGTCGCTGGGTGAAAACGGAAAGTTCTGAGGTCTTTCTCGATCAACTGCTTGACCTGTTGCGACCAACTGCCAAACGTATCAGATGCTGCGGTAATAAGACTGTCCGCAGGCTTGTCGAAGAAAGAGCAAAACCGTCTGGCGCAAGCTTCGAGTTGCTCTTGCGTCAACTCTGCCCCATCTTCGCCAACGGGTGTGTCAGGACCCCATTCTGCCTGCGCTACGAAGTCTGTATAATGGTTGAAATGTCGGGCCAGCTCATCACCGGTCAGAGCACATACCAGTCTTGCCAGTTGCTCATCGTCAATTGAAAAACTTTTCATGTGTCAAAGCCCAATATCAGTACTGACTTTTTGCGCGTATTGCCGTTGTAACTCAAGTAACAGATTTTCCATGTCCTCAGACATACGCACCTTACTGCCAACAAGTTGCGCGCGCTGGATACCAACAAGACTGTTGGTCAGGAAGATACACCCGTTCTCCAGTATCGCGGGTTTATATTTCCCCTCATCGACTGGGAGAGACAACTCACTGGCAATGGATAAAAGTACGTCTCTGGTGATACCGGGCAATATGCCACACTCTCTGTCAGGTGTGACAAGTGAGAGATCTGGCAAGAGCAGAAAGAGATTAGCGGCTGTAGCACACGCCAAGTGTCCGGCATTATTGCACATGACCGCATCATCTGCCACGTTTTGCACCGCTTGATGTCTGGCCAATATATTATCTGTATAGGAAATTGTCTTGAAGCCAGAAGATGGCGAGCCTTCATTCCTGCAAATATCGCTGACAATCAGCTGCACGCTATCTGGTGAGGGAGGCAGTACTGGCGCGGCAGAAACCATGAATGTCGGGCTCGTATCCCTTTTATGCGGCGGCACCAAACCACGCTGTCCAACACCTCTTGTCAGCGTCAGGCGTGCGGCACAATCCACATCGTCGGCAGAAAACCGTTCTGCGCTCTGCCGGATAGCTTCCCCAATCACGTCATCGCTATAGTTAATTGGAATAGTGAAAAAATTTGCTGCCCGCTTTAGCCGGGATAAATGCTGTTTGAAAAAAACTGGCCTCCCGTGGCGCACCAACAAAGTTTCGAATATACCATCTGCCAGTAGTAAACCGCGATCCCTGCCATCTATCTTGCCGATAGCATCACTATACAGATGACCATTTAACCAGATACTCACGAGACCATCTCCGATACTATAGACAGAAAGTTCGAAATGATCTTCTTCCCTTCAGTAGTCAGGAGGGATTCCGGATGAAACTGCACGCCGTGATGGGGGTATGTTTTATGACGAAAGCCCATCACCTCACCATCCTCCGTGTAGGCCTGTTCCATTAGTTCAGTTGATGTAGAAATATTTGAAGCGAGGGAATGATACCTTCCTGCCTGAAATGGGTTCGCCACCCCCTTGAACACGCCGGTATTATCATGCGTTATCGAACTTGCCCTGCCATGCATTGGCTCTTTCGCAGAAACGGTAATGCCACCATAGCTTTCTGCCAGACACTGATGGCCCAGGCAAACACCCAGAACGGGCGTATCTCTTTTCTCATAGATGACCTTCAGACAATCACCTGCAGATTGAGGCCGGCCAGGCCCAGGCGAGAGAATAATACCGCGCACAGAAGGCCAGGAAATATCTGCATCCGATAACCGGTCATTGCGTACAATATGCGTTTCATCTCCCAATTCGCGAACATATCTGGCAAGGTTGTGTACGAATGAGTCGTAATTATCAATGACCAGAATCATGGCACTGAAGGGCCCGGCACGTTGAGTCCGTCAACCAATTTCTGGAAGATTATTGCTTTTGCCTCTGTTTCTCGCCATTCTTCTTCTGGGTCAGAAAGCACCGTAACCCCTCCCCCGCTCCCGTAACTTAACTGCAAAGCACCATCTTTTTTTGAAGCCGTCGCGGTGCGGATAGCTACAGAAAAATCTGCCCCGCCGCGATCGTCAACGTACCCGATACTACCACAGTAAATTCCGCGTGGACGCCCCTCAATGTCGGCTATAGCTTGCATGGCCCTTACTTTTGGCGCGCCTGTTATAGACCCACACGGGAAGGATGCCTTCAAAATATCAGCTGCTGTCTGGCCAGGCCGCAAAACCCCAGACACACGAGACACAAGATGGTGCACATGTGCATAGGTTTGCACGTCACATATTTTCTCCTCTAAAATAGTTCCGTCTTCACATATCCGGGAGAGATCATTACGAACAAGATCCGTAATCATGATGTTCTCGGCACGATCCTTCTCACTTCGGGCCAAGCCCCTGATGAGCTGCAAATCTTCTTCAGGATCATGACTACGTTGGCGTGTGCCTTTTATGGGCTCAGCTACGACTCTTCTGGTTCCGCCTGAAGTTATAATATTGAAAAACCGTTCTGGCGAGTTAGAGAGATATGCCTCCTGCTCATATTGCATCAAACATGAGAAAGCTGCGGGGTTTGCCGCACACATATATTCATAAAGATATGCAGCATCTCCTCGCTCGAGGACAGCCCCCTCTAAAATTGCCGTAAGTTGCCGCGAAAGGTTTGCCTGAAAATACTCTCCCTCCAGAATGTCTTTTCTGCACGTATTTACATCGTCATGGTAGGCATATTCAGATTTATCCGAACTCAAAGCAGAGACAGCCAACTTCTCCTTGGCAAAAAAATTCTGTGGCTTTGCATCTTCCAGAAGAGCATCTCTCAAGGCCTCAACCGCCTGCAAAGAGCAGCCGAACACTTCACCCTCGCCACCTGCAATAGGCCAGGCGCCAACAGCGTCATAAAAACCAAAATCCATGTTCGCTGTCTCAGCGCCGGGCAAGCGCAAACCAGGCTCATTAAACTGAGCCATCTCATATGAAACGTGCCCGAGAGCGCCAGAAATAAAAGGTGGAAGTTGTGAGGTTTTATCGCTCGTCGACGACTGAGGCTCCCTGCGCTTCAGGTAATCTGCCAGCGCATCAAAGGGGCCACCATGATCCGTGGTGACCAGTTCGCCGCACCATCTGGCAACACCCTTGCGAAAAGAGAACACTGCCACGGGTTTCGCTGCGATCATCTGCCATTGCCCACCCCATGCCTGTTCTGCCATCTGGCCAGCCCCAAGAACATGTGCGTAAGGCGTACCAGCGACTTTTCGCACCGCTTCATCGAAATCAAGATTAGTCAGGGCAACTCGAAACATATCGCGACATACGCAAGATCAAGGCTTGAATAAAGAAAAAACCCTGCCATCTAATGACGAAACAAGGGACAAAAAAAGAGGGATAGCAGGCAATGCCGGATCAAAAATCAGAAAAAGTCTCTCTTTACGGGCAGGGCCTGCCCCGCCTTTTCTATGCATCCGCACTTGCAATCTTAATTGGCTATGTTCTGTATATTGGACAATCCATAATTATACCCTTGGTATTCGCCCTTTTCCTGACGTTTATAATTGTCACGGTAAAGAATAGCATAGAGAGGTTACCGGGACTCGGGAAAATACTGCCAGAATGGCTTAGTTTTGTACTTGCTTTTGGCCTGATAACGCTCGTCATGATCGTCCTTGGCCAGATTGTCATTGCCAATGGTGAAGCGATGCTCGCAGAGTTTCCTGAATATCGGCAGAAATTTCTGGAAATCGCAGCAAATCTTATCAACTACCTTTCGCAATTCTCCTTCCTGCAGGAGTACTTCCCGGCACAGGAGATAAACGCTTCTGACGAGGTTACGGCGCAACTACCGCCGGCCGATATGGAGCTATTTGCACAGTGGCAGGATCAACTAATCAATATAGCTACCAGCTTCGTCAATGATGTCCGCTCGGCCATTGCAACGATTGGTGCCAATCTGGTTACCATCCTTCTATATACTGGCTTTATGCTGATTGAACGTGGAAAATTCCTTGTCAAACTACATGCACTCGCAGGAGCTGATGATGACCGGCTGGATGTAGATCAGATCGTGCAGGATATCGGCACCCTTGTGCGGCAATATATCTCCATCAAGACAACGACCAGTTTCATTGTCGCCGTCCTATCATGGATCATCATGCTGATCTTGGGCATAGATTTTGCTGGATTCTGGGCATTGCTGATTTTTTCTCTGAACTTTATTCCGATCATCGGCTCAATTATTGCGGTCATCCTGCCCTCTGCATTAGCATTGGTACAACCAGATGGCGGAGGTATTACACTGTTCATTTTGACAATTTTACTGCTGACAACCGCAGAGCAGGTTGTGGGGTCAGTTATTGAACCTCGCTTACTGGGAAAGTCTTTGAACCTCAGCCCATTGGTAATACTGTTGTCTCTGACATTCTGGGGAACTCTATGGGGCTTTGGCGGTATGCTGCTCTGTATTCCGATCACTGTTGGCATCATGATTGTTTTGTCACAGTTCGAAGCATCACGCGGCGTCGCGATCATGCTCTCGGAGAATGGGAAGATTAAGCCTATCCAGAGGAAAATGTCGCCCCCCACGGCAACAGAAGCCAACTAAGCACTCAACACTTTGGTAAAAATATCTTCCATCGCTTCCACGTCCTGACGACGGCCTGACCCTTTGCGCCAAACAAAACCAATCTGTCGGCCGGGAACAGTTTCTCCCTTTCCTTCCCTAAACGGAATAGTGATGAGAGAAGATGACTTAGCCAACCCTTGACGCACCGCCATTTCAGGCAAAAGCGTTGCTCCGATACCGGATCGAACCATCTGGGCCAGGGTGAAGATGCTAGTACCACCAAATGTGTTAGCGAGTTCTTTCTCCTGCAATTGGCAGGCGGACAACGCATGATCCCTTAGACAATGCCCGTCTTCGAGCAAGAGTAACTCTCTTGCATTCAACTCATCAATACTAACCTCTGCACGACTGGCCAGCCGATGCTCTGCTGAGCAGGCAAAAAGAAAACTGTCTTCCGCAAAGACCAGAGATTCCAATCCTTCCGTGTTGTAGGGAAAGGCGATCAAAGCAATATCAATTTGCCCGCTACGCACATAGTCAATCAGGGTCGCAGACAGTGCTTCCCTGAGGTAAAGTGACAGGTCGGGATATTTGCGCCTGAACTGCGGCATTGCCTTGGGCAAAACGTAAGGTGCGATGGTCGGGATAATGCCCAGATTGACAACACCACTCAGCGGCTCTGACTTGCGTGCCACGCGCGCAAAATCTTCTGCCTGCGCGAGCAACGCGCGTGCGCGCTCAACAAGCACTTCGCCAACGGGCGTTAGCGTAAATGATCGACTGCTTCGATCTACCAGTTGAGCGTCAAGCGTGCTCTCCAATTCCTTGATAGCTGCAGAAAGCGTTGACTGGGAGACCAGGCAGGCATCAGCTGCCCTTGAAAAAGACTGCTGCTGAGCCAGCGCTATGAAAAACTGAAGTTGTCGAAGGGTCGGAAGAGGCGTCATGGACAACTGATAAACTGATACGCCTGCAAAAACAAAGGCCTCCCTGACGGGAGGCCTTTGACGCTTTAACTTATCAAACTGACAAGATCAGTATTTTTTCCGGGCACTTTCGTCAATCGAGAGCCAGCGCGTACGCTGTATACCGAGAACATTATTGTTCCAGCCCTTAACATGCAAACCTACCAGGTTGCGATTCACGCTGAAATAGATCGGCGCGATGGGCAGATCTTCCAACAGGATCGCTTCAGCCAAAGCCATCAATTCAGCACGCGCGTCGAGATCCTGTGTGTTGTTGGCTTCCGTCATCAACCGGTCAAATTCTGCATTGGCATAGTCGGCATAGTTGATTGGCCCGGTATCGGACTTTGCCAAAAAGAGGAAATTATCCGGATCGTTATAATCCGCGACCCAACCAGCATCGGCAACATCAAAATTGCGCGCACGGTAATCTGCATACGCAACTTTCGGCTCCTTGCCTTCCAGTTTTGCCGTGACGCCAACACGCTTCCACATATCCTGCATCGCGACCATGATCTGCCTTCTATCGCCAGCAAGGCGATATTTTACATTAATGGTTAGCGGGTTACTCTCATCATAACCAGCTTCGGCAAGAAGATTGCGCGCTATCGCTAAACGCTCCTCCTGCGTCATATCTGCTTCCGCCATCTGCGGCGGGTTATTGATATAATTATCAATTCCCGGCGGGGTTAGGCCATAGGCTGGCACTTCACCTGCCCGGAGAACCTGCTCTGTCAGGATATCCCGGTCAATAGCAAGCCCCAACGCCCGCCGCACGCGCGCATCATCAAATGGCGGTACATTGGAATTGAATGTCAGATAGGTTGTCGAAAGAATAACTTCGTTCCGCTTTACGCCAGGCATAATCTCATCAATCAAATTCACCTGCTGGATAGGATAGCATTGCGAACAGGAATTCGAGTCGATCTCGCCTGCCCGAAAAGCACGAAATGCAGCAGAAACATCCCCTATCGGCTTGTAGTAAACGGTATCAATGGCAACATTGTCAGCATCATAAAAGCGCTCATTCTTGACCAGTTTGATCTGGCTGTTCGGTCGCCATTCCTCCACAACATAAGGACCATTAGAGACATAACTGCCAGGTCGCACCCAGGCATTGCCCAACTCTTCAATCTTGTGAATGGGTACCGGAAAAGCCGTGTAATGGGTCAGCAGCGTTGCCAGGAAAGGCGTTGGCTGCTCAACTTGCAACTCCAGTGTCTTGGCATCAATCGCGCGCGCGCCAAGCTCTGAAGGTGGCATCTCGCCATTACTGATGGCACGCGCATTTTTGAATGGATAAAGAAGTGAGGCATATGGCGCAGCTGTCGTTGGGTCCAGGATGCGCTGCCATGATTTAATAAACACGTCAGCCGTCACAGGCTCACCATCTGACCAAACCATATCTTCGCGAATTTTGAAGGTGTGTGTCAGACCATCTTCGCTAATCTCATGAGCCACAGCCGCTCCAAAAACTGGCTTGGCATCAGCGTCTTCCGTGTAAAGGCCGACCATCATGTCGCCAATAATGTTATTTTCCCAAGTACCGTTCGCCTGATGCGGGTCCAGTGTATTCGGCTCATAGCCATTACCCCGGTTCATAACGACGCCTTCATCAAGAGCGACTGTGGGACCAACCGCATCTTCACTACCACCACTACAAGCCGTGACCAGCAATGTAGCAGCAAGCGTCACAGCCAGAGCTGTCTTGCGACCAATTTTCTCTACCAATCCAGAAAGGACCATACTTCATCTCCGTTCTCTAGTTGGGTCGCTTATAGCCCAGAGTGGTGCCTGCCAAAAGCAATCATTCACCGCGACCGATCTGTTTAATCCTGATCGAAATGCCGTTTGACGGGCTCATTTTGTTCATTGTAGAGTGTGGAAAATTTTGAGGTTTTCGATGCGTATTATCCTGTCAAGTCTGGCTTCCTGCTCAATTCTGCTTCTCGGAGCTTCTTATTCTGCAGAAGCCCCCAAAACGATGTCAGACTGCATCCAGATAAGTAACGATGACGAGCGGCTCGCATGTTTTGACGAATTAGCAAAACAACCAAATTTAGACGGTGATAATCTTACTAATTCTCCCACTGCAAAATCGATTGAAACACCCATACAGAGAGAGAAACGTTTTTTTGGTTTCAACTTTAGCCGTGAAAATCCAGATACTGAGGAAGACTTTGGAAGAAGGGCACCACCTATCAGGGAGGTAAATGAAGTTTCCTCAGAGATCGTAGACGTCAAGTTCCGCGCTAAAGATCCAGCAGGTTACAAGTTACGAGCCTACAGGATAGAACTGGCTAATGGTCAGATATGGGAACAGACCGAGACCGATAGATACAGCTTAAGAAAATTCCGTGATGAAGTTACTTATCAAGCAACTGTCCGCAGAGGAGCGTTAGATAGTTTTCTGATGGAAATTGAACCCATGGGCCGAACCATACGCGTACGCCGTGTAGAGTAGAGTAAACAATAGATCACAACAATTTGAGCTTAACGATCCTTCGGATCCAATGCATCTCGCAAGCCATCACCGATAAAGTTAAAGCAGAATAGTGTCAGCGCCATCACGCCTGCAGGAAAAAGCAGTGCCCATGGGGCCGCCTCTACGCCGTTTGCACCGTCTGCAATCAGGACTCCCCAGCTGGTCAAAGGCTCCTGCACGCCCAAACCAAGGAAGCTGAGAAAACTCTCAGCCAGAATGGCGTAAGGAATTGTCAGGGTGACGTAAATAACAACCGGGCCAATCAGATTCGGCACGATATGCCTGCGCACAATAGTCATTGGCGTCACACCAATCGCCCTTGCAGCCTCGACGAATTCTTTCTCCTTCAGGGAGAGCGTTTGCCCGCGCACAATACGCGCCATGGTCAACCATTCAATAGCCCCGATTGCGATAAACATGATCCACAGGGAAGTACCGAAAATCACTGTCAGGATGATCACAAAAAAGATAAACGGCAACGAATAAAGAATATCGACAATCCGCATCATGACGTTATCTACGGTGCCACCGAAGAACCCTGCAGTTGCCCCCCATAAGACCCCGATCACAAGTGAAACCATCGTGGCAATCAACCCTACGGCAAGGCTGACCCTGGCACCCATCATGGTCCGCACCAAAATATCGCGCCCGTTCGTATCCGTCCCCATCCAGTACTCTGCGGAAGGGGGCACACTGTAAGCTGAATAGTTAATATCGTTGTATTTTACCGGACTGACTGCCGGCCAGACTATCGCTGCCATGACAATCAGAAACAGGATGACCATGGAGGCAACGGCTGCCTTATTGGCAAAAAGGCGCGCGCGCGCGTCATCCCAGAGCGAGCGGCCTTTAACAGCCTGCGCAGCTTGCATCGACTGGACGTTAGGATGCTTGTCGGCATGACGGGAGATCTGATTCATCAGGTCAACCTCACCTTGGGGTCAAGCGCCGCCAAAACCAGATCTGCCAGCAGGTTCAGAACCACAATCAGGGTCGCATAAATAATCACAACCCCCATCACCAGAGTATAGTCGCGATTAAGGGCGCCAGTGACAAAATACTGGCCGATGCCCGGCAATGTGAAGATTTTCTCAATCACCAGCGACCCGGACAAGAGAGCTGCCGTTGCTGGCCCGAGATAGCTGATCAAGGGCAGTGCAGCTGCACGCAGCGCATGCCGGGTGACAATCTTACCTGGCGACAGGCCTTTGGCCCGGGCTGTCCGGATAAAATTGGAACGCAGGACTTCAATCATTGAACCACGCATAAGACGGGATATGATCGCAATTTGCGGTAACGCCAGAGTAATCACCGGCAAAATGAGCGAACGAAAAAAAGCGTCCAGGCCCTGCTGCTCGATTCCACTCCAACCGATCCAGCCAGAGGTTGGCAGCCAGTCATTCCAGACAGCAAATATAAGCGTCATCACTGGCGCGGTCACAAAATTTGGTATGGTGATGCCGGCCATAGCCACCGTCATCACAGTATAGTCTGTCGCTTTGTTTTGCCGCAGGGCTGCAATCACACCCAATATGGACCCGACTGATATCGCCAGCATTAAAGCCGAAAGACCAATGGTGATGCTTACGGGCAACCCCTGCAACACGAGCTCGGTTACGGTAAAATCCCGGTTCACGAAAGAGGGGCCGAAATCCCCCTGCAACACATTGCCCAGATATTTGAAAAACTGCACTGGCAGGGGATCATCTAGATTATATTTGGCGTTGAGATTGGCTTCTATAGCCGGGGGCACATTTCGCTCTGACGTGAAGGGGCCACCTGGTGCCAGACGCATCATGAAAAATGCGACCGCAATAATTATAAAAAGAGTGGGAATAGCCGAGAGCAGCCGCTTCAGCGCATAAAGTACCATATCGGAACTCTCTTAAATACTATTACTCAATCTTCAATCGCCAGATTTGCAAGGTCGCAACCACAAGCTTATCAAGCGCGAACGCTAGCAGCTTATGCTTCTGCCGGGCAACACTTAAAGTTGAAACGCCATACTCAGCACGCGCGCTTGACCAGTTCATCAGCAATGTATCCGGCCAGCCTGTCAGCGACGCGGGCCTTGGGCATATTTTCCCAACTTTCCTCTCCGGCCTCGCTGAGAATAGTGACTGAATTATTTTCTCCGCCCATGGTTCCCGTTCCAGTTGACACATCGTTTGCGACGATCCAGTCACAGCCCTTGCGTTTGCGCTTTGCATCAGCATTACACAAAATATCATCTGTCTCCGCCGCAAAGCCAATGACCAGTTCTGGTCTGCCCACATCAAGCGATGAAATACTGCGCAAGATGTCCGGATTTTCCGTCAGCGGTATGGAAGAAAGACCACCGCGCTCCTTTTTGATCTTATGGTTTGTCTCTATTTCCGGGCGATAGTCCGCAACAGCGGCGCAACAAATGGCAACCTCTGCTGGCAGGGCGCCCATTGTTCTGTCCATCATTTCACGGGCTGTTTGCACCCGGATTATATCTACTCCAGGCGGTGCAGAGAGATCAGTTGGCCCGGATACAAGCGTGACGCGTGCGCCAAGGCGGGCAAGAGCCGCTGCAATGGCATAACCCTGCTTACCCGAAGAGCGGTTGGCGATATACCGCACCGGATCAAGTGGCTCATGGGTCGGACCAGCCGTTACCACTACGTGGCGGCCCGTCAGGCGACCATCTGACATAGCCGCAAAGTGCGCCTCGACAGCATTCGCAATCTCTACTGGCTCTGCCATCCGGCCTGGTCCGTATTCGCCGCAAGCCATATCACCCTCATCGGGCCCGACGAAAAGTGCGCCATCTTTTCTCAAAATGTCTACATTGCGCTGCACGCCGGGGTGCGTCCACATGCGCACATTCATTGCCGGTGCATAAAGGACTGGCTTGTCTGTCGCCAGCAAAGCTGTCGAGGCCAGATCACCGGCCACACCATTGGCTGGTTTAGACAACAAATCAGCCGTTGCAGGCGCGACAACAACCAGGTCCGCAGCGCGGGACAATTCGATATGTCCCATTTCCGCTTCATCCGTGAGGTCAAAAAGGTCTGTATAACATTTACCCCCGGTGAGGCTGCCAACTGAAAGAGGTGTGATAAACTCTGCTCCTGCGCGCGTCAGGATTGCTTGTGTTCGGATACCACGCTTCGAAAGTTCACGGATAAGCTCTAGTGATTTGTAAGCGGCAATACCGCCAGCAATGATCAAGAGTACAGATTTTGTGGTCATTTCTTTGCCTTAGATCATATCGGCTGATTTTGTTAGCCGAAACCAGTGGCCCATGAAAGCACTGCATAAAATAGAATGCATAACTTGACATAATGTATAGTTTTATATACTTATTGGATGTAAAGTTTTATATACATTTTGTATCGGGAGGGCCGTATGGAAAAGCAAAGCCTCAAAATCGCAACACGCCGCTGGATACGCGGGCATGTATTCTTATGGATGATTTACGCCGTTCTGGTCGCGATTGTTGTTCCCCGTATTATTGACCAGCCGACCTTCGAAAACTGGCCATTTCTGATGCAACTGTCTATTGCCATTCTACCGGTCCTGCCCGTCGCAGTATGGCTCTACGTGGCTGGCAGGTTTGTTTCGCGCTCCCCTGACGAACTGGGTGCACTCAATAACCTGAAAGCCACTGCCACCGCCGGGTGCATTACCGCGATAGCTGTTTTTGCCGCAGGCTGGGTTGAGTTAATCCTTAAAACCGGCCCTTTCTCGGCCTGGATATTTGTCGCTCTTTTTGGCCTGACCTGGATGCTGCAGTTAGGCCGCCTTGCGGTGATGAACCGTTAAATGAAAAACCGGCTCAAAATCCTGCGCGCAGAACATAACCTGACGCAAGCTGACCTTGCAGAGCGCGTAGATGTGACGCGTCAAACGATCATCGCCGTTGAAAAAGAGAAATTCGACCCAAGCATCTCTCTTGCTTACAAGATTTCAGATGTATTCGGATTACCTGTAGAAGACATATTCCTGAAGCCTGCACAGAAATAACCAATTACCACCGGCCAGAGAAATCAGGCTGTTTTTCTGGTACCTTTCTTCAAAGCATAAGCCAGATCATCAACCGTTTCCTTGGAGAGCTTGATCCCGCCATCATCGCCGGCATTGTCTATGATGGATTCAGCTACGGCAGCAAATTCAGGAAATTTCTCCGCCAGACGGAATGCAGCTCTGGCACCGCGACGCGCCTGCTTCGCCAATGCCTTGGGACCAAGGCGACCTGTGATATACCCCCGTACAACCGGGTCAGCCGCCTCCCACATGTTGATATGCGGATCAAGTGCACGTGCAACACCTTCCACGACGACCATGGTCCTCTGCAACATGACCAACTCGGGCCGAAGATGCATGTCGAAAACTTCTGTCACATCAAACAACTGCTGCAGGACGCGGGACATATCAACAGAGTCAGAGTCCCGTCCAAAAATCGGTTCCCCCACAGCCCGCAATGCTGTGGCAAAGGCCTCCACAGAATACTGAGCGGGCACATAGCCAGCATCAAAATGTGCTTTGGCGGCCATGTAATAATCACGCTGGATAAACCCGAAGATAATCTCCGCATATGTGCGCCGGGCATCTTCATCAAGCCGACCCATGATTCCAAAATCGATCAGCACCAGGCGTTTTTGATCATCGACCATCATATTACCCTGATGCATATCCGCATGGAAAAAACCATCTTCCAGTGCCTGCTTGAGGAAGGTCCGCATGATAGTGACGGCCAACTCACGGCGATCAATACCTGCCGCATCCAGACCGGCAAAGTTCATGACCGACAGCCCCTCGACCCACTCCACCGCTAATATGCGGCGGGAAGAGTATTCCCAGATGATCTCAGGCACATAAATCTCAGGATTATCGCTCAAGTTCTCCTTTAGCTCTGACGCAGCGCCAGCCTCCATCCGGAGATCCAGTTCAATCTCAGCCGCCTCTGAGAGAGTGTGAATAAATTTCACAGGCTCCATACGCCGAGCCGATCTTGAGAAAAATTCTGCCAGCTTTGCGCCAAGCAGAAAGGCCCGAAATTCCAGTGCAGCCTTGCGCTCGATTTTCGGGCGCAAAACCTTGATGGCGATTGTCTCTCCTGTGTGCAGGGTCGCCTTATGCACTTGAGCGATAGATGCTGCCGCTATCGGCTCCGAGAAATCAGCAAACAGCTCTTCCACAGGCTTACCGAGAGACGACGCAACCTCTGCCTTGGCAAGGTCACGCGAGAATGGCGGCATCCTGTCTTGCAATTCACCGAGATCATTTGCCACCTCAAAGCCGATCATGTCCGGCCGTGTGCCAAGCAATTGCCCAAATTTGACGTAAGCAGGCCCCTGCCCTCCCAACGCCCTTGCAAGACGCTGTCCCGGACGCAACTGCCTGTCGCGCGCGCCAAGCCGGGAAAGAGTCCCCAGAAACCGTAATGGCAGTGGCAACAGATGCGCATATTCCTTTGGTAACAACGCATCATAGCGGGCAAGGATGAGCGCTGCACGCGTCAACCGGAAGAGGTCTATGATCGTTGTAAACATCGGCGTTCCTATAATCGCCAGCCAGTATGCAAGGCTGCGATACCACCGCTTAAATTTTCGTATCCAACCCGCGAAAAACCGGCCCGTCTAATCTTGTCCGCAAACGCTTCCTGAGATGGAAAGCGACGGATGCTTTCCACGAGATACTGGTAACTCTCACGGTCATTGGCCACTTTTTCACCCAGCCAAGGAATGACATTAAACGAGTAGCTGTCATAAACTTTCTGGAAGCCATCCGTAATCGGGTGAGAAAATTCCAGGCAGAAGAAATGACCACCCGGCCTTAAAACCCGGTATGCTTCGGTTAGCGCCTGATCCATATCTGTAACATTGCGAATGCCAAACCCAATCGTATAGGCATCAAAACTGCGATCCGGAAAAGGCAGGTTCTGCGCATCACCACAGCTGCGCGTGATCTGACCTTTGGCGTCCTGCGCTTCATCACGTGTCCTGCCAGCCTTCAGCATCGCGTGATTGATGTCACAGACCGTTGCCGAAGCGGGGATGCGCCCCCGTTCTGGTCGCTCCCCGGCGCGCTTCAGGAAACCCAATGCAATATCACCTGTACCACCAGCCACATCCAGCAGGTGCTGACCTGGTTGCGGGTTCAATCTGTCAAGCAACAGGGATTTCCATACCCGATGAATGCCAGCAGACATGAGATCATTCATCAGGTCATAATTGTCGGCAACAGAATCAAAGACGGCACGCACCATGCCTTCTTTTTCTGTGGCGGGGACATCCTGAAACCCGAATGAAGCGGTTTGTTCTTGTGTGTCAGTCATAGTTCCTGATGTGGGGCGTCTTGCCCGGTTTGCGAGGCTGGCCTCTGAGAATTTTTACTGTTAGCACAGTTTTACCGTTGACGCCCGAGAGTCCTTTTGGCAGGGTCTGGTGACTTAAAAAGCGAAATAAATCAAGATGTTGCAAGCCTATCGTTGCACTGAGGAAATGTTTAAACAGCCCCTCCCAAAGTGGTGTGGACCCAGATACGACAGCCCCCTATCATGATCAAATCAGAACTGGTCCAGAAACTCGCCGACGAAAATCCTCATCTGTTTACCCGCGACATAGAGCGGATTGTTAACACCGTATTGAATGAAATCTCTGACTCGCTGGCAAATGGTGACCGGGTGGAATTGCGCGGTTTTGGTGCTTTCTCTGTCAAACACCGCGAGGCCCGTATTGGACGCAATCCACGCACTGGCGAAGCTGTGGCCATTGAAGAAAAGTGGACACCCTTTTTCAAGGCCGGCAAGGAAATGCGTGAACGCCTGAACCGGAAATTCGATGATGTAACACCGATCGATCAGGATTGAGTTACCGCAAGATTCCCCCTTGGAAACAATCAGCAAAGCATCTTAAATGTTGTATATGAGTAAATTCCTGTTTTCGACATTTTTGTTGCTGTTTGGCCTGATCTTTCTCGTCTTCCTTGTGGCCAATCGAGAGCCCGTGATGATCAGCCTTGATCCTTTATCCACAGAAGATCCTGCCTTTGCTTTTGGCCCTTTGCCGCTGTGGGCTGCCTTGGTGATGACTCTCTTTGTAGGCTATGTTTTTGGTGGTGTTGGCATGTGGCTCTCCGGCAAGAATACGCGCAAGAAAGCTTCAGAACGCAAACAGGAAATCAAGCGCCTGAAGCGTGAGATTGATGCAACGGCGAAAGCGCAGGCCAAAGCCCCTGTTGCCACGCCGGTTGATGAAGATCAGCTTCCGGCGGTCCAGCATTAAACTTTAGAATATGCAGCATTGGTTTGCGCCTGCGCCGTCACTGCGCTAGCCCGGTGTCATGAGTTTTCATATAAAGATTTGTGGCCTGAAAGACGCGCATCTGGTGGATGTTGCGATTGACGCTGGCGCTGACATGATCGGTCTTGTTTTCTTTCCCAAAAGCCCGCGCCATCTTGATGCAGAACAAGCCGCGCCTGTTGCGCTGGCAGCACGTGGCCGCGCCGCAACTGTCGGCCTTTTTGTCCATCCGTCTGACGGGATGCTCACGGAAACCCTGCGGCAGCTCCCACTGACACACCTGCAACTGCATGGCCAGGAAACGCCTGAGCGGGTGGATACTTTGAGAACACAAACCGGAAAACCGGTCATCAAGGCGATTGGTGTGTCACACAACCGGGATATATCGGCCAGCCGAGACTTTGCGGCCGCAGCTGATTTTCTTCTCTTTGATACTGCCAAAACAGCCGTAGCCACATTGCCCGGCGGCAATGGCAGTGCTTTTGACTGGTCGATCCTCACAGAAATCAGCGGTGACCTGCCATGGTTACTTGCGGGCGGACTCACCCCTGAAAACATTGCAGAGGCAATTCTGGCCGTAAAACATTTGCCGGGTTTTGCCGGCGTTGATGTTTCCTCCGGCGTTGAATCCAGACGCGGCGAAAAAGATGCCGGATTGATCCGCGCCTTTACATCACATGCAAAAGCCGCGTTTGCGGCACCCCAACCGAAAGCAGAAACACATGGCTGAATTGCAGCAGAACTCATATAGGACTGGTCCTGACCCGGAAGGGCGTTTCGGCATTTTCGGTGGGCGCTTCGTGGCGGAAACACTCATGCCGCTCATTCTTGATCTGGAGAAAGAATATGAGGCTGCAAAGGCCGACAGCGCATTCGCGTCTGAGATGGATTACTATCTCAAGCATTATGTCGGGCGTCCTTCACCGCTTTATTTCGCAGAACGGCTGACAGAGTTTGTGCGCCAGCAGGCTGCGACTGGCCATGGCGCAAAAATCTACTTCAAGCGCGATGAACTGAATCACACAGGTGCACACAAGATCAACAATTGCGTCGGCCAGATCCTGCTGGCCCGACGCATGGGCAAGACCCGGATCATTGCCGAGACTGGCGCGGGCCAGCACGGCGTTGCCACCGCCACGGTCTGTGCCCGCTTTGGCCTGCCCTGTGTGGTCTATATGGGCGCGACAGATGTTGAGCGACAGAAGCCGAATGTTTTCCGCATGAAACTGTTGGGCGCGGAAATCATTCCCGTTACCTCCGGCACCGGCACCCTGAAAGACGCCATGAACGATGCCTTGCGTGACTGGGTCACCAATGTGGCGGACACATTTTATATTATCGGCACAGCCGCCGGCCCGCACCCGTATCCTGCCCTTGTTCGTGATTTTCAGTCCGTGATCGGCCATGAAGCCAAAGAACAGATGCACGAAGCAGAAGGCCGCCTGCCGGATGTTATTATGGCCTGCATCGGCGGCGGCTCCAACGCCATTGGCCTGTTCCATCCCTTCCTGGATGACCGCGAGGTCGAGATGATTGGCGTTGAAGCAGCTGGCCATGGGGTCACGACAGACAAACACGCCGCCTCGCTGACAGGTGGCAAGCCTGGCGTCCTGCATGGCAACCGCACTTACCTCCTGCAGGATGATCACGGACAGATTGCCGACGCTCATTCAATCTCCGCCGGTCTCGACTATCCCGGCATCGGCCCTGAACATTCCTGGCTGCATGAGACCGGCCGCGTTTCCTATCTCTCGGCCACCGATGAAGAAGCACTGGCCGCGTTTCAGATATGCTGCGCGCAGGAAGGTATCATTCCGGCGCTGGAGCCATCGCACGCCCTTGCCCGTGCCATCGACAAGGCCCGCGAGATGCGCAACGATCAGATTTTGCTCCTGAACATGTGCGGGCGCGGTGACAAGGACATCTTCACCGTCGCTGACGCATTGGGCGCAGCCGTATAGAGACTGATTTTCACGGGGGACCCCTGCACCATGACCAAAGCTCCAGCCAAAGCCCCATCCGATGCAAAGGCGCAGGCGCCAAAGCGCAACAGTTTCACCCGTTTTCTTGATACCGTTGAATGGCTCGGCAATCTCCTGCCCCATCCGGTCACTCTTTTCGCCATTCTCGCCGTAGGCATTGTCCTCCTGTCCGGTCTGTTTGGCTGGCTCGGCCTTGCGGTCGTCGACCCGCGCCCGGCAGGGGCAGCAGGCGTTGCCGATGATGGCATGATCCGCGCCGTCAGTCTTTTGAACGGTGATGGTGTACGACGCATATTTACCAGTCTGACGACGAACTTTACCGGCTTTGCCCCGCTCGGCGTCGTGCTCGTTGCCATGCTTGGCGTCGGTGTGGCTGAACGCTCTGGCCTGCTGTCCGCTGCTGTGAGGGCAATGGTGCTGTCTGCGCCGCGCCATGTGGTCACAGTCGCGATCGTCTTTGCCGGGATTGTCTCCAACACCGCGTCCGAAGTTGGGTATGTTGTGCTCATCCCGCTTGCAGGGGCAATCTTCTATGCCCTTGGCCGCCACCCGCTCGCGGGCATGGCCGCAGCCTTTGCAGGTGTTTCGGGCGGCTACAGCGCCAACCTGCTGATCGGCACCATTGACCCGCTGCTCGCCGGGATCACGCAAGAAGCTGCCCGCCTGATAGATCCGGGATATGTGGTGGTGGCCACGGCAAACTGGTATTTCATGGTCGCCTCCACCTTCCTGATCACGCTGGTCGGCTCACTGGTGACAATCTTCATCGTTGAACCGAAACTCGGCACGTATGACACCTCCCGCGCTGACCCTGACATTCTCGACAAGCGCATGATGGAGCAACTGACGGGCGAAGAGAAAAAAGGCCTGCTCTGGGCCGGTATTGCCCTGCTGGGTGTCCTCGCCCTGATGGCGATCACACTGCTGCCGGAATGGGGCATTTTACGAAACCCCGACACCGGGGACCGGATCAATTCTCCTTTCTTCCGTGGTTTTGTTGTCTGGATACTGATTTTCTTCATTGTTACTGGCTATGCCTATGGACGTGTGGTCGGGACGATGAAAACCGACCGTGATGTGATCGACGCCATGTCTGCCGCGCTCGCCTCTCTCGGGCTTTATATCGTGCTGGTATTTTTTGCGGCACAGTTTGTAGCCTTTTTCGGGTGGACCAATCTCGGTGCAATCAGTGCGGTGACCGGCGCGCAGTTCCTGCAGGATACGGGCATGACCGGCCCTGCCGTCTTTTTCTTTTTCATCCTCATGTGCGCTATCATCAATCTCTCGCTTGGCTCGGCTTCTGCCCAGTGGGCGGTCACTGCCCCCATTTTCGTGCCCATGCTGATGCTTATTGGCTATTCACCGGAAACCATTCAGGCTGCCTATCGTATTGGTGACTCCAGCACGAACATCATTACACCAATGATGAGCTATTTCGGCCTTATCCTTGCCTGGGCAACACGGTACGATAAAAACCTTGGTGTTGGCACATTGATTGCCATGATGCTCCCCTATTCCATGTTCTTCATCCTGATATGGTCTGCTTTCTTCGTACTCTGGACTTTCGGCCTTGGCCTTCCAGTCGGCCCCGGCTCCCCGACTTATTACACGCCGTGAGATTACGCACAGATGCTGATCTGCCTTACCCTCTCTGGAAAAGGTCTGCGACGGATAATAGGTCATGGCAAAGGGGGGCCCATAAGTTTTTTTCGAGATTTTTCATCTCACGCCCTCCACGCACGCGGCCATTGCGCTTGACTGTCTGCTCGCCTATCACCGCCCGATGAGTCGTATCGCCACCCGTTTTGCACAGCTGAAAGCCGAGAACCGTGCTGCTTTCATTCCCTTCCTGATGGCGGGGGACCCGGACTATCAGACATCTCTCAAGCTGCTGAAAGAATTACCCGGAGCCGGGGCAGACCTGATTGAACTGGGCGTCTGTTTCACTGACCCGATGGCCGATGGCGCTACCATTCAGGTCGCCGGACAGCGGGCACTGGCTGCGGGCCAAACGCTGCAACGCACGCTCGATATGGTTGTTGCCTTCCGGGAAGAAGATCAGGACACACCGATCATCCTGATGGGCTATTATAATCCGGTCTACGCGATGGGCGTAGCGCCATTTCTTACGGCAGCGACACAAGCCGGCGTAGATGGCCTGATAATCGTCGACCTGCCACCGGAAGAAGACGAAGAATTGTGCCTGCCTGCTCAGGCGGCGGGTATCGATTTCATCCGCCTAGCGACCCCCACCACGGATGACGCCCGCCTGCCACATGTGATTAAAAATACGTCAGGTTTTGTCTATTATGTGTCCGTGGCGGGCATCACCGGCGGGGCCAGCGGCGGCTCGTCCAGCGTCTCCGAGGCGGTCAACAGACTGAAAACTGCGTCTGGCCTGCCCGTGGCTGTGGGATTTGGCGTCAAAACCCCTGAGAAAGCGCGGGATGTTGCCCGCACAGCAGATGCCGTCGTTGTCGGGTCAGCACTTATCGAAGCATTAGCAAAAACACTGGATAATAGCCCGGAAAACCCTGATAATGTCGTTTCAACTGTCAGGGAAAAGGCCCGCCTTCTGGCGCAGGCTGTGCATACTGCAAGAGATTGAACAGAATTTTGGCGGCGCGAGACATGACTTTTCCGCCTGCTGCCACCACTAAGAGGATATAAAGGAGCTTCTGCTATGAACTGGCTGTCGAATATCACACCGCCGGGGATCAAGAAGATGCTGCGCCAGCTCGATGATGGCAATGACAACAAGCTGTGGACCAAATGCGCGTCCTGCGGCGAGATGGTCTTCCATAAAGATCTCGAAGCGGCCCAGCATGTCTGCCCGGCCTGTAATCATCACATGGCGATCAATGCCACACAGCGCCTCTGCGGCCTGTTTGATGACGGCAACTGGGACAAGATTGAGCTGCCCGACGTGGTCGCTGACCCGCTGAAGTTCCGTGATGAAAAGAAATATACGGACCGGCTCAAGGAATATCGTCGCAAAACCGGCGAGAAAGATGCGCTGACCATCGGCGCGGGCAAGATTGACGGCGTTGATACCGTTATTGCTGTCCAGAATTTTGCGTTTATGGGTGGCTCCATGGGCATGGGACTGGGCGACGGGATTCTGAAAGCAGCACAGGAAGCCGTATTTCGTAAAGCACCACTGGTTATCTTCACTGCGTCCGGCGGAGCGCGGATGCAGGAAGGCATTCTCTCCCTGATGCAGATGCCGCGCACAACCATCGCAGTGCAGATGGTGAAGGAAGCAGGCCTGCCATATATCGTCGTGCTCACGCACCCGACTACGGGCGGGGTCACCGCCTCTTACGCCATGCTGGGCGACGTACATCTGGCAGAGCCAGGGGCGCTGATCGGTTTCGCCGGGCCGCGCGTCATTGAACAGACCATTCGCGAGAAACTTCCGGAAGGCTTCCAGCGCGCCGAGTATCTCAACGAAAAGGGCATGGTCGATATGGTCGTGCCGCGCGCAGAGATGAAGAAAACACTCTCTGGCCTGTTGCGCGTGTTCATGCGCCATGGCGTGAAAGCTGCCGAAATGCCGGATAATGTTACGCCCCTGCCGGTGATGACCGCACCCGACGGGGAGGCTGCTGAAACTGGCGCCGAGGTGAGCGACAAAGACGCACTCGACAAAGCCGCGGAATAATTCATGGCCGCAGATCCGGGTGATGTAGCGGCGGCTGATGTCCGCGTCCTGCTGGCGCGCCTTGCAGAAACACGCCCGCGCAAGATTGATCTTGGCCTCACCCGAATCCTGAAAGCGCTGGAGCGACTGGGCAACCCCCATTTACGCCTGCCGCCGACCCTGCATGTTGCCGGCACCAACGGCAAAGGCTCGACCATCGCCTTCATGCGGGCAATTCTCACCGCCGCCGGATTGAAAGTCCATGTCTACACCTCTCCGGATCTTGTACGCTTCAATGAGCGCATTGTGCTCGCCGGGGAAGAGATCAGCGACAGCGAACTTGCCCGGGTCCTCGGCAAGTGTGAGGCGGCGGCGGGTGATCTGGAACTGACATATTTTGAAGCCGTGACCTGTGCGGCCTTTCTCGCCTTTGCCGAAACGCGCGCGGATGTATTGCTGCTGGAAGTCGGCCTTGGCGGGCGACTGGATGCGACCAATGTGATTGAAGAACCACTGGCCAGCGTGATCACGCCTATCGGTTATGATCATCAGGAATATCTGGGCGACACCCTGGCGGGCATCGCCGAAGAAAAGGCAGGCATCATCAAGAAAGGGCGCCCGGTGATTATCGGGCCACAGCGCAATGAAGCGCATGACGCCATTTTGAATCGTGCCCTGTTGCTGGGTGCAGAGACCCATAGCGCCAGCGAGGAATGGCACGCCTTTGTGGAACAGGGACGCTTTATCTTTCAGGACGAGAATAGCTTGTCCGATTTATCCCTGCCAAGACTATATGGCAACCACCAGATAGAAAATGCAGGCCTTGCCATTGCAGCTCTGAGGGCTGCGGGCCTTGCACCTGATGACGAAAAAATTTCCGAAGGCCTGGAAAATGTTTTCTGGCCCGCAAGGCTGCAACGCCTGACCAATGGCCCGCTGGTTGATGCTGCTTATGAGCGCGCCCACGAGGATGTTGAAATCTGGCTTGATGGCGGCCACAACCCCCATGCGGGCCGGGCACTTGCAAGAGCCATGGCCGATCTTGAAGAGCGCCAGCCACGCCCGCTTATCATGATATGCGGTATGCAGAACAATAAAGATGCCGAAGGGTACTTCACCTGCTTTACCGACCTTGTCTCTACCGTCTTTACGGTGCAGGCGGAACACGCTGCCGCAACAGACGCTGACTTGCTCGCCGCCAAAGCGCAAAAAGCAGGGCTGCCCGCAACAGCTGCGGCCTCTGTCTCACAGGCCATGGCCGCTGCCCTGGATATCGCTTTTCGCTCCGGGGAAGGAGCGCCACGGTTGTTAATCTGCGGCTCGCTGTATCTTGCCGGTGAGATTCTGCGCGAAAACGCCTGAGGCCGGGATAAATTATTGCCCCTGTCTTTTGTCCGTTTATGTGGCAGTATTGACGCAACAATAAGGAGGAAAACATGACATTTGAACGCAAAACCCTGCCGGAGCAGCATTATGTTTATGTGGAACGTGAGGCATCCTATGCGGGCAACGAGATTGCGGAAGCCATGGGCTCCGGTTTCGGGGAAGTTTATATGTTTACGGAAGAAAATAATATGGCGCGACTTGCCATGCCGATGGCCATTTATATGGACATGCCAGCGGGTGACAAAATGACTTTCCGCACGGCCCTCTTCGTGAGCGAGGAAGATGCAGCCCGTGCTGAGGGAAACATCAAGGCCGCTACCATGCCCGCCGGTGAAGTGATGACAACCACCCATATTGGCTCCTATGCCACGATGAACCAGAGCCATCAGGCCTTGTGGAATCATATGGAAGAAAACGGCATTCCCGGCGCCATGCCTGTCTGGGAAATCTATGTTGATGACCCGACAACCAAGCCGGAAGAGGAAGTCCGCACCGAGATTTACAGAGCGATCGGACCATCCTGAGCCAACATATGCATTTTGCCTGACTGCACATCATGCTGGCGCTGAAAAGTTCAGATGTGGTATGATTACCTGCAAGGAAAATAATGGCAGCAGCAAATCGCATACGACCGAAGGATGTTTTTACCGACGCCGAGTGGGCTAAGCTATCGCGCCGTGATAACTGGCGCGGACTTGTTCTTGTCGCACATGCCTGGGGCTGGATCATTGCAGCCTTCGCGCTCTTCGCTCTGTTTCCCAATCCGCTGACCTTCTTGCTGTCGGTGATGATCACTGGCAGCCGGCAGCTGGGTGTTTCCATCCTCATGCATGAAGCTGCCCACGGCGCCCTGCATCCCAACCGAAAGATTAACGACTTTCTCGGCCACTGGCTGGGCGCAGCCCCTATCGGCGCCAGCCTCGCGCAATACCGCGCCTATCATCTCAAACATCATCAATATGTGCAGCAGCCTGAAGACCCGGATCTGGTGCTGGCAGCACCGTTCCCTGCCTCCCGTGACAGCTTGAAGCGCAAAATCATCCGCGACCTGACTGGGCAGACATTCCTTCGTCAGCGCCTTGGCGGCTTCAAGGCGCTGAAAACAGCGTCAGGCAATGACAAGGGCGCAGCAGCGAAGCAGGCCGAAGTCCTCTCCTCCAAGCGCGCCTTCCGCGATCATGCCATTGTCAATCTTGTGATCTTTGGCGTTTTAGCCCTCGCCGGTGTCTGGTGGATCTACCCGGCAATATGGCTTGTCGCCATGGCAACCTGGCTGCAGCTCATCACCCGTATTCGCAACATTGCCGAACATGCCTGCGTGCCTGACAGCGAAGACCCACTGGCCCACGCCCGCACCACCCATGCAAGCTGGTGGGAACGGTTTTTCATCGCGCCCTACTGGGTGAATTATCATTCAGAACATCATGCGTTCATGCATCTGCCCTGCTATCGCCTGCCTGCAGCGCACCGCCTGCTGGTAGAAAAAGGCCATAGCGCGCGCATTCCACAAAAACGCTCCTATCTGGACGTTTTGAAAGAAGCAGCCTCCGCCAGCACCTGCTCAAGAACTCTGGCCTGACCACCCTGCCTAAAACGGCACGGGTGAGGTAAATGTGACACGCCCCCCATCCGCCGGGTGGTGAAAAGTCAGTTGATGGGCGTGTAGCTGCAATCTTGATGCTGCCTTCTCGACAGATGGCGGCGCATAGAACCGGTCTCCCAGGATCGGGCAACCTTGCGACTGCATGTGCACACGCAACTGATGCGAGCGGCCTGTCACCGGGAAGAGCAGCACCCGGCTTGTCTCCGCTTCTTCTGCCAGCACCTGCCAGCGCGTCAGTGCTGCGCGGCCATTTGCATGGTCAACCATCTGACGCGGCCTGTTGGGCCAGTCACAGAGGAGGGGCAGGTCTATCTCACCTTCCGGCGCGGGTAATCTGCCTTGCACTCGCGCGAGATAGGTCTTTGCCGTCTTTCGTCGCTGGAACTGCATGGAAAGATTCCGATGGGCATCGGCCGTCAGGCCCATCACGCAAACGCCGGATGTGTCCATATCCAGCCGATGCACCGTTCGCGCCTCCGGGAACCAAGCTTGGACACGGGTCTCCAGACAATCTTTGTGCTCGGGAGCCTTGCCCGGCACACTCAACAAACCTGAAGGCTTGTCCAGCACCAGTACATGGCTGTCAGCATGAAGGACACTGAACCAGGGCGGGTGGGGTGGCACATATGTAAAGCTCGGCGCTGTCGCTCTCTGCATGGATAAAAAGCCTCGCCCGAAAGGCATATTAGTCATTTTGCACGACTGTTCATGGTCACAAAAGTGCTATAAAGTAAACGCGGCAGGTGGATGCACAGTAACTCTCCCCCTACTGTGTCCTGTCAGCCCCGCTGGTGAGGGCACGCCAGCGGGGCAGCATTTTTCATATTGAAATCTGCTGCCCGGGCTTTTCCCTTCCTGCCATACAGCCTAGATTCTTCGAGACTTCAGCCACAGGATGCCCGCCACATGCTTGATCTCGTCAGCACAACAGCGCAGGAAGATACGCCGCCAAAAGACCCGGCCTTCGCGCGCCACTATGATTATGTGCCGCCTGTGCAGCTTTCGGACTACATGGTCTATACCGAGGGGCAGCCTTATGCCGCCTATGCAGCCATGCGTGAAAATGCCCCCGTATGCTGGTGCACGGAGGATGAATTCTCAGGTTTCTGGGCACTGACCCGATATGAAGATATTCGCAAGGTTGAGCTCGACACGCAGACCTTCTCCTCCCAGCGCGGCGGGATCAACATGAATTATGGCCCCCAGGAGACGCGGCACCCCCTGCTGAACCGGGCCTCCTTCGACAACATGATTTGTCTGGACGCACCGGTTCATCTGCAGTTGCGCCGTGAGCACATGCCATTCTTCACGGCCAACTATGTGGCTGAACTGCGCCGCAAGGTAGACGCACAGGTTTCAAGTTTACTGGATGCCATGGCCGCGAAGGGCCCTACCCTTGACCTTGTAGAGAATTTTTCAGCTGAACTCCCCCTCTTTACGCTGAGCGAAATTCTCGGCATCCCTGAAATGGACAGGCCAAAACTTGTGCGCTGGATGCATTATCTCGAGCAGGCACAGGATGCACTTACCCGCGATGCTGTGGGCGACATGGACCCGGCCTTCATGTTTGAATTCCTGACCAACGTACAGGAGATGTTCGATTACGGACAGTCCATGCTTCAAGCGCGCCGGGCAGACCCGCGCGATGACCTTCTTTCCGCCATCGCGAATGCGGAAATTGATGGCGCACCCTTACCTGACGAGTTTCTGGACGGTTCCTGGTTATTGATCGTCTTTGCCGGGAATGACACAACGCGTAACTCCATCTCAGGGGCAATGCGCCTGCTCAACGCTTTCCCGGATCAGAGAGACAAGCTGGTGACAACACCGTCCTTGCTGCCAGGGTTCGTGCACGAATCTATTCGTATGGTGTCTCCTGTTATCTATATGCGTCGCACGGCAACCAGAGATACTGAAATCAATGGTCAGAAAATCGCCGAGGGAGAGAAGGTGCTGATGTATTACGCCGCGGCCAATCGCGACCCGGCTGTTTTTACCAATCCGGATCAGTTCGATATTACGCGCAATAATGCCCGGGATCATATCGCCTTTGGCCTAGGGCCACATGTCTGCCTTGGTCAGCGCGTTGCCAACATGCAGCTGGAAGCTGCTTTTGCACAAATTCTGGCGCGCTTTCCCGGGATCACCTGCACGGGCGACATGGAAATTGCGCCGTCAAATTTTGTGCACGCGATCAGCCGCCTTGAGGTCAATCTGTCAGAGCGCTGAGAGGCCTTGGTAATTGCGGTAGCACGATGTATAGAAATTTCAGCAACCAAGAGTAATTTCCATGATGTCTTTCCGCTTATCCACCGCCCTCGCTCTAACGGCCGCCATGGTCACGGCCTGTGGCAACAACGCACCGGAAGAAGTTGACCCGGTTGCAGAGGAAGTGATCGCGGTTATCCCGGAAGAGATTGTTGAAGTTGATGACACAACCGCCGCACTTGCCCAGCCACCCTCAGCAATCACTGTAGAGGTGCCGGAAGTGAACGCACGGCGTGGGCGGATCCTCTTCACAGTCAAAGGGTGCGTTATCTGCCATCAGGTCAACGGCGTTGGTGGCACTGCAGCGCCCGCTCTTTCTGCCAGTCGCCAGCCGGAAAGCATCAATCCGCTTACTTTCACCGCACGCATGTGGCGCGGCGCAGCGGCGATGACTCAATTACAGAACATCGAGCTCGGCTACACGATTGAACTGGATGACCAGGATTTCGCTGATCTGGCCGCGTTTGCCGAAAGCCCCGAAGAGCAGGCCCTGTTCACAATAGACAGTGTGGGAGCAGAAATGCAGGACTGGTTCCTAAATGACCGCTACTGGATCACCGGCAACTGGGAAGAATACAAATCCCGTGGCTCGCGCATCCCAACGCTGGAAGCTGAAGATCAGTGAGAAGAGTAACCACTTGAGTATAGAACTTACTGGTCTTCCTTGCCGCGATAGCGACTTCTTGGGTCGCTCGCGGCATGCTCATCATCCCAGAGGCCGCTCATTTTGCCATTACTCCAGCCACGGCCTTCATGATTTATATCAAACATCAGCTCACCATCTCCCACCACCATTGAAGTATATCCTTTATGGTAATTACGCAGATTGATATTTTTGTCTGATATGCACCTCTGTCAGCGCACAAGCATAATCAGGCATAGAAGCATCTATGGGCGAAAACCATATAGAAAATAGACTTGACCCAGCTGGCACCAATAATTATTGAAATGTGCTTGGCTGATTTTCAACACAGAGCAGCCCTTGCTGAAAATGCACAAAAATCAAGCCATAAAGGGATGGGCAGCAGTGTACATCAATGGTTAAAAAAATCGATTTACCAGAACTCAAGCAACGCATCTCGACATATATGTCGTGGCGGGAGTTCAATTTCAACTGTCATATCTCCCTGAAGCATGAGTTTGTCTATCTGGAGACGCCGAAAGTTGGTTGCAGCTCGATCAAGTTCGCGATGATGCATCTCGAACTTGAAGATTTCGCGCTCAGGATCGAGGATCCGCATCTGGCATTCTACAATATGCCTACAGTCAAGCCGTATCAGCTGGATACGGACCTTCTGCATGAAGTCCTTTTCTCTGATCGTTTTTTCCGGTTTTCTTTTGTTCGCAACCCTTATACGCGCACATTGTCCGCCTATATCGACAAAATCCAACGCCCCGAGAAACTAGCCGGCAGTATAAGTCGCGCCCTCGGAGTTATGCCGGGGTCATCCATTGATATGTCGTATGAGGAGTTTTTGAGTTTTGTGCTCGAGACACCTGCCCTCAAACAGGATAAACACTGGCGCCCGCAAAACCAGATGCTGTTGCATGGATTACTTGATTTCCATTTCATTGGGCGGTTTGAGACTTTTGCTGCTGACTGGCAGCAGGTGATTGAGCGCACGACCCCGCAACTGGGCAAACACTCACAAGTCTTCAATCCCCATGCCACGAACGCAGATGACAAACTGCGCCGCTATTACAACGGCAGAACCACCTCAAAGCTCATCAAGGCATACAAAGACGATTTTGACATCTATGGCTATCCGCCGGTGCAGACCTGAGTTTGTCTCGATATATTCAAAATATATACAGGGGAAATACCGTCACTGGAGCGGGCGATGCGATTCGAACGCACGACCCTCACCTTGGCAAGGTGATGCTCTACCCCTGAGCTACGCCCGCTCACGCCGTGAAGGCAGAACCGCTATAAAGCGCATCACTTGCAGAAGTGCAAGTGGAAAATTATGCCATAGTCACATGATATTATGAGAGCCCCAGGGAGACATCTATATGGCAGTACCGCAACCGGCCACACGGCAGGATCTGTTCAGCTTTCTCGACGAGCTCGGTCTTGCCTATGAAACGCAGGATCATGATGCCGTTTTTACGGTAGAGGAAAGCCAGTCGATCAAGAAAAATATGCCCGGCTGCCATTCCAAGAACCTTTTCCTCAAGGATAAAGCCGGAACACTAAGCCTGGTGGTGGCTGTGGCAGAGACGCAGGTAGACCTGAAGGCGCTTGGCAAGGCTATTGGCGCAAAGCAGCGCCTTTCGTTTGGCAAGCCTGACCTGATGACAGAAATTCTTGGCGTGATACCCGGCGCGGTGACACCTTTCGCACTAATCAATGACCGGCAGCAACGCATCAGCCATGTTATACTTGATGAAAGATTCGCCGATTGCGAGCAGGCGTGGTTCCATCCACTGGAAAATACTGCCTCCACGGCTATATCATTCAAGAACCTGCAAGTGTTCATCCATGCTTGCGGTCACGACCCTGCAATTATGCATCTTGCCAATCCGGGAGTATGATGTGCCGCGCCAGAGAAAACTTGAACTATCGCACTGGCAACGCCATGTAGCTGTCTTCAGGAGATAAACCATGACAGATATTCTGGGCACCGCTGCACCAGCAGGGACTGCGCAACAAAGCGCCTATATCAGAGATTCAAGCATCGAAACCTTCGCCGAGGATGTGATGAACGCCTCACGCGAAGTGCCTGTGATCGTAGACTTCTGGGCTCCCTGGTGCGGCCCCTGCAAGACACTGGGCCCATTGCTGGAAAAAGCCGTCAATGACCTCAAAGGCAAAGTCCTTATGGTCAAGGTCGATATTGACCAGAACCAGATGCTTGCCCAGCAATTGCGCATTCAGTCTGTGCCAACAGTCATGCTTTTCATCGCCGGACAGCCGGTAGACGGGTTTGCTGGTGCCCTGCCGGAAAGCCAGATCAAACAGTTTCTCGAGCGTGCGCTACAGATTGCGGAACAGGCAGGCCTGAGCGCGGGCGGCGCCGGGAATGAACCCACGACGGAAGAAATACTTGATGCAGCAGATGCTGCACTCGCTGAAAATAACCTGCCTGCCGCAGCACAGCTATACGGCCAGCTTGCTCAGACCCTGAGCGAAGAAAACGAAGAGAAAGCCCGGGCACTGGCGGGTCTGGCGCATTGTCATGTGGCGGGCGGCAACCTGGCAGAAGCAAGACAGATGCTGGAACTGATACCGGAAAAACTACGCTCGCTCGCAAGCGTATCGAGCGTGCACGCCATGATTGACCTCGCCGAGACCGGCGCAAACGGCGCAGACCTTTCCAGCGCGCAGGCGGCCGCTGAAAACGCACCTGAAGATATGGACGCTCAGTACGCCTATGCGGAAGCGCTGATCGGTAATGGTCATGTCGAGCAGGCAGCAGATACATTACTGGCAATTGTCGCCCGGGACCGCAGCTGGAATGAAGAAGCCGCGCGCACAAAACTGGTCACCCTTTTTGAAGCGCTTGGCGCAAAGCACCCTGTTACCAAAGACGCGCGTCGCCGCTTGTCTTCGATACTTTTTTCCTGACAGGTTGTACCGAACATACTGGAGGCAGAATGGCAAGTGATACAGAACGAGGGGGGTACGGACGGCAACAGCCGGAGACTCTACCGATTTTCCCCTTGCGCAATGCCTTGTTGCTGCCGCGCGGCCGCTTGCCATTGAATATTTTTGAGCCACGCTACCTGATGATGGCTGACCACGCTCTGGCCGCAGGGCGGCTTATTGGCATGGTCCGCCCGAAAAAGGACAGCGACCCTTCTGATTTATATACTATAGGCTGTGCTGGCCGTATTACGTCATTCATGGAAACAGATGACGGCAGGTATCTCATTACCCTGACAGGTATATCGAGGTTTCTGATAAAGGATGAACTCGATCCAGATACAGCATTCCGGCAGGCACGGCTGGACTGGACGCCCTACACCATGGACCTCTGGCAGCAGGAAGTCGATGCAGATCAGGACTCTGACATCAGAAGCAGATTGCTTGATGTATTACTTTCATACCTCAACGAAGCTGGCCTGAAAGCTGACTGGGATGCGATCAAGGACGCGTCCGTCGACTCGATTGTCAACTCCATTGCCATGAGCTGCCCGTTTGAGCCAGACGAACAACAGGCTATTCTTGAAGCCGGAAGCATCGAAGACCGTGCCCGTGCGTTGGTCTCCCTCATGGAAATATCAGTGGCGGAAAGCCACGCAGACATGTCTGACCCGGATAAAAAACCCGGTCGGCTGCAATAATAATCAAGCTGCCAGATAGAGGATGATTGTGACCGGCACATCCACCATTGCCAGTAGGAATGCCCAGCGCAACAGCGAAAATTTACGCCGCAATATGCGCGCCACAATGACGTTGCTGCGGGCGACTGAAATAATCAGTTCAGACACTTCACTGGTCCGCATATAGGCCGCGTGTTCTTCCGGCCCATATGTTTCACTGGTGAGAGCTGGCCACGAAAACCTGTCCTGCAAAACCATCTTCTTACTGTCTTCCTTGCTGGCAAGGCGCGGCAGGACCACAAACAGACAGATCGCCATGATGACAGCCTTGATCTGGATCAACGCGACCAAGGCCCCCGCATAGTCAACAGACTCGATATTCAGAATGGCATTGGCAGCAATCACGCCAATCAGAGCAAACAGGGCGACCGCTTTCATGTCAGCAAACTGAATTTGCTGGCCCAGGGCATCTGCCTGCCCCAGCAGAAACTGTAACCTGAGAGAGAGTACCGGATCAGCGGATGTTGCCGCCGAAACTTGTGGAGTGGGATCGTTTTTTATCATTCAGGCCACCTCAAAATCAGTGTCGGAAATCGGCTGGCAATGATGCGCCCAGCCATATTGCTGCCAGTAATCAACAAGGCCAATACGTTTGACAAAATCCCGGAAGGCCGGATGCCGCCGCGCCTGCGCACCTGAAGGCGACCAAAGGGCCGCAAGGAAATAACTGTCAAAGGCGAATTTGTTTCGGGCAAAAATGTCAAATGCTTCTTCAATACGACCAAGGCGCAACAGCATCACTGGTGCAAAACCCTCCGTTTCAGGTGCTGGGTCCCGCACATATTCAGCGACAATCTCCAGCGCCTCCTCTTTCCGGTCATCGAAATAAATGCTCCGTGACAGGATTTTAATCTGCTCTTGCGTGAATTCATGCACCAGACCGGCACTCATCGCCTGATCCTGCAGCCGAGCTGCTTTCTCAAGATCCTGCTGCAACCAAGCGATATCAGCCAAGGTAAGGAGGGCTGGCCCGAAGCCAAGCGCCGCAACACGGGTGGCATACTCTTCTGCTGCCACCAGGTCTCCGCTCAACAGACGGCAAATTGCCATACCACTCAGAGCAAATGGCATCATGGGATCGATATCGTGCAGGCGCTGGCAGTGCTGCGCTGCTTCCTGAATACGCCCCACATTGATCATTGCCATCCCCGCATGGTGCAGGGTGGTTGTATCGTCCGGGTCCAGAGAAAGGGCGGTATCAAAAGACATCTGCATGGCAGTATAGGCCCGGTGTTGCATGAATACGCGCCCAAGTACTGCATGTGGCGCAGCATAATGCGGATCACAGGCAATCGCCTGGCGGCAACACCGCTCTGCCGCTGCCTGAGCTTCGGACAACCGTCGATTTAGATGTACACTTGAGGCAACATGCGCCCCTGCCAGAGCGGCCCATGCACGTGCGAATTTGTCATCAATCCTGAGTGCCTGCTCCAACAGGCCAATCGCCTCCTCAAGCCCCGTGGTAATATGATGCTGAATAAGTGTATGAGCGCGCATATATAATGCGTAAGCGCCTTCATTTTCAGTCAGGCGCTGCGATGTATCTTCTGCCTGCCCCCTATCCAGGGACACACCAAGTTCTCTTGCGATGATCGCAGCAATATCTTCCTGAATATCGAAGATATCTTTCAGATTGCGCTCATAAGGTTTGGCCCAGAGCTGAAAGCCACTCGTTACATTTATTAGCTGTGCCCTGACCGACAATGTGTCCGCGACACGGCTGATTTCGCCCGTCAGCACATATTGCACATGCAGAAGCTGGCCAATCTCGCGCGGCTCCCTGTATTTGTCCTGAAAGGCTTTGGAGGAAGAACGACCAACCACACGCAGATCAGTTGCTGTGGAAAGAAGGTTGCGCACTTCTTCTGCGACCCCCTCTGACAGGTGCGCCTGATCGTTCTGCGGACTAACATCCCTGAATGGCAGAACAGCAACAGATTTCTGCCCTGCTAAATTTGCAGATGACATGAATTCAGGTCCTGCACTTGTGGGCAAAACGTCGATAACGGAGCGCGCAACTTCCGTCTGCTGCGTATGTTGCTCTTCCCGCTTCTCCAATGTTTTTGTCAGCACAATCCCTTCAGGCGTCACATCAACCAGCCATGACGCAAGCACGACAAACGGGAAGCAGAAGAAGAGAAACCAGCCTGTGACCGTTAGAACAACAGGTGGTAATTCCATCGCGGGCACAAGAATGCCCGAAACCTGAAGCATTAACCAGCTGAGCACAATATAGGCAGAACCTGTGCGCAGGACGCCGCGTCTGTTCAGTTCTGCAAAAATAGCGTTCATTCTCTTACTCTGAAAGTTAGCATTCGTTCTGGACAATATCATGATTGCGCCGAGATAACTATTTGGGTTTCCACCATGTTTCGGCTAATTGTTTCAGCATCAGAGCCGATATGTAACGGGAGCGTCTGAAGCATGGAAAAGTCCAGTTCTGAAATTGACCCTAAACTGCTTGAAATTCTCGTCTGTCCGGTCAGCCGGGGGCCGCTGGAATATAATGCCGACCAGCAGGAACTGGTGAGTCAGAAAGCACGCCTTGCCTACCCTATCCGTGATGGCATTCCGATCATGCTGGAAGCGGAGGCCCGGCATCTTGATGATGCCTAAGGTTTCTGCGCGCCCTTCACCACCGGCCCTAACCGAGACGACGCGTCACCAGCCTGAACAGGAAGACAAGGCTGGCGATATGCACAACCAGCGCAATCAGGAATGTCAGTCCTGAGAGGTGCCCGTCAGCCCGCAACAGGATTTCACCGATCCAGAAGCTGGGGATGATACCGGCAGCATAGCGCCATGGCGTTGCCAGCAGAGCCAGCAAGGGGACAAGCGCCAGCATGTTAAGGATCTTCGATAGAGCCATGCCTTCAACCTTGTTCCCGGCCAAAGCCACCAGCGCAAAACTGATGAACACGCTTTCAAGACTGATCAGCAGCACCAACGGAAAGTACAATCCCGGCTGATCCGGTAGCAGAAGGGTTAAAGTAAAAAGTGTCGCGGCAGAGGCAATCAGCATCAATACAAAAGTGCGATAGAGAAGGAAGCCCCCTTTGCCGATGGCGGTGACTTCCAGCGCGAGCAGAGGCCCGTCATCCCGGTCCTCTAGCAACAACATGCCCGTGACCCAACCGATAAGGATCGCAGGTGTGATCAGCGCGAAAGGCACGGCATAAGCCGAGAAACCGGTAATGCCGAGAGATTGCCCTGCATACGCATCAATCTGGTCGCCAAAGGCCGCCAGCAGGATCGGCAGAATCAGCCCGATGAATAAGTTTACAAACAATACAGGTTCACGCGCGACACTGATGGCGTCAGCACGGAAAAGTGCCAGCAGTCGCTGGGGTGCGAGAGCTGACAGCGCGCTCATGACTTGCGGCCAAAGTCTGACGTCAAGGACCTAATCCCCATATGAACAGAAAAAGCGGCAGCAAGGCTGGCCGACAGCATCAGAAGAGAAACCCTCCCGACAGAAATCTGCTCGCCATCGAGTGCGGCAATAATCAGGTCCAGTTGCGCGGCTGTTGGCAGCAAGGCCATCCACAACGGCATCGGGCCCAGAAAAGCAACGCCCGCTGGCAATAGCAGGGGCAAAAACCAGATGACAGCACTGGTGACATATCCGGTGACTGTTTTCGTCCGTGCCGCAACAAAGGCACCAAGACCCAGATAGAAAACCGACGTGATGCTCGCAGCTACCAGAAAGAGCGGCCAGTTGACCGGCTTGCCGCTGGCCAGCCCCACGACCACAATCGCTGCCAGGGACAGCGCCAGAAATGTGAGAATTTTGGCCGTCAGGTATTCAGTTGCGGAAACGGGTGTCATGGCGAGCGTGTCCCGTACATTCTCTGCCCGCTCAAGCATCAGTAAACCACCGAGGAAGAAAAAGCCGACCGGCGCATTGTCTGTAAAGATTACCAGACTGATGAACCAGCTTGGCATAATATCCCGCAACAACCAGATGAGGACACCCGTCATCAGGACCACCACCATATAGGCTGCCAGAATGCCATAGCGCCATTGAAGACGCAGGTCATGAGCGAGCAAGACCAACAGCCGGTCAGTCACGCGCACCTCCTGCAACCTTGATGAAAACATCATCCAGACTCGCCTCCAGCGTGTGCATGGTCTGAATACTGCCGGCCTGAACAAGGCTCAGAAAAGTCTGGTTCTTACCAATCGTCTCCATGGGGAATGTCTGGCGTTCTGTGCCGTTTTCACTGTCGCTGGTGACTTCCAGCACGGGGGCGCCATGCTTTTTCTTGAGGGTGGTCGGCGCGTCAATCACATCCGCACGACCATTGACCAGGAACCCGACCCGATCACAGATTTCATCTGCCTCGGCCATATTATGCGTGGTCAGAAAAATGGTTTTGCCCTGCTGCTTTAACTGACGGATCAGATCACGCGTCAGACGGGCCCGGGCGGGGTCCTGCCCCGTGGTCGGCTCATCAAGGAACAACAGGTCGGGATCATTCACCAGCGCCCGGCACAAGTTGAGCCGCATCTTCATACCCTTGGAAAAGTCTGCGACGCGCTTGTGCGCATCTTCTTCAAGACCAACCAGCGACAAAAGCTCCATTGGTGCCCTGGTCGGCCCTTTGTAGAGAGCCGCATAGAGCCTGAGATTCTCAAATGCCGTCAGACGCAGATACAGTGTTGGCAACTCAAACGACACGCCGATACGATTGAAAAAATCCCGGCCCATTGTGCCAACAGGCTTACCGAAAACACTCGCCGATCCACTGAAACCGCGCAAAAGACCCATCGTTATTTTCTGGGTTGTAGACTTGCCCGCCCCTGAGGGGCCGAGCAGGCCGAAAATCTCGCCATCCGCCACATCAAGCGTCAATCCCGACAGGATGCCGGCCTTGTTGCGCGGATAGCTATAGCTGACATTTTCAAGGGTGATCATGGTGTCACCTCCATGAGCTGATATGGGGAGTGTCCGACAAAGCCGGAATACTCTCTTTCTTCTATTTTTGCTGGCCGAGCAGTTTCAGACGCAATGCATTAAGGCGAATAAAGCCTTCAGCATCTTTCTGGTCATACGCGCCAGCATCATCCTCAAACGTCACATGGGCCTCAGAATAGAGTGACTTCGGGCTTTCACGCCCGACAATAGTGGCTGATCCTTTATAAAGCTGCAGCTTCACCCAGCCCGTCACATTTTCCTGACTGTGGTCTATAGCCGCCTGCAGCATTTCCCGTTCGGGGGCGAACCAGAATCCGTTGTAAATTAGCTCGGCATAGCGCGGCATCAGCTCATCTTTCAGATGTGCGGCACCCCGATCCAATGTAATCTGCTCGATGCCACGATGAGCTGCCAGCAGGATCGTGCCGCCTGGCGTTTCGTAGATACCGCGGGACTTCATGCCGACAAACCGGTTCTCCACCAGGTCCAACCGCCCAATGCCGTGCTTGCAGCCATAATCATTGAGTTTACTCAATAGTTCCGCAGGCGAAAGGACCTCCCCGTTGATCGAAGTTGCATCGCCTTTAGTGAAACCGACCTCGATGATCTCCGGCTGGTCAGGCGCGTCTACCGGATCGACAGTGCGCGAATAGACATAATCCGGCGCTGGCTCCGCCGGGTCTTCCAGCACTTTTCCTTCCGAAGACGTGTGCAGTAGATTTGCATCCACGGAGAATGGCGCTTCGCCGCGTTTGTCCTTCGACACGGCAATCTGATGTTTTTCGGCAAAGTCGATCAGCTTTGTGCGGCTGGTCAGATCCCATTCGCGCCAGGGCGCGATCACCTTGATATTGGGATTGAGCGCATAGGCATTTAATTCAAACCGCACCTGATCATTACCCTTGCCGGTGGCACCGTGGGAAATGGCATCAGCGCCTGTTGCCTCTGCAATCTGCACCAGGCGCTTTGCGATGAGCGGCCGGGCGATAGATGTGCCGAGTAGGTAAAGGCCTTCATAAACCGCATTGGCCCGGAACATCGGGAAGACATAATCGCGCACAAATTCCTCGCGCAGGTCCTCAATGAAAATGTCTTTCACGCCTGCCTGTTCGGCTTTTTTACGCGCAGGTGCCAGCTCTTCACCCTGTCCGAGATCCGCCGTGAACGTCACGACTTCGCAATCATATTCGACCTGTAACCATTTCAGGATAACGGATGTATCGAGGCCGCCAGAATATGCCAGCACAACCTTGTTGATGTCTTTTTTGTTCATGTCGCTCTCAAAACCTGTGTCTCCCAGAGGCTTATAGTGCATGACCAAAGCGGGCACATAAGTTTTTATGGCCAGCGCGTATTTATTGGAAGCCGACTTCATTGCTCAAGAGACGGCGGCACAGGTTGCAACTCGGAATATCCGTGACTTTGATGGCTGTGGACTGAAGCTGATCAACCCGTGGCAGACCTGACAGCCTTCGCCACTAGCCATTCAAAGGCACGATCATGTCAGCGATTTCATCGATCAGGCTGTCGCTAACGCCGCCGACCGTCTCGCCAATCAACTCATCGGTAAAGATCATCTGCGCCCCAGTTGTCGCAGCAAATCCATGCAGCAGCGCGGCTCTGGTTGGCATATCGTCAAACAGGCCAGCCTGTTGCGCGCCGGCGGCGGCTTCCGTCAACATCGCATAATACTCACTGAGGGCAGCTCTGAGATCAGCATCTGCAAAATGGCGCACATCAGGGTTCATCAACGCCATGAAGTAGGAGCGGTTTTCAACGGCCCAGCGGATACCGCATTTGACCATAAGGTTTAGCCGCAATACAGGATTGTCACCTGCTTGCGCACCCGCCTGCATGGTGGCCTGTGTCATCAGCTCATAGCCCTTGCGCACGACCGCCGCCAGCAAGTCCGCCTTGGTGGGGAAATGCCGCGACGGTGCAGCATGGGATACACCAAGATCACGCGCGAGACTGCGCAGGGAAACACCCTCGACCCCCTTCTCGCCAATGACTTCCGCCGCCCTGTCGATCAGTGCTTCGCGCAAATTTCCATGATGATAGCTCGTGGCTTGCATTTATCCTGTCTTTCAACTTCAATGTTGTCAGTGACAACATTTCATGCTATGCTCCGCATATCAATAGGGAGACTTCGATGCAATTCACAGCCACAAAAGAAGATGGCAGCCAGATCGCCTACAAGGATGGCAAGCGCTGGCTCTGGTTTACCGGGCATCTGTTCGTGCTGGTACCGGTTTTCACTTTCTGGCTTTATTTCGTTCTCGAAAAGAACCCCTTGGTTGTTCTTATTCCCTTCCTTTACGTCTTTGCCTTTATCCCGTTCCTCGACTGGATCGCAGGCGAGGACCCGCATAACCCGCCAGAGGAAGTTGTGCCTGCCATGAGTGCGGACAGGTTCTACGATCAGGTCGCATATTCTCTTATCCCGCTTCACTATGCCATGTTCATTGCTACGGTGTGGTTTGTCGGGACGCAGGATCTGCCGATCTGGGCGATCATTATGCTGCTACTTGGCGTGGGCACGCTCAACGGCAATGCGATCAATCTTGGTCATGAACTCGGGCACAAGACAGACAAGCTCAATCGCTTTATGGCGAAAATGGCCTTGGGCGTGGTAGGGTACGGTCACTTCACGGTGGAGCATAATCGCGGTCATCATGTGCATGTTTCCACACCTGAAGATTGTGCCTCCGGCCGCATGGGAGAGAGCGTTTATGCTTTTGCCCTGCGCGAATTGCCAGGTGCCTTCAAAGGTGGCTGGGCCCATGAGGCAAAGCGCCTGCGCAACAAGGGGCTGCCGCTGTTCCACTGGCAGAACGAGATTTTACAGGTCTATGCGATGACAACAGTCATAGCCGTTGCGCTGGTCATGTGCGTTGGCTGGGCTGTTTTACCATTTATCATCGCCCATCATTTCATCAGCTGGTATGGCCTGACACAGGTGAACTATATCGAGCATTACGGCCTGCTCCGGCAGAAACGGAAGAACGGCAAATATGAACCTTGCCAGCCACACCACTCCTGGAACACCAATCACATTGTTTCCAATCTGACCCAGATCCACCTGCAGCGACACTCTGACCATCATGCCAACCCGATGCGGCCATACCAAGCGTTGCGCAATTTTCCTGACCTGCCACGCCTGCCATCCGGCTATCCCGGATGTCTGGCGCTCGCCGCCATACCGCCGCTCTGGTTCAAGGTCATGGACCCGAAAGTGATGGATTGGGCCAAGGGGGATATTACCCGTGTGAATGTCTGCCCGAAGGCGAAAGATCAACTCTTTAATCGGTATGGCCAGACAGAAAATCAGGTTTCTGCCTGATTATCGGGTGATCCCGGCGATTTTTCGCGATAGGCTGCTGCGCGAGTTCGGGGTTTTACTGCCATGAGTGATAAATCACTGTTTGACCGTGTGCGCTACGCGCTCAACCGTTCCTTCTCGGAGGATGTCGAAACGCTGCGCATCTATGGCTTCCAGCCGGATATGTTGCCGGATGACCTGGTCCTGAGGAAGGATACCCGCGCCATTTTTATCTTGGTTGGCGCTGCCCTGTTTGGTCTACTCGTCACCCTTGGTTTTACAGTCTTTTTTGGAGAAGGCGGCCTCGACGAAATCGAGTTTGACTTTGATGTATTGCTCGGCCCGGCCATCGCCCTGCTGATATCTCCGCTGATCAGCCTCATCGTGGAGCGTTTCTCTCCGGATGACCTGTTGCTGGACCGTGAAGGCTTCAAGATTCAGGGCTCCATGGAAGAAAAAGTCATGTGGCGGGACACAACCACCTTCGAGGTCGCAGGCAGCGGTTTTATGGTCTCGCAGGTCATCACCTATATCCCGACCGAACAGCAGGACATCATTTCCAAACATCTCCTACAGGAAGATACCAGCAAGATCACCATCAATGCCGTCTATGGCAAACTGGATGCAGAAGACCTTGCACGGGTAATGAATGCTTATCGCGGCAAAGCCATCAGATGATGGCTGATTTGCGCCGTTCACTTGCCCGTTGCTTGATGCTTTCGGTTTTGAGCTGACCGCAGGCAGCGGCAATGTCGCGACCGCGTGGCGTGCGTATGGGAGAAGCATAACCCGCCCGATTTACGATATCTGCAAATGCCTCGATCCTGTCCCAGTCGGAGCATTCGTAGGGTGCACCCGGCCACGGGTTGAAGGGGATAAGATTGATCTTTGTCGGGATTCCTTTGAGAAGCGAAACAAGCTTCTTTGCCTCCGCATCGCTGTCATTCACCCCCTTCAACATCACGTATTCAAAGGTGATGCGGCGCGCATTTGAGACACCAGGATAGGTGCGACAGGCCTCCAAGAGTTCTTCCAGCGGGTATTTTCGGTTGATTGGCACCAGCACATCACGCAACGCGTCATTTGTGGCATGTAGAGAGATGGCCAGCATGGCCTGTGTCTCTTCACCCAACCGTTTTACTTCCGGAACGATACCTGAAGTTGAAACAGTTATCCGGCGGCGTGAGATACCAAGGCCTTCATTGTCTGAAATAATCTCAATCGCTTCTGACACGTTGTCCAGATTATAGAGCGGCTCGCCCATACCCATGAAGACGATGTTGGTGAGCTGGCGCCCATGCTCGGTTGACGGCCACTCCTCAAGGTCGTCCTTCACCACCATCACCTGACCGACAATCTCTGCCGGGGTAAGATTGCGCACCAACTTCTGCGTGCCGGTGTGGCAAAAAGTGCAGTTAAGGGTGCAGCCGACCTGAGAAGACACACACAAAGCGCCAGAGCGCCCGACATCCGGGATGAAGACGCACTCTGCTTCTACGCCCGGTGCGAAGCGCAAAAGATATTTCCGGGTACCATCAGAGGAGACCTGTCGTTCCGTAATTTCCGGTCTGGCCTGTTCCTGCAACTGGCCATACCGCTGCGCCAGTGAGGCCTTCAACCCCTTGGAAACATTGGTCATACTGTCAAAATCAGTGACGCCAAAATTGTAGAGCCACCGGAATATCTGGCTGGTGCGCATTCGCGCCTGCTTGGGATCAAAGCCAAAATCCTCTGTCAGTTGAGCTACCATTTTTGCGCGCGTCAATCCGATCAGACCTTGTGGCTCATCAGGCAGGGCGCGTGCACCGGCATCAAGATCAAGAGAAACGGTCATCAATTCGGGTCCAACTGGCGGCAAGCGCCCTTAGCGCAAAAAAGCTGTTCTGCGAAGAGGAAAGAGAGGCTTCTAGCGCCGCACCTGTTCCTCATCTCGCGTCTCCACTCTTTCGATATAGAGTTGTTGCAGCTTCTGCATCAGTGGCCGGGATGTGCCATCACCGATTATGCGCCCATCCACGGCACGCACAGGCGTCAGGCCCGCAAAAGTGCCCGTGACAAAAGCCTCCTCTGCACCATAAACATCTGTGAGGGAAAAGTTCTTCTCAAACACCGGGAGGCCATTCTCTCTTGCCAACTCCAGCACGACAGAGCGCGTGATACCGCCAAGGCAGTAATCCCCTGTAGAGGTCCATAATTCTCCCCGACGGAAAATGAAAAAGTGCGTCGAGTTACAGGTCGCCACGAATCCATGCGGGTCCAGCATCAGGGCTTCATCTGCCCCGGCTTGAGTCGCCTGAATGCAAGCCGTGATGCAGTTAATCTTGGAGTGGGAATTCAGTTTCTGGTCCTGCACGTCAGGAAACCCGCGTCGCACATGCACCGTGAAGAGGGACAGGCCCTGTGTGGGGAATACCGGCCTCTTGTATTCAGGAATAATCACAATGGTTGGCGGCGTGACCGTGACCCGCGGGTCCTGATAGGGCGTCGAGCGTGTGCCGCGTGTAACCATCAGGCGAATATGTACGTGATCGGACATATTATTCGCCGCCAGGCAATCATGGAGACGCCTTGTCAGGGCGGCTTTTGTAAGAGGTAGTGTGAAGTCCAGCGCCTTGGCGCCCTCCCACAGGCGATCAAGATGCCTGTCCAGAAAAACAATCCTGCCCTTGTAAACGCGCAATCCCTCCCAGACACCATCACCCAGCATGAAGCCTGAATCGAATACGGAAATTTTCGCTTCAGCACGGGGGAACAGCTCCCCATTAATATCAATCAGAATTTTGTCGTTGCGCGGATCAGGTTCAAAATCGTGCGACATGCGCGGGCCTCAAACCTTACGGACCAGAACGGCGTTCAGGTTGTTACTGAAAGCAACTTCATATCCGTTCTCAAGGCATAATCTGTAAGCTGAATGGCTTTCTGCTTCATGGGAAATCTCAATCAGGACAAGCCCTGGCATCTGCTCAGGTGAAGCCTCCCTGAAGAACGCCTCAAGCGCTGGATATTCCGCTCCCTCAATATCAATCTTCAGGATATCAATACGTGGCCAGTTCTTTTCGGCAAATATATCAACAAGGGGATGTCCTTCTACGATAACTGATTGCTGCCCCTGCTGATGCTTTGCATTGCTGATATGGCTCATGCCCCGGCTCTTCAGGTTTAGCAGCAAGGTGACTTCCTCTGCCTGCCCCGTAATCGCCCACGGCAAAAGCGTGACGTAGGCCTGCGCATCGGAAGCCATTACATTATGCTCCATTCGCCCGCGCATGGTCGGGTCCGGTTCCACGGCGATGATATGCACTTGTCGCCCGGCCTCCTTGCTGGCGGCCAGCGCGAAAAGGGAATAAAGGCCTGCATTCGCCCCAATATCCAGAAAATAAATATCATCTGTCCTCAGACTTCTCATGTGTCTCTGCAAAAATTCCCGCTCCTCGAGATCCCAGAATTGCGGCGTGATATAGACGCGCTTTTCACAGATATTATCAAAGGGGTGCAGTCGCGCCATTTGCGTTCCAAAAACCGGCACATCAAAGCCTACGCGCTTCTTGCCGCCGGCAAGGCGTAACAACAGTGATGCGAGCTTATGGCCAAAACCGTTCTGCGGCAGCTTTTGGCCCAAGCGGCGTACGGATTCTTCAAATGCCGTTGGCTTGCGTGCTGGTATTCCCTGAGATTCTACGGTCACTGTCATTCCTTCGTCTGCGGCTTTTCATAGAGCGTTCTACCTTTTTCCTTCATGATCCGCTCATACATCTTAACGTCTCGAAGCCAGCGCCCAAAACCCGACATGAGAGAGAACGCAAAGCCGTAAAGGCCGCCTCGCCACAGGCCATTGACCAGGTATCTTTTGCCAAAGTAGACCGGCAAGCCGAAAATGATCCGTATAGCAAGCCATGGCAACGGCTTTGGCTTCAGCACACGGGCGCGCGTGGAAGAATTCTTGTTCAGCTTCTGGATCAGCAACTCTGACCCATCAAAAGCGTAATGCAGTATCGGCTTCTTCAATTTGCCGACGCGCATCCCCACAGGAATTCTGAACTGATCCCAGGCTTCATGATCGGGAATGCGTATGCTGCTTTTGTTGTAAAGTTTATGTCGCACAGCCTGACCATAGCCGTACCATGGCTTGCCCACCGCCGGCACATTCACCAGCGGCGTATTGTAAACCTCATGCGGCGGATGCCCTGCCCGAAACAGCTCCCGCACCTCCTGAACAAATTCAGGCGTCAGGATTTCATCTGCATCAAGATCAAGAACCCAGTCATGACTGGCAAGATCCTCGCCAATGCGCTTTTGGCCGCCATTGCCGTGCCAGTCACGATGATGCACGATCGCCCCGGCCGCTTCTGCCAGTTCAATGGTGCGGTCCGTTGAGCCAGAATCAACGACAATCACTTCCTGCGCGAGCGTGAGTGCAGCGCGCACAACATCAGCAATCATCCGCTCCTCATTCAGAGTGCGGATATATGCCGAGATTGGGGGGGGTATGTCTGCTGCTTCCAAGATCCTGCTTTCAATTATATCGCGTCGGCTTATGCCCTAATCAAAGGCGAAGGCAAAGGGGGCCGCAGTGCGGCGATAGTCATCTGAAAGAAGGCGCTTGCGCAAGGGCGGGTGCGCGCGGGCGATACAATCCTGTCGATCGCAAAGACGGCAGGTAATGCCAATCGGCGTGGCGCGCGCAGCCTCGAGGTCTACACCTTGCGCATAGACAAGTTCTTTTGCGTGTTTGATCGGGCAGCCCAAGGCTACAGCCCGCTCAGCCCGCGGCGCATCATAGCCCGCCCCGCCGCCGGAAACTGTCCGGGCGATCGAAAAAAACTGCTCGCCGCCTGGCAATTCGATAATCTGGGTTTGCACCTGCCGCGGCATTTTGAAAGCACTATGCACATTCCATAACGGGCAGGAGCCGCCATGACGGGCAAAGGGAAAACCACCGCCATCATAGCGCTTGGAAACATTCCCTGCGGCATCCACGCGCAAAAAGAAGAAGGGCACGCCCTCAAAGCCCGGCCGTTGCAAGGTGGTCAGGCGGTGGCAGACCTGCTCAAAACTTGCGTCAAAACGGCGCGCCAACGCTTCCACATCGAATTTCAACTCCACCGCGCTGGCCCGGAATTCACCATAGGGCATCAACAGCGCGCCAGCGGTATAGTTGGCCAACGCGATGCGCACCAGCCGCTCCCCCTCTGGTGATCCTTTATAGAGATCGCCGAGTACCGTTGTCAGCCGCGTGCCCATTTCGAGATACACCAGCTGAAGGGCGAGCTGAAAATGCCGGCTCGCCATATCAAGCGTTTCGGAAATCACGACCTGATTGCGATGCCTGTCGAGGCGCCGGAAAGCGCCCATCATCACGTCTGCTGGCAAGGTTTTCAGGCTCAAATCATGCGCTGCCTGAAAACGGTCTGCCAAACTCGCCTGAATATTGCCGGAGCGCAGGCCGATTTCTCGCGCCAGCCGCTCCGCTGCCTCATCCAGTGACGCAAAATAGTTGTTGTTCGCCTGCACAAAGCTCCAGGCTTCTTCGAGCGGCTTTGTTGCTGTTTCCAGCGAGGCACTGTTCTCCTGATCGGTCAGGCTCTGGGCTGTATCTCTGTAGGCTTTATAGAGCGCAGCCATCGCTTCTGCCATGGCCGGGTTGCCAGACGCCATCTCCTGCAAATCCGCCCGGGTGATCTCCAGCTCCTGAAAGATCGGGTCCCGAAACGCTTCTGTCAGGCGATCCAGCATCGCCTCACCGCCATCGCCCGCGAAGTCCTGCAGGTCGATTTTATATGTATCTGCCAGCTTTATCAGCAACGCCGCAGAGAGCGGGCGCTGGTTTCGCTCTATCAGGTTGATATAGGAAGCTGAAACACCGAGCTCCTCGGCCAGCCTGCTCTGGGTCAATCCTTGCTCACGGCGCAACCGGCGCAGACGTGGTCCGATATACAGCTTCTTCTTATCCATTTTGTCATAATGTAAAGATTTTACAAAATGACAAGAAAATTAGTTCATTCATGCAACAAATTCACACTATTTCAGATGACATGCTGCACTGCAAAAGACATGGTCTGCGCAACAATACCGATTGAAGGAGACATTCATGCCCTATTCAGATGCAAACCTGCCAAACAGCTACAGCGAAAATATTTCCCAGATCAGCCAGCTGATCAAAACCTATGACGGCACGTGGGACGGGATTGACCCTGAATCCGTCGCCCGGATGCGCGCGCAGAACCGCTTCAAGTCCGGCCTTGATATTGCCCGCTACACCGCGAAGATCATGCGCGAAGACATGGCGGCCTATGACGCTAACCCTGCAGACTACACCCAGTCGCTCGGCTGCTGGCATGGCTTTATCGGCCAGCAGAAGATGATTTCGATCAAAAAGCATTTCGGCAGCACCAAGCGCCGCTATCTCTATCTCTCTGGCTGGATGGTTGCTGCCTTGCGCTCGGATTTTGGGCCGCTGCCGGACCAGTCCATGCATGAAAAAACATCCGTCCCGGCATTGATCGAAGAACTCTACACCTTCCTGCGCCAGGCAGATGCGCGCGAACTGGGCCTCATGTTCCGCGACATTGACGCTGCCAGAGCTGCTGGTGACAGCGCCCGCGAGGCAGAATTGCTGGCGGCTGTCGATAATTACGAGACACATGTCGTCCCGGTTATCGCCGATATTGACGCCGGTTTCGGCAACGCCGAGGCAACATATCTCCTCGCCAAGAAAATGATTGAGGCAGGCGCCTGCGCTTTGCAAATCGAAAATCAGGTTTCTGATGAAAAGCAGTGTGGACACCAGGATGGCAAGGTCACTGTGCCGCATGAGGATTTCCTCGCCAAGGTACGTGCCTGTCGCTATGCTTTTCTTGAGCTTGGTGTTGAAGATGGTATTGTTGTCACACGGACAGACTCACTTGGCGCTGGCCTCACCAAGCAGATCGCAATCAGCCACAAGCCGGGCGATCTTGGGGATCAGTACAATTCCTATCTTGATTGCGATGAAGTTGGACCTGACGCTGTTCAGGACGGTGATGTCATTATCAACCGTGGTGGCAAGCTGCTACGCCCGAAGCGCCTCGCATCCAACCTCTACCAGTTCAAGCCGGGCACGGGCGCTGACCGCTGTGTGATGGACTGTATTGCGTCCCTGCAAAACGGGGCAGACCTGCTCTGGATTGAAACCGAGAAGCCGCATGTGGAACAGATTGCCAGCATGGTTGATCGCATCCGCGAGGTTATTCCAAATGCAAAGCTGGTCTATAACAACTCGCCGTCTTTCAACTGGACACTCAGCTTCCGGCAACAAGTCTTTGATGCGTGGACAGAAGAAGGTAAGGACCTCTCTGCCTATGATCGCGAAAACCTGATGAGTGTCGATTATGACGGCACGGACCTTGCCACAGAAGCAGATAATCGCATCCGCAGTTTCCAGGCGGACGGATCCAAACGCGCTGGTATTTTCCACCACTTGATAACGCTGCCAACCTATCACACGGCAGCCCTGTCTACGGACAATCTGGCGAAGGAATATTTCGGCGATGAAGCCATGCTTGGATATGTCAAGAATGTTCAGCGCGAGGAAATCCGCCAGGGTATCGCTTGCGTCAAGCACCAGAACATGGCTGGCTCCGACATTGGCGACGATCATAAGGAATATTTCGCCGGGGATGCAGCCCTGAAAGCTGCCGGTGAAGACAACACCATGCACCAGTTCGGCTGATCCGTTCAGCCTACGCAGAACAGGCGCCCGCGGGAGAAATCCCCGGGCGCTTTTTTGTCATGCCAACGCTTCAATTTAGCCACTAAAGCAGGCATGATCGGTGTAAATTGATGGAGACCAGCGATGGCAGAGGCAAACAGGCCCTCAGGCGAGATCTACAAAAACCCGAGAGAGGCCGCGCTGCTGTTTCTCCTGCCGGGTATCATACAAGGCCTTGCTGTCTGGGGCCTGATAGAGCAGGCAGACCAGGATGCACCGCCGCCGCTTGTTGTTGCGCTCCTGTTCTTTGCCCTTGTGGCCCCCGCCGCCCACTTCCTCACCACAACAATCGGCATGCGCCTGAAAGCGGGGCTCTTTGCCGGCATATTGGGGCTCGCCATAGCGGTTTTATATTTTCTGGCAGAAGCCTCATTCGGCAATCCGGGCGAGAGCACAGAAGCCGTTCTGGCTGTCAGCTTTTTTGCCAATCTGTTGATCTGCTATATCGCCGTACCATTTTTCCGAACAGTTTTTGAGCGACAGCAACCCGCCAATCATTACCCCTCTCTGTTTGAATTTGCCTGGAATCTGCCTGTCATTGGAGCGGCGGCAGGCTTGTTTACGCTCGCCTTCTGGGCCGTGTTGGGCATCTGGGCGGCACTGTTCAATCTGATCGGGATAGACTTGTTCGAGGATATCTTTTTTGATGCCCACTTCGCCTTCCCGGCAACATTCGGGGCCATGGGCGCGGCCATTGGTATTGTGCGCGAGCGGGAGGGTATTGTCCTTGCCCTGCGCAATGTTCTTTTTGCCCTGTTGAAAGTGCTCTCGCCGATACTCGCGTCTGCCACGGTACTGTTTGCCGTATCTGCACTTCTTTCCGGCCTTGACCAGTTATGGGAAGGCTGGAGCGCGGCAACACTGATGGTGTCAGCCATTGCCATGGCCGTTATACTGAGCAATGCCGTAATCGGAGATGAAGGACGCCCGGACAGTACCATCCTGCGCTGGTCTGTCCGCCTGCAGGCATTCGTATTGCCTCTACTCGCCATATTTGCCTTATACGCAATGTATTTGCGCCTGTCGGAATATGGCCTCACAGTTGCGCGGATTTACGCTCTTATCATCGTCCTGTTTGCTAGCGCCTATGCCATTGTCTGGTCTGTCAGCGCCCTGCGCCGGGAAGGATATGGCTTCCTGAGACAGGCAAATATTGTTCTTGCGGGCATTCTGTTTAGCGTCGCGGTGCTCGTGCAGACACCCATCCTCAATACCTGGGCTATCAGTGCCGCTGACCAAGTGGCCCGGCTGAAAGATGGCCGTATCAGCGCTGAGGAGTTTGATTATGCATACTTTCAGTTTGATCTTGGCAGCGCCGGTAAAAGGGCTTTGCAACAACTGAAAGAAGATGAAAATCTGCCTAATCGTGAAATCATCCTTGCCGAGATCAACCGCGTTGAGAATGCTCAAAGCCGCTATGCGTTCCGCCGGGAAAGCGTCAGAGACAGAGACCGCCTGACAAGCCTCATCGAGCGAGGCAGGCTGGAACTGGTGCCTGCCAACCACAAACTGACAGCAGATCTTGTGTCCTTTCTGGAAGAAGAAAGACTGATTTCGAACACCTGCGGTGCCGAGACGCGTGCCGGGCGCTGCCTGCTTCTGAGAACGCAGGCCTTTGAGCTGGATACAGATCAATATGTTCTCTTCTCGACCTGGGGCAGAGAAACGGATACCATCAATACCCAACTTCTTTACCAGGAAGAAAATGTCTGGCGGACGCTTTATGGTGCCCAGCTACCTGTTCCATCGGCAGATCAGGACGCGCTTTTCGAAAGCCTGCGCTCAGGCGAGGCCACGCCGGGCACGGTAACATATCGCACGCTCGATATCGGCAATCAGCAGGTCATTTTCCTCGATGGCCCCAACACTGCCCGCGCGCAGATGCGGGTCTCCGGCAGTACGGATGAAGCTGAATAACGCAGGCCAAGTGGTAGCCAGCGCATCGCTGCCAGCCTAGTGCGATTGCAGGGCACCTTGCTGGCACGGCGAAGGGACGGTAGCCTGCCCCCAAAAGGAAGGTTTCATGTCCATAAAAGTCACGCCATCTGGCACAGCCTGCGGTGCGGAAATTACAGGCCTGGATATCTCACAACCGCTAACACCAGAGACAGTGCGTGAAATCCGTGATGCCTGGCTGACACATCATGTGGTGAGTTTCCCGGACCAGAAACTGTCTGATGATGACCTGGAGCGCTTTGCCCTTTATTTCGGTGACTTCGGCGAAGATACTTTCTTTGGGCCAATCGCGGGACGCACTCACATCGCCGCCATCAAACGGGGTGCCGACGAAACAACTCCGATCTTTGCTGATGTGTGGCATACGGACTGGAGTTTTCAGGCACACCCGCCCGCAGCTACGATATTATATGGCATTAAAATTCCCCCGATAGGCGGCGATACACTTTTCGCGAACCAGCACCTTGCACTGGAGAAGATGCCACACGGGCTGCGTGAAAAAATTGCCCTGCGCACGGGGATTCACTCTGCCGCCCTTGGCTATGCCAAAGGGGGTGCGTATGGTGACAGCGATAAGGAGAAGGGGCGCAGCATGGATATTCGGCCATCTGACAAAGCACTGGAACAGCAGTCGCACCCTTTGATCCGTCAGCACCCTGAAACAGGCAGACCGGGAATTTTTGGCACCATCGGTGCCTATGTCATTGGCGTTGAAGGGATGCGCCCGGATGAGTCCCTTGTCCTGTTGTCAGAACTTAGCGCCTGGCAAACACAGGACGCCTTCGTCTATACCCATAAATGGCAGGAGAACATGCTCATTATGTGGGATAATCGCAGCGTCCTTCACAAGGCCACCAGCGGCTATGAGGGATATGACCGTCTGTTACACCGCATCACCATTGCAGAAAGAGACACAGACTGATCAGGCTTCAACTCTGCCCTCTCGCAGCGAGATCGCGCGGATAAGTATATCCAGAGCATCTCGCTTTAATGCTCACTCACATAAGTACCAATCCGCTCACGGATATCCTTGAAAACTTCCTCAAAGGCAGCCAGAATCTCTTCATCACTACCCGGTACAGCCGCCGGGTCAGGATACGCCCAATGGAGTTTGACGGGTGGCGCACCACCAGCACGAACCGGCCAGACGGGACAGACCTCACCCGCTGCATTATCACAAACAGTGACGACCACATCCATTAACGGCGCATCTGGCAGGGCAAATTCATCCCAGCTTTTGGATCGCACCGGGCCGCCTTCCCCGGCGACAGCTGCAATGTCATGCTTTTCCAGTGTTTTCAGCGCATACGGATTAGGTGTTCCCGTCGGGTGTGAGCCAGCGGAAAATCCGCGCCACTTATCTCCCCCGACATGGTTGAGCCAGCATTCAGACAACACTGAACGGGCGGAATTGCCCGTGCAAAGAAAGAGCATGTTTTTCATGATAGTTTTCCTGTCAATGTCGCGTTCTAGCCGCCGGTTTTTTCCACGGCGCGCTGGAAGGCCGGGCGCGCCGTCTGCCGATCAAGATAGGCTTTCAATTTCGGGTACGGCGCAATTTCACCAAGACGTTCCGCCATCTGACAGATATAAGTAATACCAAAGTCAGGCGCCTGTAACCTGTCCCCAAGAATGAATTCCTTATCCCCCAGAAAGTCCTGCAGATATGTCAGGTGCAGGGCAACCTCCCCCGTAGCAAAGCCGGAAATCAATGGCGGGTGCGGTGTTGCTTCGCGCATCAACAGCAGTTTCAGCAGTAAGGGCGCAAAGGCCGAGGCCTCCGAATAATGCAGCCACTGGGTCCACTCAACATGTGCAGCAACATCACCTGCGGCAGGTTTCAGCAAGCCATCAGTGTCATATGTGTCGATCAGGTAGGTGGCGATGGCCCCGGATTCTGCGATCACCATGCCCTGATCCTCAATAACCGGGGACTTGCCCAGCGGGTGCGCCACCTTCAGGTCTGCCTGCGCGCGCCCCTGCTCATTGCGGATATAAATTTTCAGTTCATAGTCAAGGCCAAGTTCTTCCAGTAGCCAGACCGTAAAAACAGAACGCCCGACACGCAAATGATGGACTAGAATCATACGTCTCTCCTTTATCAGGCCAACTTATGCGACATCTGCTTCGTGCTATCCAGCCTCCTGTGCGGAATTTCCATAACATCAGAAATCTAAAATTTTACGGGAGCGCGTAACAGCAATTTTACACGCTTGCGGTATCACCATCACATGCCAGTGGTGCGTCTGCTGGCCAGAAGAGTGTGTACAGTATTATGCGTAAGTCATTTATCATCGTCGGCCTTGCCGTCCTCAGCGGTCTCATGGCTATGCCAGCCCACGCGGAGACGGTTATCTACAACACCAGCGAACTGGCCAGCGCCAATGGTCGACCGGTTGATAATCCGGGTTTCTCACTCGGGGCTGCAGATGGCAACTCAGCCACGCTCGCGCCTTTTGGCTGGATCGCCTATCAGACAGACGCGCTATTCAACGCTTTCGATATTACCGTGGAACTGAGTGGCCTTACCGGCTCGACAACGCTCGCCATTTTCGCGGGCACCACCAACGGCAGCGGCGGGTTTTCACAACTGCGCACGACCTTCTTTGAAGCAGTCAACGGCGCAAACAATATCGTCAGCCAGAGGCTCTCGGACTTCTGCGTGTCAATCGGCGGCTGCGACACATTTATCGTTTACAACTTCGAGTCCGGTCAGTCGATCCAGGTGGACAGTGTAGACCTGACGGCCAACATGGTAGCCGCCACGCCGGAACCCGGCACATGGGCCATGATGTTGATCGGCTTTGCTTTCATCGCCTGGCAACTGAAAGTCGCCAAACGCCGCAATGCAGGCAGACGCAGGACATCTCCGACAATCTCACAGCCTGCCTTCGCCTGATGGTTTTGATCTGATATATTTCTCTAGCGGGATCGCTCAACCATCATCCGCTTGATGCCTGCGATGGCTTCTGCGGGGTTCAACCCTTTTGGGCAGACCTGGGCACAGTTCATGATCGTGTGGCAACGGTATAGAGAAAAGTTGTCTTCAAGAAAATCCAGACGACGATTGCGCTCATCATCGCGCGAATCCACCAGCCAGCGGTAGGCCTGTAAGAGTGCTGCCGGACCAAGATACTCGTTCTTGCCATCTTCCGTGCTGCCATTCCACCAGTAAGACGGGCAGGACGTAGAGCAGGATGCACACAGGATGCATTCATAGAGACCATCCAGCTTTTCCCGGTCTTCAGGGGTCTGCAGATGTTCTGTTTCAGGGGTCTCTGACGCTTGCAGGAAAGGCTGAATTGAGGCGTGTTGCTCATAAAAATTGGTCAAATCCGTTACCAGATCCTTGACGACCGGTTGATGCGGCAACGGGTAGACAGCGATTGGACCGCGCCCGACTTCATCCGTACCCTTGGTACAAGCCAGCGTGTTGCCGCCGTCAATATTCATCGCGCAGGAACCGCAGATACCCTCGCGGCAAGAACGGCGCAGGGTCAATGTCGGGTCAATATTGCTCTTGATCCACAAAAGCGCATCCAGGATCATGGGGCCACAATCGTCCGTATCAACATAATAAGTGTCGACCTGTGGATTTTCATCATCATCAGGTGACCAGCGATAGACACGATATTCGCGTAAATTCGCGGCACCTTCCGGCTTTGGCCAGGTTTTGCCCTTTTTAACCTTGGAATTTTTCGGCAGTGTCAGCTCAACCATGATCCTGTTCCTCAGTAAACGCGTGCTTTGGGAGCAATTTTTGCAATCTCGATACCGTCAGCAATGAGGTCTGTGTGCACAGGACGGTAATCCAGATCGACTTTACCCTCAGTATTCACCCAGGACAGGGTATGCTTGCGCCAGTTTGCATCGTCACGGCCATCCATCTCGCCGTCTTTGTAATCTTCCCTTGCATGAGCGCCGCGACTTTCCTTGCGGGCCTCTGCTGAATAAACCGTGGTAATGGCATTGGCCATCAGGTTTTCCAGTTCAAGAGTCTCCATTAGATCTGTATTCCAGATCAGAGATTTGTCCGTAACATGCAAATCAGACAGGCCGGACCATGCTTCATCCATACGGCGACAGCCCTGTTCGAGGGTTTCCTGTGTGCGGAACACCGCTGCATCTTCCTGCATGATTTTTTGCATTCGGGTACGAAGGTCCGCAGTTGCGGTACTCCCCTTTGCATGTCGGACCTGATCGAAATGCCCCATGATCCTGTCACAGGCAGCTTCGTTTAGGGCAGGGATTGCGGCATCCTTGTCAACCACATCATTGGCCCTGATAGCCGCCGCACGACCAAACACAACCAGATCAATCAATGAGTTCGACCCAAGACGGTTTGCCCCATGCACAGAAGCACAGCCCGCCTCACCCACTGCCATCAGGCCAGGGGCTACAGCGTCCGGATCATTCGGCGTCGGGTTGAGGACTTCCCCCCAGTAATTGGTCGGGATGCCCCCCATATTGTAATGGACCGTCGGGAGAACAGGTATCGGTTCCTTGGTGACATCCACGCCGGCAAAAATCTTCGCCGACTCCGAGATGCCGGGAAGACGCTCCGCCAGAACATCAGCCGGGATATGGTTTAGGTTGAGATGGATGTGGTCACCATCCTTACCAACGCCCCGGCCTTCACGAATCTCGATTGTCATACATCGCGAGACCACGTCGCGAGACGCAAGGTCTTTGGCGTTCGGCGCATAACGCTCCATGAACCGTTCGCCTTCTGAATTGGTCAGATACCCACCCTCACCTCTGGCACCTTCTGTAATCAGGCAGCCGGAGCCATAAATCCCCGTCGGGTGGAACTGCACAAACTCCATATCCTGAAGCGGCAGCCCGGCGCGGGCAATCATGCCACCGCCATCCCCGGTGCAAGTGTGGGCTGAAGTCGCTGAGAAGTACGAACGACCATAACCGCCGGTTGCCAGCACCACCATCTTGGCGCTGAAGCGGTGGATGGTTCCGTCATCCAGATTCCAGGCCACAACACCAGTACACTGGCCGTCATCAGACATGATCAGGTCAAGCGCGAAATACTCAATGAAGAATTTGGCGTTATTTTTGAGAGACTGTCCGTACAGTGTATGCAGGATCGCATGACCTGTCCGGTCTGCGGCGGCACAGGTGCGCTGCACAGGCGGGCCTTCGCCATAATTCTGCATGTGGCCGCCAAAAGGGCGCTGATAGATTTTGCCATCTTCTGTCCGGCTGAACGGGACACCGTAATGCTCCAGTTCGTAAACAGCCTGTGGCGCTTCCATGGCAAGATATTGCATCGCATCCACATCACCGAGCCAGTCAGACCCCTTGACGGTATCATACATATGCCATTGCCAGGAATCCGGCGTCATGTTCGTGAGGGATGCTGCGATACCGCCTTGTGCTGCAACCGTGTGGGACCGGGTCGGAAAAACCTTGGTGATACAGGCGGTGCTGAGCCCCTGCTCAGCCATGCCCAACGTCGCCCGCAGGCCAGCGCCACCAGCACCGACCACCACCACGTCATAAGCATGGTCCACATATGTATAAGAAGCGCTCATTCAAAAGCCTTTTGTCAGAGATCAAACGATCAGGGTAATGGCGATGACCGACCATACGGCGATCGCGCCAAGGATCAGGGCAAAGAGTGTATTGAGGAAATGCAGCATCCCGCGCGTATCGGGTTTGTGGATGTAGTCATCAATGACCACCTCAATGCCCAGCCGCATGTGAAAAAACCCGGCCAGCAGCAGAATGGACAATGGCACAGCCACATGCCAGTGGGCGATCCATTCCATCAGCTCCATCCGGGAGTCACCGGAATGTGCGATGAGTGAGGCGACAAACCAGACCGTCAGCGGCACCATGACAAGCGCCGTAACGCGCTGAAAAATGAAATGCGGCGTACCTTTTTCAGCCATGTCTCAGCTCCCCCCGCCAGTTAAAATAACCACGGCCCAGATGATTGCCGTTAAGATGATTGAACCACCAAATGCGAGCCAGCCGGTGAGGTTTGCGGTCTTGATTTTAAATCCGTAGCCGGCATCCCAAAAAAGAAAGCGCAATCCATTAATCAGGTGAAATGAGATTGACCAGGAATAGCCAAACAGAACGATCGTACCCAATGGCGAGGCGAATAGTGACTGCACTGTATTGAACGCCTGGTCACCCATGGCAGCAGACGCCAGCCAGATCGTCAGCAGGATAGCGCCGAAATATTGAGCGACACCGGTTACACGCTGAAAAATCGAAGCTGCCATGGTGACAGTCCAGCGCCAGATTTGAAGATGGGGTGAAACGGGTGCAGTTGCGTGATTGGCCATGTGAACCTTGTTGAAATCCCTCGAGGGCAGAAAATAGATGAGAAGCCCTGACTGTCAACGCGTTACACCTGTTTTCCGGTGCATACAGCCCCAATGGCTGTTTTTTGTGATGGACAAGACCGCCATCGCGAGATCAATCACCCATGGACAAAGAGGCTGTTTTTGAGCCAGTGTACCCTGAAGTTGGGTATCTATCAGGGGGTTTCACCATGAAGTCGGTATTTCTATCTGTTATCATTACGCTTTTCGTCTTTGCCGGAAGCGCAACTGCGGCCGAAATAAAAGACAGCATGTCTGGGGATGATATTGAGAAATTGCTGGCAGATGCCGGATTTGGTGGCCGTATCATTGCGGATCGCGACACTGGCGCGCCGGTCGCCATGGGAACAGCTGGTGATCTGAACTTTGTCGTTCGCGCCATGGATTGCGGCGGAGACCCTCTGGCCTGCCGTCGGCTCCTCTTCTTTGCCAACTTTGACCTGAATCGTCCGGTTAATGCAGGTGACTTCCGGGTCGTCAACAATTTCAACGAGGCTCATTTTGATGGGCGCGCTTAACCTTATTGAAGGAAAGAACCAGATTGGCGTCGACTATCATATTGATCTGACCGGCGGCGTCACGACAGAGCATGTTTCCAGCCGCCTCTCCCGCTGGAAAGGGGTTATCGATTCCTTCATCAAACAGGTCACGGCCAACCGCACCGGTGCCTGACAAACAATTTCAGCAAATAAATTCTAGCGCGTTGTAAAGCTCGCTTGACAACCTATATCCTGTTCTGTAAAGGTGGCTTTACAGAGACATTGTTCTGAATTTTTTTGACTAGAGGTGTAAAGGATGCTTTACAACATAACATTGGAGGGTCAAATGACCGACGGCTTCTCAAGCATGATTGAACAGGTGAAATCATTCACCCCAATGCAGATTGCCATTATTGGCGTTGTCACACTGGTTATCTGGTTCATTCCCACATTTCTGGGTCTGATCCGCAACCGCAAGCATATAGGAAAGATTTTCCTGCTGAATATTCCCGCTGCCTTCACGTTCACCAGCTGGTTCCTGCTGATGGGCCTGGTTCTTATCAAGTTCGACAGCTTTGGTGAGCTGAAAGACCGCTTTCTCAAGCGGGGCAAGAAAAAGGACGGCCAGGAAGATCAACCTGCTCTGGCCGAATAACCAAGACCTGAAAGGAGTTCAAAAATGAATATTTCTGACACCCTGTTTTTACGGAACATTCTGGCCTGCTTTCTGGGCATTACGCTTTTTTACTGGTCAGGCAAGTTCTGTGGCGAGATGATTTATCTGATCCAGCAGGGAGAGCCGTTCGCCTTGTCGGCGTTCCTTTTCCTCACGTTTTTTGCCGCAGCCACTTTCGTCGCAATGAAGGTGGGCGTGTACCTGACGCGTTTTTCTCGCAGGAATACCGGGTAAGGAGGACATGATGGAAAGATTACCGAAGGTTTTTGGATTGCATTTGCTTTTTTGCGGATTGCTGTCCGTGCTCGGCTTCTTCACTGGCAAGATTCTCTATCGCTCAACTCACGGACTCGATTTCACCATTGATGCAATCGCCGTCGTTCTGCTGGCAATTCCCACTGCCTATATGGCCATGCGTCATTTTCAACGGCCAGGAGTATAAAACATGTCCATGCGTGCTTTTAGACTGATTGGAATGTTCTTTCTTATCGTGGCTTTCTCTGCCGGTATCCTCCGCTTCACGGTGGCCCGAACAGAAGATACGGGCAACCCGCTCTGGGTGATTATAGGCTTGGCACTCGCGGGCGTTATTCTAACTATCGGTTACAACTTGCGACCTAAAGACGAAGAAGGGCGCGAGCTGATGGATATGATCTTTGGGGACATGACTGATCCCCTGCAGCGCGCGATTATATTTCGCATGACCATCGCTTCACTCATTCATGGTCTGGTATTGAGCAGACTCATTCTTGATAATGACATGAGTCCCATAAATATCATGGATGGCATCGGTCCTGACGAAACCGGCACTTTCTTACTGGTATCAGTCTTCGTGCTCAGCCTGTTCTGGTGCGTCTATGAATGCTGGCGCTTTTATAACATTGACGAGTTCTGGCGAACTATGTCTGTCGGCCCGATTGCATCTGCAGGCGTCGTCCTGTTGCTGATGACAACACTGTGGGGACTGGCAAGAGACTATCTCGGTGCACCGGATATCCATGTAGCGGCGATATATGCCGTTTACTGGCTGACTGCTATGCTCCTTATGCTGAGTAAAAAAAGGCAGGCACGGTAAGTCACAGATGAACAACATGTTACCACAACTGAGAGATGAGCATGGCTGGAGTCAGGGCGAACTTGCAAAGCGCCTCGGTGTTTCGCGACAAACCGTTAATGCGCTTGAGAAAGGACGCTACGACCCGTCCCTGCCGCTGGCATTCAAAATTGCAAAACTATTCAAAAAGCCGATTGAACAGATTTTTCAGGATGAAGAGGCGTAAACTGACGATGCCTATTCCCGAAAGCAGACTGCAAAAAACGTCAACCAGACCTTTGGAGGGGTAAAATGACTGACGAAACACAAATTGATACGACTAAAAAATTCCAGGCAAAGGCACATGTCTTTGCTGAAATACCGGAAACAGCCAGGCCCGTCAGCGGCTGGTGGGGGTGGCTGCAGGGACTGGTCATGTGGCTTCTTGCCGCAGTCATCGGCATAATCGTTGCCGGGATTCTGGCCGGTGTTTCCGCTGCCATGCTTCTGGGCGAGAATATGGACCAGGAAGCGCTGGCGGCCAACCCGCCTGCCGAAATTGTGGTCCCTGCGGTTGTGGGCTTTGTCATAGGCTTCTTTGGCGGTACAATTTTACTCTCTATAGTGAAGGTAAAAATGGAGAAGCGGTCCCTTGCCTCGGCTGGTCTGGGAGATTTCCTTTATGGCGCAAAATTCTGGCCCGGCTTCATTGGCGGCATCACGTTGGCTTTATTGCTGACAATTCCGACAGTCTTTCTGGGCGATATCTGGGGCGCCGTTCCCGAAGGAGAGCCTGACTGGTCACTGGTGCAAACCAGTCAGTTTGCCATCGCTCTTGTTATTCTGTTTGTCGTCGTGATGGTGCAAGCACCCAGTGAAGAAGTCATGTTCCGCGGCTGGATGTATAGTGGCTTTGGCGCCCGTCATGGACTTTCTGCCGGCATTCTCCTGTCATCGCTGTTTTTCGGTTTCGCGCATGGAGACCGCTTGCTGGTTAATCCTGCCGTTGGTGTGTATTACATCATTCTCACGGCCGCACTTGGGTACATGTTTGCAGCCATGTCCCGTGCAACCGGGTCTGTTGCAGCGGCAGCAGGGGCACACACAGGCTACAACCTGACGCTTCTGGCTGGTGGCGCAGCCTATATTGTCGCGATGGGAGACGGTGGCAGTATTCTGGAGTCCTTTATGTCTATCCTTGACGTCTCGGACATTGAATTCCCACCGATTGGCGTCGCCCTGCTTGCTGATATGGCAATCAGGTTACTGGTTCCTGTGGGTATCGGAATCTGGTTCCTCAATCGCAGCAAACGCGCCTGAGCTAGCGCCTCTTGAGGGTTCGCCTGTCATCGGGTGGAGCCCTCAGTGCCATTGCATTTTACCGCGCGGCGTGGTTGTCTTTCGCCCGAGGTTTGAAGATCTGGCCATGGCCGGATCCATTTCAAGGAGGGTGTGATGCGCTGGCAGAACAGACGGAAAAGTGACAATGTGGTGAACCGGCGCGGTGAAGGCGGCGGTTCCGGCGGGGGCCTTGCCAGCGGCGGTCTCATCTTTCTTGCCATTCGCTTCATCTTTTCGAAGTTTGGCATTGGCGGCATCCTGATCCTGGTTGTCGCCTTCTTCGCCCTTCAAGCTGCAGGCGTTGACCCCTTGCGCCTGTTGATGGGCGGAGCCCCACAAACAGCGCAAGTTGGTGGTGGCTCAAGCCAGTCCAATATAAATCCCTGCACTGAGGGGGACCAGACAGACCAGTTCGTCTGCACGGTTCTCGCCTCCACAGAAGATGTCTGGAACGCCGAATTCCGCAAACGCGGGATGGCCTATGAGGAGCCAAAGCTTAATCTGTTCTCGGGCGGCGTTCAGGCCGGTGCCTGTGGCTATGCAACATCGGCTGTCGGCCCTTTCTATTGTCCGGCAACCAGAGAAGTTTATCTCGACACAGGTTTTTTCAAGGAACTCGCCCAGCGTTTCGGCGCAGACGGTGATTTTGCACAGGCCTACGTTATTGCCCACGAGGTCGGCCATCATATTCAAACCATAACCGGCGTATCTGAGCAGGTGCAGCGCGCCAAGCAGGGTCAGCCACAGTCAGAACAGAACCTTCTGCAGGTGAAGATGGAACTCCAGGCAGACTGTCTGGCCGGTGTGTGGGCCTATCATGAGAACAATATGTTTGCCCTTGAAGCTGGCGACCTTGAAGAGGCGCTTAATGCAGCAAATGCTATTGGTGATGACACCCTGCAGCGTCAAGCCGGTCGCACCCCAATGCCGGATTCCTTCACACACGGATCTTCCGATCAGCGCAAGCGCTGGTTCAGATCCGGGTTTGACAGCGGGCGGATGGAAGACTGCGATACATTCAGCGCCAACCAGCTATAGGCTACCGGCAAGCCGTTTGTGATGGATCATCCTTCACAAACGGTAATATGAAGCATATCAGCGCAAGGCCAGATCACTACTGTCTTTTCAAAGCATCGATATGCGAAACCCACTCTTGCGCAACGCTTGACCAACTCAACTGATCGCGAGCCGCAAGTGCGCCATCTCGTAAATTCCGCCAGTATGCATCATCAGATAGTATCCTGATGCCGGCTTCCGCCGTTTCTTGGTCAGACTGCAGAATTAACCCATCCACGCCATGCCTGACTCGCTCTGAAAGCGAACCAATGCCACGCGTGACAACAGGCACGCCGCTACACAACGCTTCGGCTGCGGCCAGGCAAAATGTTTCGTCCCTTGCGCCCGGATAAATCATGATCCGTGAACGATTCAAGTAATGTGCTAACTTCTCCTGAGAGATACGCGGCATGAACTTGATACCAGCTCTTTTCAGCGCGTCAGGGTCATATTCCTTCTCGCGGTGCTGACAACTAAACACAAGCATCTCTGAGTCAGGCACATTTGGCGCAATCTTCTCCATCCAGAGCGTCAGCGTTTCCTTCAGGCCGCGCTGTGACTGTGAAAGCCAGATTGCCCGCCGGGGAATATACCCCACTGGGTCATGCTTGAATATGTCGCTGACGCCCAGCCCAATTACCGCCCGGGATGCAAAGGGATACAGTGATGAGAAGCTTTTCTTAAGATAGCTCCCCACACACACCAAATGAGGTTTTGTCTTCAGGATGGGTGAAAGTTGTTTCTTCCGCCATGCCTTCACCAGAGGCATCGGATTATGCTGCCAGAGAAAACAAAGGGCCCTATTGCTATTTCCACGCCATACAAAGGGCATGGAATCATTACTGGAAATAATTGCATCCAGCCCATGATCCTCGGAGAGACAGGACTGCAACTCACAGGCAGGCTGCCAGGTTATTCCCTGCTCTTTCACTGTACGTTGTATATTCACGGCAACCGACACTTCATGCCCCATCAACACCAGCTCTCTGGCTATGTGCTGGGTCGCAATTTCAATCCCTCCCAGCCCGTCTGCGGTTGTACTGGAACTGGTGAAACCATCTGGAAAGAGCCTGTTGGCGAAAAGGATCTTCATACTAAGCTGAGTCCAAAAATTGTTCGATTACAGATTGCAGGGCAGGTTCTGCAATAGCGTAATTCTGCCTGCCGCCAGTATTGATGCCGCACACTGATGCATGCGCGTGCCCGGCGAATCTGGCAGCACTCAAGTAACAACTTATGGCAAAATCTTCCGGAAAGAACTCTATGACGTGCCCTCCTACCGGCATGAACAGAAGATTTGTCAAGGCCGCACCATGCGCGGAGACAAGCACGCTGGTTTCCGACATCAGCTGCACCTGATCGAGAAAATTGTCCTGCTGCGGCGTAAAGACCTCAAAACCCTGAGCCTGCATGAAGTGACGAATTTCAGTTGCATTATCGAGGTTCCGCCATTTCGCTCCATCGCGATGCAGATAAACCTTGCGCCACGGCGCGTTGTTCTCCACCGGCCCACTACCCAGCAAAATCTGCCGCACCGTCGCGGCCAGTTCCGGTGTCGCGCATGTCCACGTGCTGCAAGGCGCCTCTACTTCGTATTGCAACATGAGAGGCGCTGTAAGTTGAGCATTGCGCGGAATTTCATGAACGCTCATGCCAAAATGACTGGCCACTTTGGTAATGAGAATATGCACAAATGCAGGCTGCCCTTCGACGAGATAAAATGCAGCCCCCTGCCGCCTTTCAGGATTTTCCTGCAGGAAGCGAATAACCGGAAGAGCGTAATCAAACAGAAAGTGAGAATAATTTGTATAGCGACGAACAGGAATGGAAAGGGCAGCTTGTGCCCTTGTCTTCTGTGTCCTGAAACGAATTTTATCATGGTTCCAGTTAGGGCGTTCAGGCGTGTCAGAGACGATAACGCCGCGACTTTTATCCGCGATCGAGCCTGCATGTGCATAGAAGGTCGCTTCCTGCAAAAGTGCATAACGGACTGAAACCGTTACATCGCCAGCCCAGTAGTCCGGCGGCGGCGCGCTGAGATAGCGTCCCTTGTCATCACCACAGGCATCACGAATAAATGCCTGCTGGGCGTCAGTGAAGGGGGTGGAATGCCTTGTTGACGTCTGAATAATTTCAGCTTCCGGCAGTGTCGCCGCTGATACTGCACGTCCAAAAAAATTCAATGGCGCACGCAAGAAAGGCAACGTATTCACGAGCGCATATGATGCTTGCCAGGCAATGTATCGACCATTGAGCTTGCGCTTCAATCTGCTTTTACGGTCTGCCATTTATCTCAAGCCTCCAGACACCTAACGCCAGTGATCATCAATCCAGCTTGCCGGTTTGGCGTGCTTGTAGAACTTCTTGTACCAGGGTGCCTCCCACTGGCCAGCTCTTGCTTCATCAGGGTCAGGACGACCCGTAAAGGCGATAAGTCGTGCATTTTCTGGCAGTGCCGGGGGTTTGAGCCAGTTCATCGGGAATTTAGGCACGAGGTCATGCTTGTAGGAAAGACACCACTCTGCGGGCCAGAAACGCTGGTTGGGGATATATTTGGAAATATATTGCTGCTCAATCCCACACTCTTCCAGCACTTTTCCCGGGTCTGAATCAAATATCTCGAACAGTTGCTCATATTTCCCGGCTGGAAATCTGTAGGCAGACGTATTACCGATGCCCTTTCCTTTCTGGGTCCAGTTTTCGATCACGCAATATTCACCCGGCGCAAACGCGAACAGGTCATCAAGCGAGCCAACAACAATCAGATCAATATCCAGAAAAAGGATATCTCCTTCGATATCAGCAAGGGGGTACTGCCAGCAGGAAAGCTTGCGCCATGGCGTCCATTCATACTTCTCTGGCAGGTTGATACGGGGCAGCGGCTGTACTTCGATACCTTGTGACAGACCTGTCTTGTCGTCAGTAAAACAGATAAAACGCAAAGGGCCAGTGATATTGCGCGTGACCCCGCCGTAAAGCCGGTTGACAAATTCCGGCCCATAGCGGGTACCCCATTTCATGCAAATGACGGTCTTCTGACTCACCGTTACCTCACATCCAGTTCGTCGCAGAAAAGAACCCGCCACGCGCAAATTGTCCAGCCGGTTTTTTACCCGCTGGCATTATCAATGATCCGGTTTTCAAATCTGGCATTTGCCTCATTTTTGCAGTATTACGCCCAAAATTGATGATGCTAAACTGCTAACAGATTGTCGTGTGATTGAGAGATGTTGAATTTTGATGCCCTGCGGGCCGCCCAGACCCGGACCACACCATTTACCTATATCGTTGCTGAGGGGGCTGTCACCCCGGACCAGGCCGCACAGGTGCGTCAGGATTACCCTGATATTCGTAAAACCGGGTATCTGCCCCTGTCAAAGCTCGACAGCCATGGTGCATTTGCTGGCCTGATTGACGACCTGCAGTCACCTGAACTCGCCGACGTGCTATCTGACAAATTGAACCTTGAATTGCGGGACAAGCCGCGCATGATAACTGTGCGCAAGCTTTCAAAGGTGGGCGACGGGCGTATCCATAATGACAGCCTGTCAAAAATCTGCACCATGCTGATCTATCTTAACGATGGCTGGGACGATGCGGCGGGCGGTGCCATTCGCGCTCTGAATGGCGATCAGGATATGGATGATTTTGCAGAAGAAGTCTCACCGCTGGCCGGCAATGTTTTTGCCTTTGCCAGATCAGACACAAGCTGGCATGGGCACCCGCCATTCGCCGGTGAGCGGTATGTCATTCAGACTACTTTCCTGATCAGCGAAGAAGCGCTGGCACGGAAGGAAAACCGGGGCGGACTGCAATTACTGCTCAAAAAGCTGAACCCTTTCGAGGGTAAAAGCAAAGAGATGTAAGCGTCTCCAGCTCACGCATCATCTTTCAGCGCATCCATGTAAATTGAGCGCTTGGGCGCTTCAAAAACACGCTGGACCATCGGCTCAAAGGCCTCCAGCGGCATCGTATCATAATCAGTGTCAAAGGCGGCCTGATCGTATTTGTGGCAGAATTCTGCCGTATATTGATAAAACTCATGCCCCTCGAACCGGTCACGCATGTTTCGGTCAATACCGATATGATGAAAGAAATAGTACCCTTGGAAAATGCCATGCTGCTCAACCATCCAGTGGTTCTTTTCGGATACGAACGGTTTGAGAATTGCCGCCGCAATGTCAGGATGGTTGTAGGACCCGAGCGTATCCCCAATATCGTGTAATAGGGCGCAAACGACATATTCTTCATCTCGCCCGTCACGATGCGCGCGCGTTGCTGTCTGCAGGCTGTGCTCCAGACGATCCACCGGGAAACCCCCGAAATCCCCATCGAGAATGCGCAAGTGATCGAGCACACGCGTGGCAAGCCCCTTGTTGAAGGCCATCGCATTAACGGCAATTTTCATCCAGTCTTCCTGGGTGCCCTCTGTCATCGATGAAAAGGTAGCGCGTGCTTCCGGTGTACTGGCATCAGCCATAAGCGTCTCCTGTTTTGGGAAAGTATAAAACGCAAATGATACAACTGCAAAGCCCGCAGATGGCTGTCAGCCTCCTCAACCCTCACCCTCTGCCAGGGCAGAGGTCATCTCCTCCATGACAACACGAACAGCATCCTTGGGATTTGGTGCATTGAGAATAGGGCGGCCGATGACCAGATGATCCGAGCCGGCGCGAATGGCTTCTGCGGGCGTTACAACACGCTTCTGATCGTCAGTTCGGGCACCCTTTGGGCGAATGCCCGGTGTTACAATCGTCAGGTCATGGCCAAAGCGCGCTCTGATAGAGGCAGCCTCCTGTGCAGAAGCGACAATACCGTCCACCCCGGCATTGGCTGCCATTTCCGCCCGATACAAAACAAGATCGTGCACTGACATATCAATTTTGTAAGCCTTCAGTGTGTCCGCATTCCAGCTGGTCAGAACTGTCACAGCCAGTATCTTCAGACGTTCATTACTTCCCCGACCCTGCAATGCGCCCGCCAGCGCGTCCGGGTCTGCGTGTATGGTAATAAAATCACCGCCCAGTCGTGCAGCACTGGCGACGCCTTTTTCAACGGTCGCCCCAATATCAAGAAACTTGAAATCGAGGAAAACCTTCTTGCCCTTGTTCAACAGGCGGCGGGCAAGGCCTGAGCCCCCCACCGGCATCAACTGATAACCAATCTTGTAAAATCTCGCTGCATCACCGAGTAACGCAACCGTTGTTTCTGCTTCTTCTGGCGTTGCCACATCCAGGGGCACAATCAGGCGGTCTATAAGGTCGGGGGGGGAATCCGTCATGCCTTGTCCTTCACAGATGGTTTCTTTTTGCGAGCAGATTTTAGGGCTGGTTTGCTGCGCATTGATTTTGCCGCCTTCTTACTGACCGTTTTCTTCTGCTTGGGGAAGCCCCCTTCCGGTGTCTTTGGCGCATAAAGGCACAGATCCCTGACCGGGCAACGCCAGCATTCCGGGTCGCCCATTGCCTTGCAAATGTAGCGGCCATGCAGGATCAGCCAGTGGTGGGCATGCTGCAAATATTCTGGCGGGGTCACTTTCTCCAGGCGCTGCTCAACGGCCAAGACGTCCTTGCCACGGGCAAGACCCGTGCGATTTGAGACCCGAAAAATATGGGTATCCACGGCAATGGTCGGCTGGCCAAAAGCAACATTGCAGACAACATTGGCTGTCTTGCGACCAACGCCCGGCAGCTTTTGCAAAGCATCCCGGTCTTCGGGTACAATTCCGCCATGCTCATCAAGCAGGATCTGGGAAAGTTTGATGACATTCTTTGCCTTATTGCGCCACAGCCCAATTGTCCGTATATGCTCGCCCAGTTTTTCTTCGCCAAGCGCGACCATCTTCTCCGGCGTATCAGCCACCGGGAAAAGTCTTGCCGTTGCCTTGTTGACACCAACATCTGTTGCCTGTGCAGAAAGCGTCACAGCCACAAGGAGGGTGTACGGATCGTGATAGGTCAGTTCTGTATCAGGTTCTGGTTTAACCTTCGACAGAGTTTCATAAAATGCCGCAACATTGGCACGGGTCATATTTTTGGGCATGGCGCCCCTCATATTCATCAAACAAAAGGGCAGGTGCGCATCACTGCGACCTGCCCGAGATTAAATGCTCAATAAGGTTGCTTAAAGCGTTACGAGCTTGTCCAGCTTATCGGCGACCAGGTAATAAAAAGTGACGCGGTGCTTGTTGCTTTTTTCATCAGCCATCTGCACACAAACTTCATTGATTACTTCGTCCAGCTCTGCGTCAGACTTGTCTGAGGCCAGCTTTTTCTTGCACCAGCTCTCGCGCACACGCTCCAGCTCGGACTTGTCTGAACAGGAAACAAGAGAAGAGTCCCGGTTGCGCAGGGCAATGCCGAGATGCTTGACGATCTTGTCGACTGTTTCCTCACTGGCGTTGGAGCGGTATTTGCGGACGTTCTCGATGTAGTCGCTCATCTGGGTCTCCCTTTTGTGGCGATGTCGGGCCGCGAAGCCCATTAACTTGGTTAATAATACCTTACCTAAGCCGGTTTTGGGGGCTTTCGCCAGTGCCGCAGGCATTTTTTTCATGCCATCATAGCAGCGCCTGGCCGGGTAATTACCACTAGACCAACCTGTCTTTAACTTGCCGCCATACGGTGTGCGGCCTAGATTTTGTCCATGGCACGCACACAGGTCATCGAGAACATGCCCCCCCTGATACAAGGCAAAGCAATGGCTGACGCCTCGCCCACCGGGGATCAATCTGAAGAACCATTGCTCTTTAACGCACTCCTTTATCCCAACCGCTCTCTGCCAAATGCAGGCTTTATCGCGGTCATGACAGTTGTGATCGTCTTCAATGTCCTCGCTGGCATCTGGTATCTGGTTCTGGGAGCATGGCCTGTCCTGTTTTTTGCAGGCCTTGATATTTTCGCTGTCTGGCTGGCTTTTCGCCTCAGCTACAAACAGGGCCGACTGCATGAGCGGGTGCTCATGACCGCCGACGAATTATGGGTCTGCCGCGTTCTCCCGTCCGGTCATGAAAGCCGGTGGCGGCTCCAGCCGTTCTGGACTCGCGTGGAAATGGAGCGCCCCGTACAACATGAAAGCCAGTTGCAGCTTGTCAGTCACGGCAAGACGCTGGTGCTCGGGGCTTTTCTGTCACCGGCGGAACGCGGAGAACTAGCCGACGCGCTGCAAAGGGCATTGCACAAAATGCGTGAGCAGACCGCAACCATGCCGCCGGACAATAATTAAAACTTCAGCATTTGGCCGGGCGCTTTGCAAACAGTCTCATCCCGTCTACTGTCTGGTGTCGTGTTATTCTGAGGTGCGCCTTGTTGAGTTACATTCTGTTCTGTCTGGTTATCGTTGGCGGGCTTTATGCGCTTTATCGATGGTGGTGTGCCCGCATTGAACGTGAGCTGGCAGAAGGAGCCCAGTTTGAGTATGAGCGCCTGAAATCTGCCGAGCCGGAATTCGTGGAAGGCTTTACCGCAGAGACTTTCGCCAGCATTTACACACGGGCAGAGCGCCCACGGGGCCCTGGCTATTGTCTGGCGGTTATTGCAACATTTCTGCTTGGCTCCCCCTTGATGATGGGCCTGCTGGCAGGCGGTGACTGGGCCATGCATCGGTTCGGGTTTATTCCGAACCCGTCTGAAGTTGTCGCCACTGTCATGCTCGATGACAGCGGGCAAACCCGGATCGTCACCGACATTCCGCCTGAGGCATTGCAATATTATGTGCATGACCTTGGCGGTTTTTATTATTTTTTCGGGATGCTGCTTTTCTGGGTTGCGATCGTTGGGTTTTACATGCGCCGCTATCACCAACGCAGACCGGGCCTTTTGCGTGATGAAGTCATCAGGGCCCGCTAAAGCAGAAGTCCGGTTCAGCCATTACTGACATTTTTCGAGAATGTGAATGATATTGCCAGACTGATGATCAGCGGCAACCATATTGGCAGTTCGCCAAGGCCAGGTGTTTCAAACGCTTCCGCCAGATGATCATCAACACACCACCATAATAGCCATAGCCACATGGATAGTCCCTCCTGTTGTAACGCCCTGACACTGAAATGGTGCTTCCCGCTGGCCGCTTCAAGAAGGCCTATCGGCTATCCCGGCCGACGGGTTGTGATCTGTCAACGCCTGCCGTTGAATAGATGACTGTATCCGAATGAGGGGCGGCGGGGAGCGTGAAATTGAGCACGACAAGCGCAAGAACGGTGACAATAGCCGAGAGCATGACGGCGTTCCGCACAAACAGGCTGAACCCCCTTGAGGCAACATGGTTGGTTTGTGACAACATGGTATCCTTGCGCGCCTGCATGATTTCTCTCCTTAATACTAATAATGTAGTATCAATTTCCCTCTTCGTCAAAGCTCAAAATATCGCCCGGCTGACATTCCAGCTCCTTGCAGATCGCTTCCAGCGTGGAAAATCGGATCGCTTTGGCTTTGCCGGTTTTCAGAATGGACAGATTGGCGATGGTCACACCGACCCGCTCTGACAATTCAGTCAGTGACATGCCGCGTTCCAGCAAAATCCTGTCGAGTTTTACACTGATTGCCATGCGTTAAACCGTTAACTCCTGCTCTTCACGCAGGCGCGCTCCTTCACGGAACACTTCTGCGAGAACAAGTGCGATCCCGGCGCCCAGAAAATTCGTCAGATTGAGAGAAAGCTGTCCGCCTTCACCATACTCAATACCCAATATCATTGCGATCAGACCGGACACCGGCACCACCGCGAACTTGGCCAGCTCGGCATACACCACCACTTTGGCAATAATGCTGAACCTGGCAGCGTTATCCGTCTCAAACGGCGTTCCGTCGGAGATCGTTTGCAGAACGACCATCAGACAACGGGAAACCACCACAAACATTACGGCAGTAATGAAACTCTTGGCGACATCAACAAATTCGGACATCGCAAAATCATTAAGATCCAGATCCACACCATGAATACGGTTCAGAACCCCCTCAAGCGGCGCAGCAAAAAAAGTCGCGACCGACAAGATACCCAACACCACCATCGCCACGAGAGAGATGATGTAGATGATGCGCAAAATAACTGACAGAAATCCGGCCAGTTTGTTTTTCTTAATCATCCTCGTTCCCTCGAGTTTAAAAAGTTAGGGCGACATCCACGTTAGGGCGTTGGGTTTAAGGTATGGATGCCGCCCTGTTTTGGCCAGCCTGTCAAATAGTAACAGGCAGGTCAGAAATCGCTGTCATGTAGCCTGCTGCAACCATCACCACGATCAGGACTGTGGCAATCATATGGGCCAGGTTGCTGTTACGGCCGGTTTGGGTTACTTTTTGTTTCGTCATTTCGGTCTCTCCTGGAGATCAGATGATGGGTTCAATGCTTTGCCTGTTATGCGGAGTTGGGTCCGTATTGCGGCAGTTGAAAAGAGTTCAGGGCGGCACCCACGTTAGGGCGTTGGGTTTAAGGTATGAATGCCGCCCTGTTCGTTCCCGCGTCAGATGGTGACAGGCAGGTCGGAAATCGCGCTTGCATAGCCGAGGGCGATCAACGCCACGACAGCTACTGAAGCTGTGATATTGACAAACTGGCCAAAACCAGCGAATTTAGTGTTCTGTTTGTTAGACATGTGAAATCTCCAATTTCTGTTTCTCAAACTATCGTTTTTAACTTCGGGCGGTTTGGCTTTTTGCTTTTCCGCCCTTTTTTCTTGGGTCGTCTTACTCGGTACTCTCTGGCCGTCGTTTTTTGTTCGGCCTTATTGTTTATCAATATAGACATATCGAAAAACGATGCAAGTGCTTTTTATTGAAAAACGATATTTTTTTGTCGTTTTTCAACATGAGGTGTTTTAACTCATTGAAATGACTAGGAAATTTTTTGACAAAAAACTGGTCCTCGCGACCCACAACAAGGGCAAACTGGCCGAATTTTCCGGTCTTTTAGCCCCGATGGGTGTCACCGTTCTTTCTGCCGGCGACCTGAATCTGCCAGAACCAGAGGAAACGGGGGACACCTTTGAAGCCAATTCCGCCCTGAAAGCGCTCGCCGCTGCACAGGCCAGTGAATTACCTGCTCTGGCTGATGATTCCGGCCTCGCTGTCACTGCCCTAAATGGCGATCCTGGCATATATTCCGCCAGATGGGCCGGACCAGAAAAAGATTTTCTGGCTGCCATGCAAAGAGTGGAAGACGGGTTGCATGCGGCTGGCAATGAAGACCGCTCTGCTGCCTTTATATGTGTCCTGACGCTGGCCTGGCCGGATGGCCATACAGAAGTGGTGCGCGGGGAATGCGCCGGCAAGCTGATCTGGCCGCCGCGCGGAGAGGGCGGCTTCGGCTATGATCCGATGTTCATGCCGCTTGGCAGAACCCAGACATTTGCGGAAATACCCGCCGATGAAAAGAAAACCATCTCCCATCGAGCGCTGGCTGTAGAGGCCATGCTGAATAAGTGTTTCTGACTTTACCCATACGCGGCCAGATAATCGGGCTCGCTTCGCGACGTATCCGCAGGTCCGGCGCACAGCCGTGGAAAGGGAAGCCATCACGGCTTAATGCATGATGGGATTTGGCGTCTATATCCATTGGCCGTATTGCACGCGCATCTGCCCCTATTGCGATTTCAACGTCTATCGAAACCGTGACGTGCGAGCAGATCTCTGGGAGAGCGTGCTGGTCGACGACTTGCGATGGTTTGCCGCACAGACCGGACAGCGCAATCTGAGCAGCATTTATTTTGGTGGTGGCACACCTTCCCTGATGCCTCCGGAACTTGTTGGAAGACTTGTTGAGACATGCGCAGAGCTCTGGTCACCCTCTGATAATATTGAAATTACGCTTGAGGCAAATCCGACAGATGCTGAGCAGGCACGCTTCAGCGACTTCAGGAAAGCTGGCATCAACCGCCTGTCTCTGGGCATCCAGTCTTTCAATACCAATGCCCTGAAATTCCTGGGGCGCAATCACTCAGCCGCCGAGGCCCGCGCAGCCCTTGACCTTGCCCTGACTGTTTTTGACCGCACCACGCTGGACCTTATCTATGCCCGGCCTGACCAAAGCCTGAAACAGTGGGCAGAGGAATTGGGCGCGGCACTGGCAACAGGTGTTCAACATCTCTCCTTGTACCAACTGACCGTTGAACCGGATACCGCTTTCCAGAAAGCTGTTGACCGGCAGGACTGGGCCTTGCCAGCAGACCCCCTGCAGGCAGATTTCTACGATCTGACGCAGGATACATGCGCGGCTGCCGGAAAGCCTGCCTATGAGGTATCCAATCACGCCGCAGAAGGTGATGAATCCCGGCACAATATGCTATATTGGACGCACAAGGACTATATTGGCATTGGCCCCGGTGCCCATGGGCGCCTTTCACAAGGCAGCGACAGGTTGGCGATTTCCACAACCCTCAAGCCTGCGGATTATCTGACCGAACCCCCTTCTCGGAAATTCCAGACAGAAACACTCTCGTCACAGGGCCAGGGCGCAGAATATCTGTTGATGGGACTGCGCCTTCAGTCAGGCATTGATATGGACATCTATGAAAAACTGTCCGGCGCGCCCTTGCCTGAAGAGGTCATTCAGAACCTCGAAGGAGAAAACCTGGCGCATTGTACCGCCAGGACACTCTGCCTGACGCCCAAGGGTCGCAAACTGCTCAACAGGATAGCCGTCGAACTGCTGACAAGCCCCGAAGGGTCAGGCCGTACCGGCTGATGCTAAAAGCCGGTTGTGTTCCCGTACGCATCAATGGCGGGCGCCATCATGAAACTCTGCGGTGCAGGGTCTACAACCCGGATGCCAGACTGGCGTATCTCCAGTATTGCCAATCCGCGCTCGACACGACCATCTTGCGTCAGGCGAAACAGTCCGTCCGCGCCGAGAAAGCCATTGGGATCTGCAATATTCTGCGGCACGAAACGCATTCCCTTTGGATTCAGACCAAGACGGGCCGCCAGCAGGGCTGCATCATAGGCAAGAGATGCCAGTCGCGGCGGGTTTTCCGCATAAACGCTGCTATACTGATTACGAAACTTCTCTGACTGAGACGGATCGGGCGCTGCAAACCAGCCCCCCGCAAGAGCTGGTTCACGAGTCAGCCTGGGGTTGTTCCAGGCACTGACACCCAGCAACTTGATGCAGTTCACATTGACATCATAATACGGCAACAATGGCGCAAGAGCCCGTAAAAGTGTGCCTTGTTCCGGCATCAAAACAGCCTGAAAGCCTCCAGAGCCTGCCGCGTAAGGGTCACCAGGCATAGGATTGGAAAGGCGCAGATCGTTATCTTCGCTTGAGCATTTATCGGCATATTGAGCGAGCCTCTTGGCTGGTTGCAACATTGCATCCGGCGATTGCTCATAGCTCTCCTCATGCACAACAATACCACCGCGCACATAGGCTTCCTCGGCAAAGGAACTGCTGACGCGCTGTCCATATTCCGAGCGGGGAGTCAGAAGGCCAAAGCGCATAAAGCCGTTCTTCACTGCGTAATCTGTTACCCGTGCGATTTCCATCTCGGGCGGGAAGCTGAGCAGGTAAACACCGTTACCCGCGATACGCATATCGGAAGAAAAGGCGATCATTGGCACGCCCGCAGAGCGCGTTAACTGCGCGGCTGCCTCAACAGAGTCCGAGAACAGCGGCCCAAGCACCAGTTCCGCCCCTTCGCGCAAGGCTTCCTGAGCGGCAGCCTGCGCACCTTCCGGGGTTCCCTTGGTGTCTTTAGAGATTAGCAGGAAGCGGTCATTGCCGCTTTCAAAAACAGCCAGCTGTGCCGCATTGGACATGGCCTCAGAAACTTTTTCCACATTTTCGGATGTGGATGTGAACGGTAAAAGTAACGCCACCCTGATCGGCTTTCGCCCGTCAACCTGCAGGGCCTCTGTGGTGACAAATGCCTCCTCGTTGTAAACCTCTTCCTGAGGCTCCGGCTCATAGGGAACAGTTTGTGGCGGCGCAGGTCGCGTGATGACAGGTCCACGCGGCTGGTCCATTGTCTCACAGGCCGCCAACAGACCGGCAAGCGCACATAATGCAGCCGACTTCTTTATTATTCCAGAGCCGAAACGGTTCATCATACCTCTGACACCTTTCTGAAACATCCTCGCCGCACCCTTGTCGGCATTAACCATATACTTGTCCCGTACACTATCCGGTTGCATCCAAAGAGCAACCGCAAACATGCAGCTGCATGTCAAACCACCCTTGACCTCAGCCAAGGTGCCTTTCATGGCAGTCAGCATGAGTTTTGAACCGGGCCTTTATGTGACGGCAACACCGATAGGTAATCTGAAAGACATTACCTTTCGCGCGATCGAAATCCTGCAGCAGGCGGACCTGATCCTCTGTGAAGACAAACGGGTCACCGCCAAACTCTGTCAGGCTTACGATATCAAGACCCAGCTCACGGCGTATCATGACCATAATGGCGAAGAGATGCGCCCCCAGATACTGGAACGGTTACAAAACGACCAAGTCATTGCCTTGGTTTCGGATGCCGGTACACCATTGATTTCTGATCCGGGATACAAACTCGTCAGGGATGTACGTGAAGCCGGTATCACCGTTTATACCATTCCAGGTGCCTGTGCCGCCATTGCGGGCCTGACCATTGCTGGCGCCCCAACCGATCAATTCCTTTTTGCCGGTTTTTTGCCGACGAAAACCATGGCACGCAAAAAAATGCTGACTGAGTTGAAGTCTGTGGTCGCCAGTCTGGTCTTTTATGAGACCGGCCCGCGATTGGCCGATGCCCTGCTGGACATTGGCGACATTCTGGGCGACCGGGAAATCGCCATCGCGCGGGAGCTGACCAAACTGCACGAAGAAGTGCGCACAGGTATGGCGCCTGACTTGGCGGCGCATTACTCGCTCCAGCCACCACGCGGAGAGATCGTGCTGGTTGTCCACCCACCACAGGCTCGGCAATGGTCTGAGGAGGAACTGACGGGCCTGATGATTGATCTGCTGGCTGAAAACTCTGTGAAAGACGCGGCCAGTCTGGCTGCCGAGCTAACCAGTATGTCTAGAAAAACCCTTTATAATCTTGCGCTTGGCCTGAAACGACCATGACCGAGAAACGCAAGTCAGAACGCCGGGGCCGGTTTGCAGAGCACTTCGCCGTGGCCATACTCAGCCTCAAGGGATACCGTATTCTGGCAAGACGCTGGAAATGCTCCGTCGGGGAAATTGATATTATTGCCAGCCGGAACGGGACACTCGTCTTTGTCGAAGTAAAGTCCCGAAAATCTGTGACTTCTGCCATTGAGGCGGTTGGCTGGCAAAACCGGCGCCGGATCGAGCAGGCTGCGTCAGCCTATGCCCAGACAAAACGCCTGACGCCCGTACCGGTCTTTCGCTTTGACGTTTTCGCTATGTCGGGCTGGCGAAACTGGCAGCACAGGCGTGATGCGTGGCGCAGTGGTGACTGAGGAAACACAATTGCAGGGTAAAGACCCTTTTCTGCCAGAATGAACAGGCTATTGATTGAAATATAACCAAGGAGGCTTTCATGCGGCTCACATTCATCAAGGCATTTCTTTTGGCAGCAGCGGCCAGCACAATGATTGCCGGCTGCGCCACGAACCGGACTTTTGGCGGCGGCGTTGATGACGTTGCTGCAGACCTCAATCTGCGTGCGCGTCTGTTTGATGACGAGTTGTATGATTACTCAGATGTGGACCTGACCGTTTACGAAGGTCGTGTTCTGTTGACCGGCACCATGCGCACCCGTGAGGGCAAGAGACATCTGGAAGAGCTGGCCTTACGGTCTGCCAATGTGGAAGAGGTCATGAACGAAATCTTCATCGGCCCGAAGACAACCTTCAATCAGGGCACCTCAGATGCACTAATCGACGAGAAACTGGGTTTCGCATTATTGGCAGATAACGGCGTGTATCGCGCGAATTACCAGATCGCCGTTTCCGGTGGTATTGTCTATATCCTCGGCGTCTCCCAGGGGCCGGCAGAACTGACCCGCGTGACAGACCACGCCCGAAACATCAGGGGTGTGCGGAAAGTCATCAGTCATGTGCTCTATGTGGGTGATCCGCGTCGCCAAACCCGGGCAACAGCGCACTGATTCTGGCATAAACCATATGCACAAAAGATATATGGCGCAGAATTGAACACGCCTTGCGATGGTGCTCATCTGATCGAATGTTGCACCATATTGCATCCATATTCATTTTTCTGGCGGGCCTGGTAAATTTCCTGCCTATTCTGGCGATAACATCGGCTGACCGAATTGCGCGCGCCTATGGCATCACGCTTTCTGATCCGAATACAGAAATACTGTTGCGTCATCGCGCTTTGCTCTTTGGCCTGCTAGGCGGCTTTATGATGTTCGCCGCTTTTCGCGCGCAGCTTCACACATATGCCATCATGGCAGGCTTCGTGAGCATGGTCGGTTTCATCCTGATTGCACAGATGACAGGTGAGTATAATGAGCAAATAGGAAATATTGTCCGGGCAGATTACATTGCACTCGGCCTGCTGGGCGCGGCGCTGTTGTGCAAGCTCGCCATCAAGCCCTGACAACACAATCCCTGATACGAAACCGCGCCTGCGCTTGACAGCAAGGCAGGAGGTTCATACGCCACTCCAGAGATTCAGGAGATGCGTATGCCTGCGCTGAAAATTGCCATTCAGATGGACCCGATGGAAGCGGTTGATATCAACGCTGACACCACGTTCGATCTAGCACTGGAAGCCTTCAGCCGCGGTCACAGCATCTGGATATATCAGCCGGAAACCCTGCGCCTTGAAAATGGCCGTGTTGCGGCTCGCACCACAAAGGTCGCCACCTTTGGCCGCACTGCTGGCGGTCATGTAAGCTGGGCCGACGAGGAAGATGTCTCACTGCACGATATGGATGTGTTGCTTGTCCGGCAGGATCCTCCCTTCGACATGGGCTATATCACCGCCTGCCACATCCTCGAACATCTGATGCAGGACGTGCTGGTACTGAATAACCCGAAAGAAATCCGCAACGCCCCGGAAAAACTATTTGTTACTGAATTTCCCGACCTGCACCCGCCAACACTTATCACATCCGATGAGCCAGCACTGCGCCGCTTCCGGGAGGAGCATGAAGATATTATCCTGAAGCCGCTTTATGGCAATGGCGGGGCCGGTGTTTTCCGTGTGCGTCCTGATGACCAGAACTTCTCTTCGCTTTTGGAAATGTTTTCGCAGTTTTACCGTGAGCCGGTGATCGCCCAAGCCTATCTGAAAGATGTACGCGCCGGCGACAAGCGCATCATTCTGATTGATGGAAAACCCGTTGGCGCGATAAATCGTATACCGAGTGCCGATGAAGTCCGCTCCAACATGCATGTTGGCGGCGTTGCCACAGCGGTTGATATATCAGCCCGCGACAGGGAAATCTGTGAGCGCATCGGGCCGGCTCTCTCTGAGCGCGGCCTGATATTTGTGGGCATTGATGTGATTGGTGACTGGCTGACAGAGATCAATGTGACCTCCCCCACCGGCATACAAGAGGTGCGAAAATTCGGCGGCGCCGATATTTCAATACTTTTCTGGGACTGGGTTGAGGCTCAATAGACACTCATAAATCCGCCTCTGGATCATATTATCCCCACAGCAGGACCTTTTCTGTCCAGGAATGACTATCTCATGTCTTTTTGGGCCGATGCACTAAGGTTACCAACACCCATGAGATGATCATCAAAAGATACCATGAGCCCATCTTGGCCAGGGACACGATCCGCCAGCCGCTCTGCTGGTCAGGATAGAGCCACGCCCCGGCGAATGTACCGATATTTTCGGCAAGCCAGATAAACAGCGCAACCAGCAGGAAGCCCAGCAACAGCGGCATCCTGTGTTGCCAGCGCCAGACCCGAAAATAGACCCACGTGCGCCAGTAAAGAAGCCCGGCAAAGCCAAACAGGGCCAGACGGATATCCGGCAGGAAATGGTGACTGAAAAAATTCACATAAACCATTAAGGCCAACAGGCCTGTCTGCCATAGCGGTGGATAATGCGTGAACTGAAAATCATGGGTTCGGGAAACGCGCGCCAGATAAGACCCGACCGCTGCATACATAAAGCCCGAGAAAAGCGGCACCATGCCACCGGCAAACTCCAGCCGGAAGAAATTCGCCTCTGGATACACCCAGGAACCAACACTGGTTTTGAACAATTCCATCACTGTACCGACCACATGAAAGATCAGGATGACAAGCGCTTCCGGCGGACGCTCCAGTCGGGTCACCAAGAAAGTCACCTGAATGCCGACCGCATAGAGAAACAGAAAGTCATACCGGGCCAGCGCCCAGTCCGCTGGATACCAGAAACCTGTGGCCACTATCGCGAACAGGAGCAGCCCCCCGAAAAGGCAGGCCCAGGCCTGTTTGACGCCGAAAACCAGAAACTCCGTGCTCGCCTTTACCAGCCAGCCGGGCAACGATCTACCCAGCCATTGCTCAAGCTGCGGCATGACAAGCGCCAGCGTGCGGTCAACACGATTGTCACCCTGTCCTGAAGTGGCCTCGGACATCCCGTCCTCCCGTTAGAGTGTCATGCATATTATGCTGATGGCTGTGGCAATGATGAGATCATATTATGGCTTTCCATAATTCTATCCCGCTACGCCATACCGGATAACGGGCCGGATAACGGGCCTCTCGCCAAAGGTCTCAATTTCAGGCATAGGGAGAGGATGAGCGAAACAACTTTCACCACCCAGAACGCAACCGACGGTCAAACCCTGTTCGGGCGCAGTCACGTCCCGGAAGCCCCCAAAGCTGTCCTCAGCCTTGTTCATGGTCTTGGCGAACATTCCGGCCGCTATCATGAAATGGCCAGCTGGCTGAATCAGCAGGGCATAGCCGTTAACCTGATTGATCTGCATGGCCATGGCAAAACACCCGGTGGACGCGGCGTCTGTAAAAGCATGGACCTGATGCTGGATGATATCGACGCGCTGCTCGATTACAGCCGCGAAGGCTTGCCCGGCCTACCGCATTTTCTGATGGGGCATTCCATGGGCGGCCTGCTTGTGCTGACCTATGGCCTGCAACGCCCGCCAGCAGATCTGGCAGGTTTTATTTCTCAGGCACCAGCTCTGGAGCCCGTTGAGCTGCCACCAGGAATACAGCTTTCCATCATGCGCTTGCTGCGTCCGCTGCTGCCCAAGCTCGCCGCCTCCAACGGGATCGACCCGAGCACCGTTTCAAAAGACGAAGCAGCTGTAAAAGCCTACATCAATGACCCACTGGTGCATGACAAGATCTGCATCGCACTCGGCCTGGATCTGATTGATACCGGTGCCTGGGTGCGCGAGAATGCAGCGCTGTGGCAAGAACCGCTGCTGCTGATGCATGGGGATCAGGATCTTCTCACCTCCTGCGCAGCAAGTGCCGCATTCGTCAGAGATATAGGGGATCATTGCACATTCGAAATGGTTGCAGACGGCTTCCACGAGATCCATAATGACCCCGAGCGGGAGCAGGTATATGCCCGCATTGCAAGTTGGATTGGTGATCGTCTCACCTGATCAGGCAAAACTCATGTTCTTATTTTGTTCTTGACTCTTGAGCCAATCTGACATATTGGTTTCTCCACATTACTGGAGAGAGAGCATGGTTGCCGAAGTCACCACATTTGCTTTTGAGGGCGTGGATGCGCGACCTGTCAAAGTGCAGGCGCAGGTCACTGGCGGTCATAACGGCATCACTATTGTAGGCCTGCCCGACAAAGCGGTATCTGAAGCCCGTGAGCGGGTGCGGGCCGCTTTTTCAGCTGTCGGCCTTGGCCTGCCGCCAGACCGTATTACAGTTAATCTTGCTCCGGCAGATTTGCCCAAGGAAGGCAGTCATTTCGACTTGCCCATTGCCCTCGCCATCATGATGGAAATTGGGGCTGTCTCCAAAGACCTCGCTGAAGGTTTTGCCGTCATGGGAGAGGTTGGTCTTGACGGCAGCATCATGCCAACCATGGGTTCATTACCCGCGGCTGTCGCTGCCAATGGCCTTGACCTCGGGTTTATCTGCCCTGCAGCCAATGGCCCGGAAGCAGCCTGGGCGGGGGGTGAGGCCGAGATTATTGCGCCGGGCAGCCTCATCCAGCTGGTCAATCACTTCAAGGGGACGCAAATCCTTGCAAGCCCCGTCCCCGGCGCCTTGTCTGATACACCCTCAACACCGGACCTGCGTGATGTCAAAGGACAGGAAAGTGCCAAACGGGCGCTGGAAATCGCTGCCGCAGGGGGACATAACCTCCTCATGTCTGGCCCGCCGGGCTCTGGCAAGTCCATGCTGGCAGCGCGCCTGCCAGGTCTTCTGCCGCCTCTTTCGCCGACAGAGATGCTTGAGATTTCAATGATCCAGTCTCTTGCCGGATTGATTGAAGGAGGCAAAATTTCCCGCATAAGACCTTTTCGCGCGCCGCATCACTCCGCCTCTATGGCAGCCATGGTTGGCGGCGGCATTCGGGTGCGCCCCGGCGAAGCATCGCTCGCTCATCATGGGATCCTGTTCCTTGATGAATTGCCGGAATTCTCAGCACCCGTTCTCGACAGCCTGCGTCAACCACTGGAGACAGGTGACATTATCATCGCGCGGGCCAATGCCCATGTACGATATCCCGCCCGTTTTCAGCTTGTTGCTGCCATGAACCCGTGCCGCTGTGGCTATGGCAAAGCGTCCGGGCGCGCCTGTGGGCGCGGACCAAACTGTGAAGAAGTCTACCAGTCCCGTGTCTCTGGTCCTTTTCTCGACCGGATGGACCTTTCAATCGAGACGCCCCCTGTAACGGCCATGGATCTCGCCGCACCGGCAGATGGTGAGACCACAGCCATCGTTGCCAAACGCGTCGCCAATGCCAGATCTGCACAGGAAGACCGGGCAAAAAAACTTACCCCGGATACAGGCAACACGCCCCAAACCGGATTTGCGACCAGCCCGGCATTGACCAACGCCAAACTGCCCGATCCGCTGCTGGAGCAAGTCGCCAAACCGGATGCCGACGGCGCAAACCTTCTGGTGCGGGCTGCCGAAACATTGAATCTGACGGCCAGAGCCTATACCCGCACCTTGCGCGTTGCCCGGACACTGGCAGACCTTGATGGTAATGACGCCGTTATGCGGCGGCATATTGCAGAAGCCATCAGCTATCGCCGACGCGAAGAAAAATCAGCCGGCAGTGAGTTCCGGGTCGCAACCTAAAACTGATCAAGGACATGCCTGCTCCTGCAGATTTTCCTACGCAACCGAAGGCATGGTCATTTTCATCTGCAATCCCCGCTTATGCTTAACCGTTTCTCAAAGTCTGTCTGCAAATTTGCCTTTTGAAAGGGCGCACTTTGATGACGATTACCCCCACAGATATTCTGGATACGTTGAGTGAACTTGTCGTTGTCACTGACACGCAACAACGATGCCTCTATGTTAATGAAGCATGGTGCCGACTTTTCGGCGGGACTCAGACTGACTGGCAGGGCAAGGCTCTGGAGATGTTTGCCCAGAGGCCCCCAGCCCGCTTGAATGCCGTTTCTGGTGACATCGCCACACCAGGCCGCTTTGAAAACATGTTTTCCGTCAATGAACGGGTCTACTGGCTGGAGTGGCAACAAACAGATTCCGTCACGGGTCATCGCACGTTCATCGGGCGCGATATTACCGATCGCAAGGCTGAGGAGATTACGCTGCGGGCCACAGCCCGCAACGCAGAAACCGGCAATGACACAAAGATGCGCTTTCTGGCTACGATGAGCCACGAGATGCGCACGCCCCTTAATGGCATTCTTGGCATGACCGGCTTGATGATGGACACAGGGCTTGATGCAAATCAGAAAGCCTATGCCGAGGCCATTCGGGAATCAGGCTCCGCTCTTCTCGCCCTTATCAACGACATTCTGGACTATTCCAAGATTGACGCTGGTCGCATTGATCTTGAAGAGTCAGTTGTTGATCCTCTCTCGCTGGCTCAGAGTGTCGCGGAGCTTCTGTCGCCCCGTGCAGCGCACAAGGACCTTGAGATCGCAACCTATGTTGACCCCTCTGTACCGCTTCGATTGATGGCTGATGAGGCCCGTTTGCGCCAGGTTCTTCTCAATCTGGCGGGCAATGGCGTCAAATTTACCGAAACAGGCGGCGTCACGATTGAAATTCGGGCGGAGCACCACGATGAGCCGGGTGTCGAGAACATTCGCATTGATGTGCATGATACGGGTGTCGGTATTCCTCAAGAGGACCTGACCAATATCTTTGAAGAATTTGCCCAGGCTGACTCGAGCCACGCAAGAAAATTCGAAGGCACAGGCCTCGGTCTCGCCATTGCCCGGCGCATCGTCCAGGCCATGGGCGGCACAATGTCGGTCAAAAGCAAGCTGAATGTTGGAAGTGTTTTCTCCTTTACCGTGCCCCTGAAGGCCAAAACAGACCATCACAGCACGCGGTATGACTGCCAGATCCAGGACCCGGTCCTGCTGGTAACCAGTTCCACCATCCTCAAACGGATTGTCAGATTGCAGCTTGAATCAGCTGGCGTCAGACAGTTTCACGTAACCGAGGATGCCGAGGATGCTCACGCATTTTTAAGTCGCCACCGCAATGCGATCTTGTTGTGTGACCTGCCTTTCGCAGCCCAGCACGGCAAGAAACTCAGCATGGCTGCCTCCCATTCTCTTGTTCTCCTCTCCCCCGTTGCGCGTGGGCGGCTTGAGACATTCCGCCGCATTGGCTTTGACGGCTATCTGATCAAACCGATGCGCCAGTCCAGCCTGTTCAGGCGTCTGTCTGACCGGGATATCCCGCAGCAGAAAACCGAGCGCCTTGACTCGCCGGCCACCGCGCCAGCGTTCAGCCCGCAAAAATATCGCGTTCTTCTGGCAGAAGATAACCAAATCAACGCCGTACTGGCCACCGCCATCATCAAACGCGCCGGTCACCATGTGGATGTGGCGGGCAACGGCAGCGAAGCGCTTTATGCTGTTCAGTCTGCTCCTTACGACGTGGTGCTGATGGACATGCATATGCCGGAGATGGATGGCCTTGAGGCCGCCCGAAAAATTCGGGAACTCGCAGGCAGCGAGAGACATGTCCCGATCATTGCCCTCACAGCCAATGCCATGTCCTCAGATCGTGATAACTGCCTTGCCGTAGGCATGAATGATTTTCTCACCAAACCGTTCGAACCTCAGGAGTTGATCGGGCTTATTGAAAAATGGGGTCGTGCATCAGAAAGCCTCACCGCAGGAGCAGACGCCGGTCATCAGGCAAGTGCCTGACGGCCAATCCAGCCTTGTTACAGGAATAATACCTTCAAACCGCCACAAATCCGGTTACGCTCGCGAGATAACAGCAAGAAGGAACAGCCATGACTGAAGAGCTGACAGCCCCGCAGAAAAAAACCGTTGCAGGCACAATCGCCTCCTGGATCGAACCCTATAAAAGACCGGAAATGGCAGCAATGCTGCTTCTTGGCTTTGTCTCGGGTCTTCCACTCTATCTGGTTAATCAGAAAACCTCTTACTGGCTCAGGCTTGAAGGGATAGAGCGCTCAACAATCGGTTTCTTTTACTGGGTGGGTCTTGCCTATTCCTTCAAATTCATCTGGGCACCGATAATTGATAAACTGACTGTCCCGGCACTCGGCCCGGCGGTTGGTCACCGGCGCTCGTGGATGATGGTCGCGATAGCCGGTACAGTTATGGGCTTGTTGATCATCGCAACCGCTGATCCGTCAGAAAGTATCTGGCCGGTTACATTCGGTGCCATCCTGCTGGCCTTTTCCGGCGCTACTCTTGATGTGTCGATAGACGCATGGCGCATAGGATCAGCACCGACAGAAAGACAGGCCAATATGGCTGCGTCCTACTCACTCGGTTACCGGGGTGCCCTGATTTTTTCAGGCCTTGGCTTTGTGGTCGCAGATTTTGCCAACTGGAACCTGTCTTTTACCTTCATGGCACTGAGCATGGCGGCCTGCGCGTTTCTGATCCTGTTTATCAAAGAACCTGACGTCATTAAAACGAGACAAAGCACAGATCACCTGCCTCTGCTTGCAGGCCCGCCCAACGCTATCGCAGCTGGTGTAGCATTTTTCGTGATGGCCCGGATTCTTACCTGGTTCGGTATCGGAACAAATGTTGTTCAAAGCCTCTTCGTTGTTGGTGCTATCATCCTGGCGCTCGGGCCGATTATACTGCGCGCCACCAAGACACCATTCCTGAACCGCCTGATTATAATCGGGCTCGGCGGACTGTTTGTCTTCTCACGCGACCTGGTGCAGGCGCTCACCGCGTTGCCAGACGACTCCCGATGGCTGTCACTGTTTGTCATTTTGGCTAACCTGCTGGCTGTTGGCTGCCTCATCTGGCTTGTTGCCTTTGCAAATACGAAACAAGATGCAGGGAGCGAACCTGTCGTCGAAACCAATCGTGGCAAACTTTATGTTATGTTCGGCACCCCCCTGTTTCAGGTTTATGAGCGTCTGGGCCTGGTGCTTGTCCCCATTCTAGTACTTGTCATGATCTATCGATTAAGTGACTTTACCATGGGTGTGATGGCCATTCCTCTCTATGCTGATCTTGGTTATGCGCCCGCCATGGTCGGCGGCATACAGTCCGGACCCGGCGTTGCCTCCATCATCATAGGCCTGTTCATTGGCGGCATCGTAGCGCAAAAAATGGGCGTGATGCGCGCCATGATTGTGGGGGCTGGCCTTACTCTTCTGACGAACGGTGCGTATGCCTGGTTTGCGGCGACCGCCGAGACAAGTCCGGATGTCTGGCGCCTTGCGTTGGCGATCTGCGCCGATAATGTCGCTGGCGGCTTCGTGACGACCGTGTTCATCGCCTATCTTTCCAGCCTTGTTGATCCGGCTTACGCCGCCACACAATACGCACTGTTTTCGTCCCTGTACGCCCTCTTGAACAAATTTGTTGCCGGATTCTCCGGCCTGATGGCAGACGCTGTCGGTTATGTGGCGTTCTTTCTGATCACCGCCAGCTATACCATACCGGCTGCCCTGCTGGTCATTCTCGTGATGACACTGCAGGGGCCCCCGCCTGAAAGGGCTGCAGAGTCTTCTGGTTGATCCTCAGAGACAGTCCCGCAGCCGGGGGCTTGCATCTCCCGCCATCACACCCCCGACAGTTAGGCGATCAACGACACCAGTCCCGCCGGTCATCAACACATAAACCCGGCAGGTGTCCGTGTCATGACGCCGGAACTCACCAACCCCCTCGCTGCGCACAAATGTCGGATCACCGAAAAATGTCTCGAGCCGGAATACTGGCTGACCAATAAAATCAGCCTCAACCAAATCAAGCGCCTCTGCCTGATAGACATTGCCCAGCGCGCTGAATGTTGCCGACTCGGCTGTCTCAGGAGCCGCTGGCTCGGGTGGCGCACTGGAAGACGTGCACCCGGCAAGCAGAAAAAATGCGCCTACGGAAAAACAGGAAAATCTCAGCATGATCTTATGTCTCTTGTGTCTGCAAACCTGTTCCCATAGTAAGACGCGCTGGAGCCAAATGCAAAATCGAAAGAACCGGAGTTACCATGTCCCACGCCACTGACCTTGCCGCCGTCGGCAACGCCATTGTTGATGTTCTCGCCCATTGTGATGACGACTTCCTCACCGAGCACGACATCCCCAAAGGGGGTATGATGCTGATCGGCGCCGAGCACGCTCTCACCATCTACAAGGCAATGGGAGAAACAACGGAAGTCGCTGGTGGGTCTGCGGCCAACTCCACCGCCTGCCTTGCGTCACTTGGCGGGAGTGCGGCTTTCATCGGGAAGGTGGGCCAGGACAGGCTGGGCGGTGTATTTCGCAATTCCCTCGGGGACATTGGCGTGTCTTTCACAACATCCCCCATGGCAGATCACACGGCAACTGGCCGCTGCCTGATCAATGTTACGCCGGATGCAGAACGCTCCATGATGACCTTTATCGGTGCTGCCGAGCATGTCAGCGAGGCAGATATCGATGAGGCACAAATAGCCGACGCGGCAGTCTCCTATTTCGAAGGCTACCTGTTTGAACAACCCGTTGCCCGCGCTGCCATGGTTCGAGCCTGCGAGATCGCCAAGGCCAACGGCCGCAAGACAGCAATTACCCTCTCTGACAGTGGCTGCGTGGAACGCCAGCGCAATCATTTTCTGAGTTTTATCCGGGAGCATGTGGATATCGTTTTTGCCAATGAAGAAGAAGCCAAAATGCTGGCTGACACGCTCGTTTTCGAAGACGCGCCAAAGCTCCTTAACGGGCTTGCCCCATATCTGGCCCTCACACGGTCAGAAAAAGGCTCGGTTGTGGTGAGCCCTGACGGCTCGATTGAAGAAGTGCCCGCGATAAAACCTGAACAGTTAGTCGACACGACAGGCGCTGGAGATGGCTACGCGGGCGGCTTCATTTACGGGTTTGTCCGCGACTTGCCGATGGCGCAATGTGCAAGTCTCGGCAGTCTAGCAGCCTCGGAAGTCATCAGCCATATGGGACCACGCCCTCAACAGCCCCTGTCTGAACTTGCCCGCCAACAGGGTCTGATTACCTGACCGGCTCTTCGGCTATTTCGCCAGATGCATGTTCAAGCTCCTCCCAGAAAGGGGGCGTTTGCGAGAACGCGGACCAGGCCTGATAGACAATATCAGCCTGCCCTTGTAATTGCTGCGCGCTCCAGCCGATGACGAAACTCGCACCCATGGCGCGGTGCACATCCACCATCTGGTCACGACGTTCCGGAGTTGCCGCGGCGAGCGCCATTTCACGGGCAACAACAGCATCGTTCAGTACACCAAAAGCATCCTGCAGATCCGACATGGCCGAAAGATATGGCTTGCGGCGCTCCTTCTCGTATAGCGGTCTGAAAGCTTGAACCGCATAGCGGAGCTTTTTCAATTCCACGCGCAGCGGGTGGCGCGCATGAGCTGGTGCGCTCGCAAGGTCTTCCCCCATGAGATTGACCTTGCGCAGACGCTTGCCCAAAGCCTGCCGGGCATATGCTTCTGCCGGGATTTCCAGCGCCCGGCGCCCGGCGACAGGCCACCGAACAGGATCGGTCTGCTCCCGCAGATCAATACAGAGCCTGGTAAACGCGGGGGATTGAAGTGCCTGTCGCACCTTTTCTCTGGCCCAGGCGCGCTGGCCTTCCGCGCCGTGCGCAAGCGCGAGAAGAATTGCCTGATCGCTTTCTTCCAGCGTTGGCGCAGATAGAATATCTGGCAGAGTGGCTTCGATGAACACGTCCCAATCCCGAGCAACCCCCAGTATTCTTCCGTACTCTTTTGCTGCCGGAATAAGTCTGTTCAGTGCCGGGTGCTGCAACGACTTGCGGAATAGTCGCTCCAGCGAACGCAACCGGCGCAAGCCGACACGCAGCTGTTTGATGGCATCGGGCTGGCCAGCGGCGGCGGCCTGACCATTTGCGGTGACCTGCTGCACAGCCTGATCAAATGACAATCTGGCGACACTCAACGCCGACGCATCCGCTGGCAGCACCATCTTGCCTGCCTTGACCACCGGCAGCGCATTTCCTTTCAGCTTCTGGAGGGCACGCTCCTGGCCCGTGTAACCGGTAAGACTCAAGCCGGCCTCGGAACTCAGCGCACGGGCAAAGTCATGAAAGTCACTGATATCTCCACCGGCATGCACGAGAACCAGCTGCTGTTCTTCGAGACTGTCCTCAAGATTTACACCCTGGATGATTGACGTTTCGTGGATAAGACTGATCCGCGCTTCCCCATACGCGCCCGCTGAGAGTCGCTGAACGATTTCCATCTTCAAATATGGGAACAGCGCGTTCTCATGCGCACAGATAAGCGCATCCGTCGGGGCGTGAAAACCGGTCAGGACTGGGCGATCAGGCTGTGCATCACTTGCCAGCACCGTCTCTATCTCAAAAGAGAAGTCGCTTTTCAGGGCGCTTGATGGCTTGCGCTTTGTGCGCTGGGTAATACGCCCGTTGCCCTGTTCGATCACCAGACTCACATTTGAGTCACGCAGATGCCATTGCGCTGTGTCAAAATACAGTTGCCTGCTGCGGCGTGTCCGGGCGGCTTTTTGCCGAAAATCCTGCAACAATTCCAGTTCCCACAAACGGGTGGCGGCTGCCTCATCACAGGCAAAGCGCAGCTCCAGTCTGGTTGGTGAGCTTTTGACAATTCTGGAAAAAGGGGCCGTACGGTCATGCATACTGTCTTGTAACAGAAAGGGACCAGAAGTTAACGGATCGCATGACCCCGAATAAACAAAAAGAGCGCCATAAGGCGCTCTTTTCGACCACAAACTGAGTGGTCTTACATATCGTCAGACTGGCAGGCCGCGACAACTTTCGCTGCGTCCTCACCAAGCGGTTCTTCACCAGTTGGATCAAAAGCCATGAACTGTTTCATTGCCTTTTCATCACCTTCAGCCTTGTCAGCCATGCACTGGCAATCGCCAGTAGCCTGGTCAGGATACTCAGCCTGAAATGCATCACACGCTGCTTTAAGATCAAATTTTTCTGCGTGGTCATCAGCCATGGCTGTCATGCCCAGACCAAATGCAGCCGCGATTGCAGCTATCGTGGTAAGTTTTTTCATTGGAGTTTCCTTTTTCGTTTCCACCCTAACATGGTGCGGGCGAAGCCTAGCGCAGGGGGACAGTATGACAACTGCAAAATTAACTATGACAAGAAACGCTGCTGTTTTTATGGGTATGGCCAGAGGTCAGCCCTTTAATTCTTGACCTGCGCCTCTAAGTGACTAGGGACCATAGCCTGATCATTCCACACCGTACCCCGGAGAAAAAATGTCCAATTACCCCGTCATGCATGGCACCACTATTCTCGCTGTCAGAAGAAATGGCAAAGTCGCTATTGGCGGCGACGGGCAAGTGAGCCTGGGAGAGACTGTGATGAAAGGTGACGCCCGCAAGGTGCGCCGTATCGCCGGCGGCAATGTTATTGCAGGTTTTGCCGGCGCCACTGCCGATGCCTTCACGCTGCTTGAGCGCCTTGAATCAAAGCTGGAGCAGTATCCCACGCAACTGACCAGAGCCTGTGTGGATCTTGCCAAGGACTGGCGGACTGACCGGTATCTGAGACGCCTTGAGGCGATGATGATCGTCGCCGATAAGGAAACAGTCCTAAACATAACTGGCATAGGAGATGTTTTGGAGCCGGAACATCTTGGTACAGGCACCGGGAATGAGGGCGTGATCGCTATCGGTTCCGGCGGGAATTACGCCCAGTCCGCCGCTCTCGCCCTGTTTCAGGAAACAGATTTATCGGCTGAAGACATTGTCCGCAAAGCCATGGGCATCGCGGCAAAGATCTGCATCTATACCAACAACAATCTGACCATGGAAACCCTCTGACGAAAGCGTCTGTCATTTCTTCACCGTCAAAAAAATCTATGTGCCCCCTCCATCCAGCCCCTAATAGGATCGCATGACCAATTTTTCTCCTCGCGAAATCGTATCTGAACTTGACCGCTTCATCATCGGGCAGGCCAAAGCCAAGCGCGCAGTTGCCGTTGCCTTGCGTAATCGCTGGCGTCGTCGCCAGCTCGACGGTCCGCTGAAAGAAGAAGTTACGCCCAAAAACATTCTGATGATTGGCCCTACCGGTGTTGGTAAGACCGAAATTTCAAGGCGGCTGGCCAAACTGGCCGGCGCACCCTTCATCAAGATCGAGGCGACCAAGTTTACCGAAGTGGGCTATGTCGGGCGGGATGTTGAATCTATCGTGCGTGATCTCGTGGAAATCGCGATCGGCCTTGTTCGTGAGAAAAAGCGCGAAGAAGTCAAAGCCCGCGCACACGCCGCAGCGGAAGACCGGGTGCTTGATGCACTTGTAGGGGAGACCGCGACAGAAGCCACACGTGAGAGCTTCCGCCAGCGTCTTCGCGCTGGTGATCTTGATGACCGCGAGATTGAGCTTGATTTGCAGGAAGCGGGCAAGAACTCCATGCCCACACTGGATATTCCGGGGATGCCGGGTGCCCAGATGGGCATGATTAACTTGTCAGACATCATGGGCAAGGCTTTCGGCGGTCAGACAAAGAAGCGCAAACTCCAGATACAGGATGTTTACGAACCGTTGATTGCCGAAGAAAGTGACAAGTTACTGGACGACGACATCATCGTGCAGGAAGCCATTGATACAGCTGAGAATGACGGCATTGTTTTTCTGGACGAGATCGACAAGGTAGCGCGCAACAGTGACCGTGCAGGTGCAGATGTTTCACGCGAAGGCGTTCAAAGAGACTTGCTGCCACTGATTGAAGGCACAACCGTCAGCACAAAATACGGCCCCGTTAAAACGGATCATATTCTGTTTGTCGCATCAGGGGCTTTTCATCTGGCCAAACCGTCAGACCTTTTACCCGAATTGCAGGGCCGCTTGCCGATCCGCGTAGAGCTGGATGCCTTGACCCGGGATGATTTCAAAAAAATTCTGGTTGAAACAGAGGCCAGTCTCATCAAACAGTATCAGGCGCTGATGCAAACCGAGGGGCTTACACTCACTTTTCCAGAAGACGGAATTGAGGCGATTGCCGACAAGGCTGCACAAGTAAATGAGTCCGTTGAAAACATTGGTGCAAGAAGACTGGCGACCATCATGGAAAAAGTGCTTGAAGAAGTATCATTTGAGGCGTCCGATAGAAACGGCCAAACCATTGATATTACAGCTGAATTCGTGGAGGAGCACCTTGGGGACCTCGCCCGGAATGCTGATTTGTCCAAGTTTATCCTGTAGCTTTCCGGACACAGGCTTCTGATCGCCAAAGGGGTGGCGCTTTCGTTAATAAATGATAAAATCCATCATTGAATGGGGATATGCGTCAAATGGCCGATGGCTCACACATGAGAAGTTCGAACAGCAACACCGGCTTTGTTGTTTACCAGGATGAAGAATTCGGACTGGCCCATGATGTGGCCCAGGATCTTGGTCGCCCGTCACGACGCCTGACAACCGGCGATACTCTTTCGGCTCTGATCTCTCAAAAAGCAACCAAAGCCGTTGTGCCATTTGAAAGTGACCGGAACGGTTACAACACCGACGCGCTTTCAACCCTGCTGGACTTCAAGGACTGCGTTATCAAGGAAGAGCGCACCAACGAAGACCAATATCTGCTGGCGACGCCATCATTTTCCATCAATGAAATTGCACAGGCTTCATTTCCCGGCAGCAACCCGGCCAAAGGCGCATTCGGCGCTCTGCCGGTTGGCAGTGCGGCCCAGCAGTTTTACAGAAACCGTGTGAACATTGTTTATGCGTCTACGGATGCATTTGAGCGCTGCACCTCAACAATTGATGAGTTGCGCGCCAATGGCATTGATGTTCGCCGCCTGCCGGAAGGTACCTCAGCCTACAGAGAAGTCCTTGATCTCGCGAGGCGCGATCTGGACCCTGATCGTAAAGTCAAGACACAGGTGACGGAAAAAGGTCACGCCATGATAAGCGATACGACGGCGGCAAATTTCGCCAAGCCTCTTATCGGCGTGTTGCTGCCGCGCGGTGTTGCCGCCGGACTGACAGGTGGGTTCAACCCGAATACAGGGGCTGCAAACGGATCTGAGTTTAATTCAGACTACGTTGTGCTGGAAGACGGTCTGGCAGATGAAAATAAAATCATCTCCCGCTTCCTAGTACTCGAGCGCAAACCCGCACCTAAAAAAGGTGGCACGTCAAAGCCCCCAAAATTCACTACCGAGCGGGAGAAAATTATCTCGAAGCTCGACAGCATCACCGCACCCTATGCGCGCATTTTGCTGAAAGTGGATACACGCGGTGAAAAAACCGGAGACATTGCGGATATTACTGATCCACTTGTCGCCGGTGGTATCAAGTTCCGTCCGATCTACCTGCATGAGCGTCCGGAAACACTGCCTGCCATTCTCGAAATTGAAGTTGATATGATGCTGGGGGCAACGCCTCAGGCCAAGAAAGCCATTGGCACAGCATTTGAGCGGGCCTTCGCCAAGCCACGCAACCACGATCCTGTTCTGATGGCCGCTTATGGCAGCAGTTCTACGAGCTTCAGCGGCATTGTTATGCCGACACCGCAGAAAACTCCTTGGGGTCTTTATGCCTTTCTTGGTGTTTTCGCGCTGGCAATGTTCGGCGCTATCGGCTTCGGCGTATTCAAAGCCTTATCTGCTGTCGGCCTTCTTTAAGAAGACATAGAAAGCACCAGACCCGCCGTGACGCTGGTGTGCCTGCTTGATACTTGAGATATGCGGACGAAATATACTCTCCGCCCACTGCACGAACCTTTCCCGTAATATCCCTCTTGATACAGAGTAGCTGTTATCGGTGTGATCTTTCAGCCTAAAGCCCTTGCCGGTAATGACCAGCACAACCCGGTCCCCTCGGGCTTTTGACAGCAAGATAAACTGGCTCAACGCATTTTGTGCCTGATCCTGGGTCATGCCATGCAGGTCAAGAGTAGCGTCTATTTCTATCCGCCCTCTGCGAACATGTCGGGTCATGCGCGGATCGCCCGCCTCAAGCAAAGGCTGACGATGAACTGACTTTTGCGCAGATTGAGTTGTGACCTGTGCAGACAGGGGCGCCGCATATGTCTTGCGCTTCGGGAGGGGCGCGCGCGCAGCAGTCGCCGGTGTTGATGGAGGCGTAATGTGGAGGCCTTTAACAGTATCCGTTACGCGCTGCCAAAGCAGCTTCTCATCACTATTCAATGTGCGACGTTTCATAAAATCGCTCCAACCGTTCTGCCGCCGCAAGAGGCAGCAACACGAACATATGCCCTTCCTGCTTCATTTCACCGGCGACTTTGCCTGCGGCATCCCCACTGCCAACAAACAGATCACCGCGCACTGGTCCCTTGATAGCACCGCCCGTGTCCTGAGCAATGACGAGGCGCTGGTTACGCTTGCTGTCATATAACCCCTCAAAATCTATCCAGACCGGCACACCCATCCCATGATACAGGCGATCAACCGCCAGAGAACGTCCGGCCGTCAACTGCAGGCCACTGGCACCGACCGGTCCGAGCTCAGGATCAGGCAAACTGTCGAGGGAACGAAAAAACACGTATGACTCGTTCATAAACCGCAATGACTCAGCGTCCGACTGATCTGCATTTTCAAGCCACTCATATATCGCCTGCATGGACATCTTCTCTCTGGGGATCGCGCCGTTGCGGATTAACGGACCACCAATGGCCGTATAAGGATGACCATTTTGAGCTGCATATCCAACCCGCCTGATCTCACCATCAAAATCCAGTTTCCCGGACCCCTGTATCTGTAGAAACAAGAGATCATTAGGGTTCATCCATCCCAGCACCGCTGTATCCAGACCTTCTGATATGATTTCAACATGGGAAGCATACGGAACCAGTCGCCCCTCCTCCACGCGCCCGGCAATTCTCTTGCCGGCCAGATCATCGCGAAAAGCGCCAAGATCAACCATCACAAGATCATCAGGACGGGCAAGAACAGGCACAGACTCAGTTTCTGTCTTCCTGTCTGATGCCGGATACACCGGTTCAAAATAACCGGTAAAAAGGCCGCTTTGCGTGAGGCGCCCTGCTTCACCATCAGCCTCTGGCTGCAACACCAGAAAAGCCCTGAACTGCGCTTCCAGGAACTTCCTTACTGCATCGCTTGAGAGTGCAGTAAAATCAGTATCGCGACAAACTGACAACCAGTCCGAAACATATCCTGAAACAGGGAATGTCACGTTCAGTCCGGTCATCTCACTTAGATTCATGGCCTCATCTGGCGCACGGGCTGACAGTTGCTCACAGGAAAGCTCAAAGGCTGGTAACACTTCCTGTTGGGTGCCCTTGCTCCAGCCTGGCAACTCTGAAAGCGCGGTCGGTACAAAAGCGACTGGCACAGTCTTTACCGGAGGCTGATCTTCGGCTGTCGTATTTTTACCGAGAAGAAAAGCACTGAACTGAAACAGCAGCACAAAAAGTAACGCAGTAAGCGCGCAAACTGCCGTGATCTTCCAGGTGCGCAGGTCGCGGTCAGCAGTTGCGCTCATGACTTTCAGCCTGAAACTGGTGCCGTGCCACCTGTGGCCACGAGCTGCCAGTTTGGATCTTTGGATTTTACAGAGCGCGAGAAAGTCCAACGGTCATGCACACGGTCGATCCTGTTGGGATCACCATCTATAACGTCACCGGCCTCATTACGCAGTACGCGGGTCTGATTGGAGACGAAGGTTACGGTGATGTTGATAAAGCCATTCTCGATTTTCGCCTGATCCACAGAAGCGCTTTCTGTGCCCACAAACTGAAGCTCGGAAGTATGTCCCTCAGCCTCCCGCGCCTGCGCAGCATCATGGAATGCCGCGTAAACACCCGGTGCGATGAACGCTTTCACCTCAGGCAAGGTATTTGACGCAAATGACTCAACAATCATTTCATAGGCAGACTTGGCGCCGGTCAAAAATTCTTTTTCTTCAAAGTCCGGATAAACGCTGCGCACTTCTTTTACCCAGTCCGGCAGGTTGTCCGGCTCAGGCTGGGCTTTCTCTTCTAACGATTCTTCAGCTGAATCGGCTGTTTGCTGCTGGAATGGCGCAGGGGTTTCTTCCTCCGGTTCATGCCCGCCTTTACGCCCGAGAACGTTATAAAGCTGGTAACACATGATACCGGCCAAAACCGCGGTAAATATAGTGACTGGATCCATGCTCAATGTTTCCTGAAAGTCTCGAGTGCATGAGGGCTGTTAATCATCGTATCGGTTCTTATATAAGGTCTCTCGCAAAAGAACAGGGCTGTTAACATGCCAGGCCGCACGCAAAAATGATCTTTTTATTTTTACTTCTCATTGTTCTGCCAATTGCAGAAATGTTTGTGCTCCTGAAGGCTGGCGGCGCTTTCGGCGCGCTGCCCGTAATCGCTGCTGTCGTCGCAACAGCCCTGATTGGCGGGGCGATTATCAGATGGCAGGGCCTACAGGCCCTTCACAAGCTGCGCCAGAGTACTGGGAACGGCGAGGCGCCGATAGAACCTGTTGTTGACGGCTTTTTTCTTCTGATCGCGGCACCCTTTTTGATGACACCGGGCTTTATAACCGACGCTTTCGGATTTTTGCTGCTCGTGCCGCCATTTCGCCATGCCATCGCGCGTGAAGCACTCAAACGCATTCGCGCATCCATTGATTCAGGAAAAACCACATTCACCTTTCGGCAATTCTGATTGAGGGTCTTGCCGCGTCCCTTATCAACGTGTTAGCAGCCCGGCTGCGATTGCCTCATCAGAAAGAAAAATTATGTCAGACACGACACCAGCACCACAGGAAGACCAGCCTCAACCAGGCGTCTTTCGCGTTGTTAATCAGTATATCAAAGACCTCTCGTTTGAAAATCCCAACGCGCCAATCAGCGTTCAAGGTACAGGCAAGCCGGACATTGCACTTGAGGTAAACCTCGGCGCGCGTGGTCTTGGAGAAGATTTCCCTATGGGAAAAGATTTTTACGAGGCGGAACTGTCGATCAGCGCCACGGCGAAAGAGAAAGACAGTGATACTGTCATATATGTTGTTGAAACCAACTATGCAGGCCTGTTTCAGATCCAGAATGTACCACAACAGCACATTGGTGGTGTCTTGCTCGTTGACTGCCCGACCCTTCTCTTTCCCTTCGCCCGTCAGGTTGTTGCTGACGCAGTGCGCAATGGTGGCTTTACACCCCTAATGCTGGAGCCAATGGACTTTGCCGGTATGTACCGTCAGAAAGTAGCTCAGGAACAAATCGCTGCTGCACAAAATGGTACGTCGCCAGAGACAGGCAACGCCTGAACTCAGGTATATTTTTCCCAAAGAGGCTGATCCATTTCAGAAATAAATTCTGCGTGGGCAGCTTCTTCTGGTGCATTCGAATATAGTGATAGCGCGGTTGGGCGTTGCAAGGTTATACGTGCTGAAGCTGTCTCTTCCTCCGTGCGCCCCATAGTTGCGAAGTCCAGTCCAGCCTGTGCACCGCCCGTGAGTTCGATATAGACTTCTGCAAGAAGCCGTGAGTCAAGCAGGGCGCCATGCCCGTATCGCTCTCGCTCGGCTGTATCTACCCCAAAGCGCGAACACAGAGCATCAAGTGACGCAGGTGAGCCTGGAAATTTACGCCGCGCAATTTGCAACGTGTCAGTTATATCATTTCCAAGGCGGCCAAGGCCCGCATTTTCCAACTCCCACTGCATAAATCGCATATCAAATTGTGCATTATGAGCAATTAATTCTGCGCCCTCTACGAACTCAAGGAAAGCTGGCCCGATAGTATCATGTGCAAAAACAGGTTTGTCACTGAGAAATTCCGTAGAGAGACCGTGAACCTTAAATGCCTCATCCGGCATCTCTCTTTGCGGATTCACATAGACATGAAACGTCCGCCCGGTCACAGCACCGCGCATTAGTTCAACAGCGCCAATCTCTACAACCCTGTGGCCTTCTTCGGGTTTGAACCCGGTTGTTTCAGTATCAAATACAATTTGCCTCATACTCGCAGAGCAGCACCATTCGGCTTCAGCCACAAGCCAGACTATGATGTCTCCTATTGGTATTTTTCCAGAATATCCCTGTAAATATGCCGGATTTGCAGTGCACTTTCTGCAAGGCTTGCATCCGTACGGACCACATGATCTGCCAGAAATATCTTCTCTTCTTCGGGCATCTGGCGAGATATAAGAGCTGAAAGTTTTTCTTCCGTCATGCCGGGTCTTTCAAGCACACGTGCCCGGCGAACATCTTGGTCTGCAGTAACAACGACGATCTCATCAAATTCATAAGACTGCCCTGTTTCAAAAAGAAGGGGAATATCCAGAACGATGGCCTTTGCGTTGTCCCCCATTGCTCGTTCAATAAACGCTGCCCGATCCCGTCCAACCAGGGGGTGTACTATCTTCTCCAGGACCTTAAAGTCATCCGGGTATTGAACAAGATGGCTGGATAATTTATCTCGGGACACCGCCCCGCCAATCACCGTTCCCGGAAATTTTTCCGATATAGGCTGAACAGCACCACCACCTGCACTGTATAATCTGTGAACACCACTATCCGCATCCCAGATATATGCACCTTCTTCTTCAAATACTTTAGCTGCAGTTGATTTCCCCATGCCTATTGAACCCGTAAGCCCGATCAACACAGGTGCCGCTCCAGGATTTGTCAACCTCTCAAGCAGAATGCTCTCAAGTTCTGCGGTAACCTCTGGCGTTTTACCGAACCACTTCTCGAAGCCAGGAACAGCCTGATGCATAAGCATCCCCAGTCCATTCTGATATCTTAGCCCCCTGTGATGAGCCGTATGAAGAAAGTGAGTTTGTGCAGGTGTGTAAACGATATCGACGGCAATTAATGAATCCTGTGCATTCGTAAAATCTATTTCGAGGTCGGGGAAATTTGCCATCCCCATAGCAGAACAGTTTATGACAACATCTGCATCCACTAGGACTTTTTCTTTGTCCGACCAGCTACAGGTCGCTGAAATGAAAGAGAATTTTTCTGCCAGATCACTGGCCTTTCTATCTGTTCTATTCGTTACAACGACTTTTCTATATCCGATATTTTTCAGCGCAAGACAAACTGCCGGGGAAGCTCCACCTGCACCCACAACAAGCGCCAGATTCTTTTTATCGCCCGGTTCTATTATTTGTTTTAGCGATTCTTCAAAGCCAAATACATCTGTATTCTCAGCATAAGTAAGGCCATTGGCGAATGTAAGTGTATTTGCAACACCAAGTTGCATTACGGTCGGGGATAATTCATCAGCATACCTGCAAGCACGCGCTTTATGCGGCAGCGTTACGTTTGCGCCAGCATAGCCAAAATCACGCAAGTTCCTGACAGTATCCTGAAATGCACTATCCAAATCCGGACAATATATAGCTTCACACGAGCCAGTTTCCGAATATGCACCTCGCCAGAAAGCATGAATATGCGGTGACAATGAATGCGAGATGGGTGCGCCGATGACAGCAGTTTTAGTTCTGCCGTTCATTGGAAAACCCTGTTAACTTTTCTTTTTGAAGAAATCTCAATAACGGCAGGAGAGGCAGCCCTAAAATAGAAAAGTAACTTCCCCTGATATCTTCGAACAATTGAATACCATAACTCTCAAGTTGATAGGCACCAACAGACGTGAGTACATTTTCGCCAGCACATTCAAGATAAGTGCAAATCTCCACATCTGTCAGTTTACGCATCTTCAATTCCGGTACATCGGTACAGGACCAGATGATCGTATTTTCCCTGGCAATACAAAGACTCGTATGAAGAACATGTGTTTTGTTGGAAAAGTGTTTTAGCCGTTCAGTTGCTTCGTCCATAGATTTTGGCTTATCAAAACCCTCCCCTTTGAGACCGAGTATCTGATCAGCACCAATTATATATGAGCTTGGGTTCGAAGAACTGACTGCAAGTGCTTTTGCCTGCGCAAGGGAAGTTGCAATCTCAATCAGAGGGCAACCTGACATCTCTTGCTTGATCTTATCTTCATCCACATGGCTGTCGGCAACCTCAAAGGACACTCCGGCATTTTCAAGAAGCTGCCTACGCGCTTTGCTTTTTGACGCTAGAATTAATGGACACGCTATCATTTGCCAGCTCGTTTGGCAGAAAGGCGCGAAATAATTTCTGCTGCTGTTTCTTCAACCGATCTGTTGGTCACATTGATGACAGGCCATCCTTTCCGGGCAAACAACCTTTTTGCCTTTATGATTTCCTTTCGAATCTCATCCTGATCAGAATAGGTACCAGCGTGATCGGGCGCCGATATGTTTTTAAGCCGTGTCCCACGTATCTGCGCCAAGCGATCTGGCGCTGCTGTTAATCCTACAACCAATGGATGCTTTAATGTTTCCAGTTCTTTAGGATGCTCTTGAGTCGGCACCAGTGGAATATTCGCCGCTTTGTATCCACGATTAGCGAGATACATGCAGGTTGGTGTTTTGGACGTGCGGCTAACACCGACAAGAACCACATCTGCCGTCTCAAGATCCCACACCATCTGCCCATCATCATGTGCCAATGTATAATCCAATGCACCAATACGTCGGAAATAATCTTCATCAAGAGTATATTGAGCACCTGTTCGCAATGTCTGTTCAAGTCCGAGATAGTCAGCAAAAGCGTTCAGCAACGGATCAAGAACGGAGATTGCAGGGACCTGCAATTCTGCACATTTGACTTCCAGATGACGCCGCAGTTCAGGATCAACAATCGTGAACATGACAAGCCCTGGAGAACTCTCAATCCGCGCCAACACCTGATTCAGTTGTTTTTTGGATCGCACAAGCGAGGAAACGTGCTCAAGGGGTTTTGCCGCATCAAACCTTGAACTGACAGATTTAAGAACAGTGTTTAGTGTCTCACCCGTTGAATCCGAAACAAGATGTACGTGAAAATATGTTCGCGGCTTGCGGGAAGCTAATGATGCAGTTGTGGACATTCTGTGAATAACTCGATCAGAATTGGTGTGCGTGAAGAAGTCTTTGCATCATGGCATACTCGTCCCCAAATTCCATCTTTTCTCGAGTTAACCACTTGGAAAGACTTCTTACCAAATCCTTAATCCACAATTCATAACAGACCATTTTTCCGAGGCATACTCCACAGTCATATCCGGGTAATACCTTGGTATGGCTTTATATCTCACAGATTTCCACAGCTTCAACATCGTTATAATCAGCCGGAAAAGCTGTTGGAAAAATCTGGATTATTTTCGTCAGGCTGATACTCAACATTTTCAACAGGGTTATGAGTCTGATTATTTATTTAGTAATAGGATTCTAGAGGGTGGCGGTGGAGTCATCGGGAAGTTAAGAGAGTATGACACAGTCAGCATTCATTCGAGCTGTTAAAGGCGAAGTTATCAGGCAAAAGCCAGTATGGTTCATGCGTCAGGCAGGAAGATATCTTCCTGAATATCGGGCAACACGGGCTAAAGCCGGGTCTTTTCTCAACCTTTGTTTTAATCCCGAATTGGCAGCCGAAGTAACACTTCAACCGATTGATCGATATGATCTTGATGCTGCTATTCTTTTTGCCGATATATTGTTGCTGCCGATGTTCATGGGGCAGGAGCTTTCTTTTGAAACCGGTGAAGGTCCCCGCCTTAAACCCGCCTTAATAGACGAGCCGGTCCATCTTTCTCACGACCGTCTTGAGAAAGGGTTGGCGCCGATTATGGAGACTATCAGGATATGTCGCCGCGAATTATCTGAAGATAAGGCTTTGATTGGATTTGCTGGTGCACCGTGGACAGTTGCCACTTATATGATTGGGGGGCGCGGCATTAAAGATCCGGCTTCGTTTCGAAGCTACGCGTATGAACAGCCAGGAAATTTTGACGCTCTAATTTCAGAACTTGAATCTGCAACAATCAACTATCTGAAAAACCAGATCAGGGCTGGTGTAAATGCGGTGCAGCTTTTTGAAAGCTGGGCGAGCGGTTTGCCGGCTGATTTTTTGAGATCCTATTGTCTGGGGCCTGCATGCCGAATTGCAAATGCGATAAAGGCCGAATTTCCTGACGTTCCAGTTATTGTTTTCCCGAAAGGGGCTGGCTATCAGGTGAAGGAATATGCTGTGTCTGGCTGCTTTGATGCGATTGGCCTTGGGACAGAAAGTGATCCGGTCTGGGCGGTAGAGGAATTGTCAGAACATGTAGCGTTGCAAGGCGGGCTCGATCCGCTCCTAGTTGTTCAGGGGGGTGAAAAAATGAGAGCTGCGGCGGAGAAAATTTTATTTGTCTTTGCCGAGAAGCCTTATGTGTTTAATCTCGGACATGGATTTGTTCCACATACGCCGCCAGAGAATGTAGCAGAGCTAGTGAGCTTGATACGCCAGTAAATATAAATGTTGTTACGGATATAAAATAATGCAGGATTTTCTCCTCACTCATTATAACTGGCTGAAATCAATCCACCTGATTGCGGTTATCGCCTGGATGGCGGGCATGATGTATTTGCCGCGATTGTTCATCTATCATCACCAGTCAAAGCCTGGCGGTGAAGCTGCCGAGTATTTCAAAACTATGGAGCGGCGGTTGCTGAAGGGAATTATGAACCCTTCAATGATTGCTGTCTGGGTGTTCGGTATTCTGCTTCTTGTGGCTATCCCGGGATATGTCTCTTCGGCCTGGTTTATTACCAAATTTCTCTGCGTGATCGGCATCTCTGGTGTTCATGGTTTTTATGCAGCGAATGCTAAAAAATTTGCTGTGGATAACAGACCCAGAACAGAAAAGTTCTGGCGGATCATCAATGAAGTCCCCTTTGTACTCCTTATTTTGATCGTTATCATGGTGATTGTGAAACCGTTTTAGGATTAAATCCGTCTGTAACGCTAAGCAAATGACTTGACGGGATCGCTGAACTGATCATATTGCCTAGCAGCTGGCATTCGTCAGTCTTTCCTACATGCCGGAATTATAAATAATTCCCCGTGCATACAGATTCAGGCAAATCCATGATTCCCGAAAAAATTACGCTCGAAGAGCTTAAAGAAAAGTCCGCTGCTTCCCTTCTTGAATTTGCCGAACAGGTTGGCGTCGAAAACGCTTCAGCCAAACGCAAACAGGACATGTTGTTTGCCATACTCAAAGAGCTTGCAGAGAATGAATGCGAAATAACTGGCGTTGGTGTGCTGGAAGTATTGCCAGACGGGTTTGGATTTTTGCGGTCACCTGAAGCAAATTACCTGGCGGGTCCCGATGATATTTATGTCTCACCCACACAGATACGCAAATTTTCACTGAAAACTGGTGACACAGTGATCGGGGAAATTCGCAGTCCCAAAGATGGCGAGCGATACTTTGCGCTGACAAAGGTCGGGACGATAAATTTTGAAGACCCCGAGAAAGCGCGACACAAAGTCCATTTTGACAACCTGACACCCTTATACCCGGATCAGCGCTTGCACATGGAAGTCGAAAAGAAGGAAGGTAAAGACCTTTCCTCCCGTGTCATTGATCTTGTCGCACCATTGGGCAAGGGTCAGCGAGCGCTGATTGTTGCACCGCCGCGTACGGGTAAAACTGTTCTGCTGCAAAATATTGCACATTCCATCACTGCAAATCATCCAGAATGCTATTTGATTGTTCTGCTTATTGATGAGCGGCCTGAAGAAGTGACGGATATGCAGCGGTCAGTTAAGGGCGAAGTCGTATCGTCTACATTTGATGAGCCGGCAACACGGCATGTTGCAGTTTCTGAAATGGTGATTGAAAAAGCGAAACGTCTTGTTGAGCATGGGCGTGATGTTGTGATCCTGCTGGACTCAATTACACGTCTTGGACGTGCCTATAACACAGTGATTCCATCATCTGGTAAAGTGTTGACAGGTGGGGTGGACGCCAACGCGCTGCAAAGACCAAAGCGTTTCTTTGGTGCTGCGCGTAATATTGAAGAGGGTGGCTCACTGACGATCATTGCAACGGCACTGATTGATACCGGGTCCAAGATGGACGAAGTCGTGTTCGAGGAATTCAAGGGCACTGGTAACTCCGAGATTGTTCTTGATCGCAAGGTTGCAGACAAGCGAACCTGGCCGTCAATCGATATTGCGAAATCTGGTACCCGTAAGGAAGATCTCCTCATTGCCCCGCATGACTTGCAGAAAATCTTCGTGCTGCGAAGAATTCTCTCTCCCATGGGCACAACAGATGCGATCGAATTCCTGCTGGATAAACTTCGTCAGACGAAGACCAATTCTGATTTCTTTGACTCAATGAATACCTGATTGCTGAGGAATTAGTGGCCCTATCAGATCAATTCGGTCGGTCATGATATAAGCATCAAGATGTTGAGGTAAGGCCTCGAATTCTTTGTAGTGATTGACACCGGTAGTCCCAGGATCGCCCCTTTCGAAGGGACCAAGTACGATAACCGGTGTATTCACCGATTTTAGCCTGGCTGTCAGCCTATAGGGCCAGCCCCATGTCAGATGACGGTAATTCATCGGCACTGCAAAAACAGTATTATGGCAGGTATCCGGAATAAAGCCGCTCCATCCGGTGAGCATAAAGTGTTTCAGGCATTGTTGGCCTGTATGCCGGCTGGCCGAACGTATTTCTGACTGTTGAGTACGAATTTGCTCAACAGCTCTCCTGCCACTGATGATTGCCATGATCCTTTCATCCCACTTTGGATTTTCGGACATGGTGCTGAGTAGGGCTATCGCATCCTCTGGCTTATTACTCTTCAGATTCAGAATAAAAGTATGCTCAGGAAACTGATCCATAATTTCCCTCAGGGAAGGAATTGCACCGATATATTTTCCTCTGAAAGGATAGGTTCGACCGCTATCAGAAGTATAACCGTATCCAGGGTCCAGCTGCTTGAGTTCGGCTAGGGTGTAATTACGGATATACCCAGAAGCTTCTGTCCGGCAATCCAGTGTGTGATCGTGGAAAACGGCAAAGTGACCGTCTTTTGTGCGTTGTACATCGATCTCATTCACCGCGGCTCCAGCGTCAATCGCAGCTTGAATCGACGGCACTGTATTTTCGATAAAATCATGCTCGGGTGGGTAGATCATCTCTGCAGTGCAACTTTCGTTCGTAAGTCCCTCGTTAAAGAAATTCTGGTGCACGCCGCGATGCGCAATTAATTGAGGAGCGTTTTGTGGTTTAGTCGCCAGGAGGGAGTTATTATTCAGCCAGACGCTAAATATGAGCACCCCAATAACGATAATCAGACGTTGCATTTTCTCTTTGCCTTATTGAGGTGTAAGCCATTAAAAATATGGATTATTTCGCAAAAAAAATGATACTTTTCGTTGGCTTTGGGTTTTCATAACTGATGATATGACATCGAGGCTCAAATGCATCTATGGTTGGGCCAAAGTATGTTTGAGGAGCATTTCATGAAACTAACGATAAATGTTGATTGTACACCAGAAGAGGCACGGACATTTTTTGGCTTGCCAAACGTCAAGCCTGTGAATGAGTTGTTGGTAAACAGCCTCGAAGAACGTGTCAGGGAAGAAATTGATACGTTATCTGACCCCCAGAAATACTTTGATCGGCTGATGCAAATGGGCGGTACTGGCGTCGATAATATGCAGAAAATGTTTTCAGGATTGATGGCAGCCGCTACGAAGCCGGATGGAAAATGATACAATCTTTGCGCTGTCATCCGGCGCGGGCAAAGCTGGCGTTGCTGTCTTCCGGATCAGCGGTCCGGGAGCGAGCGGGACGCTTGAATTATTCAGTGGTAAAAAGTTGCCGGCTCGAGAGGTCAGCTTTTCCAGACTAACTGATCCTAAAAGCACGAAGCTGATCGATAGTGGGATTGTTTTCTGGTTTGCAGGACCAGCGAGCTTCACCGGTGAGGACATGGCTGAAATGCAGGTCCATGGCTCTCGCGCTGTAATAGATGAAATGATGAGGGCCTTGTCGGGATCTGGTTTGAGGCCAGCAGAACCCGGTGAGTTCACCATGCGGGCCTTCAGAAATGGCAAGATTGACCTGGCGCAATCAGAGGCCCTAGCAGATCTTATCGATGCCGAAACAATCCATCAAAAACAACAGGCTTTGCAGCAGGTAGATGGCCGACTCTCTGCCTTGGCTATGAATTGGTATCAACAATTACTGGGCTGTCTGGCGCCTCTCGAGGCTGGAATAGATTTCCCGGACGAAGAAGATGTTCCTGTTGATATTGAAAATACAGCCGTCCCCGTTATCAGAAAATTTATTCAGGAACTTTCGTTCTATCTGGAGGAGGGCAAGAAGGCGCGGCGTGTAAGAGAGGGCGTCAGCGTGGTCCTTATTGGCGCGCCTAATGCCGGGAAGTCATCGCTCTTGAATTATTTGGCCGGGAGTGAGGTTGCCATAGTCTCAGACATACCCGGCACCACAAGGGACTTGATTGAGGTGCGTCTGGACATCAAGGGCGTGCCAGTTAGCATGGTTGATACTGCAGGGTTGAGATCACAAAGCGCAGATAGGATAGAAGAAGAAGGAATGCGGCGGGCGCGCCAGCGGGCAGCCAATGCTGATCTGCGCATATGCCTTATTGACGGTAGTGTGGAGAATCAACTGAGATTGAGTATCCTTCGGGATCTGGGCCCAGGCGATGTTGTTTTAATTACCAAGGCTGATTTGGCTTCTGCTTCTGATATTGGATGCAATATTGAGCATCACAAGCACTTTGCCATATCAACGAAAACAGGTGATGGTGTGAAGCCTTTTATACTCCACCTAGAAGCAGTCATTGCGGAGCTTTGTGGCAGTATTGAAGAACCACGCCTGACACGAGCGAGGCATATCCATGCGGTGCAGGAGGCGAGGCAGTCTCTGCAAAGATCACTCAATTATGTCGTTGAGCAACCTGAACTGGCAGCAGAAGATGTGAGGCTTGCTATGCGGCATCTTGGGTCGATAACGGGTATGGTCGATGTTGAGGATGTTCTAGGTGAGATATTCTCATCTTTCTGCATCGGAAAGTAAGACTTGTTTCACGTGAAACATGTCGCCACATAGGGGTCGAAATTCTCCTGTGTGGGCTTAATGGTGACCTCTTTTGATTACGATGTGATTGTTATCGGCGGCGGACATGCCGGCTGTGAAGCGGCATCCGCATCTGCGCGCCTTGGTGCAAGGACATTGCTGGCAACGCATAAGCTTGAGACAATCGGTGAAATGTCATGCAATCCAGCGATCGGGGGACTGGGTAAAGGGCACCTCGTTCGTGAGATCGATGCCTTGGGCGGTCTGATGGGCGAGATAATCGACCAGTCCGGTATTCAGTTCAGAATGCTCAATAAATCCAAGGGTCCAGCGGTTCGGGGCCCTAGAGCACAGGCCGATAGAGCGCTTTACAGAAAGCATATGCAAGAAGCGCTGGCCGGACAGGAAAATCTGGTCATCAGGGCCTATGCCATCGAAGACCTTATCGTGGAGAAGGGCCGCTGCACCGGTGTCGTTACAGAAGGCGGAGAACATATCCGCGCTGCATCGGTTGTATTAACGACCGGCACTTTTCTCAAAGGTATGATCCATATTGGTGAAAAGCGGATACCGGCTGGCCGGGTTGATGAGAAACCCGCAATCGGACTTTCAGACAGACTGTATGGATTGAATCTGAAAATGGGACGGTTGAAAACGGGCACACCTGCCCGTTTGGATGGTCGGACCATTGATTGGCAAAGTCTGGAAATGCAACCCGCTGATGAGCGACCTGTGCCGTTTTCTTTCCTGAATTCAAAGATTACTGTCCAGCAGATTTCATGTGGCATCACGCACACTACGCAAAAGACGCATGACATAATCGCTGAAAATATAAAAAAATCCGCTGTCTATAGTGGAAATATCGCCGGGCGTGGTCCGAGGTATTGTCCATCTATCGAGGATAAAATCATGCGCTTTGCAGAACGGCAGAGCCATCAGATTTTTCTCGAGCCTGAGGGCCTGACCGATGATCTGGTCTATCCAAATGGTATTTCGACCTCATTACCGGAGGATGTTCAGGCCGCGTTTTTGGAGTCTATTCCCGGCCTGGAGCGTGCGCGTATCGTGCGTCATGGCTACGCGATTGAATATGATTACGTGGATCCGAGAGAACTGACACTTGCCCTACAGGTAAAGTCCTTGCCGGGCTTATACCTTGCCGGCCAAATCAATGGCACTACTGGATACGAAGAGGCAGGGGCACAGGGCCTTATGGCTGGTTTGAATGCCGCGCTTTGTGTTTCGGGTGATGACTTATTCACGCTTGATCGGTCTGAGGCCTATATTGGCGTCATGATCGACGACCTTGTAACGAAAGGCGTCACAGAACCCTATCGCATGTTCACATCACGAGCTGAGTACAGGTTATCCCTTCGTTCGGATAATGCGGATCAACGACTGACACCATTGGGTATCAGGCTTGGATGCTTTGACGGCAAGCGTGAAGAGATGTTTCACGTGAAACAGAACCAGCTCATAGAAGCACGGGCATGGGCATCGGGCACGTTGATGACGCCCAATGAAGCAGCAAAGCACGGAATCAAAGTGAATCAGGATGGGCGCAAACGAAGCGTTTTGGAGTATCTTGCCTATCCCGACCTTGATGCTGAAAAGTTAACGGCAGTCTGGCCTGAACTTGGAAGCTGGCCCCCAGATATTGTCGAGCAACTTGAAATTGATGCCACTTATGCTGGATATATGGATCGGCAGAAGGCGGATATTGTAGCCTTCAGAAAAGATGAAAAACTGAAGATTCCATCCGATTTTTCTTATGAGATGGTGACAGGTCTATCCAATGAAGTGCGGCAGAAGCTTGTTGCTGCAAGGCCCCAAACAATCGGACAGGCAGGTCGAATTGAAGGAGTAACGCCCGCGGCGCTGGCTCTGTTATTGGCGACAATGAAGAAATCTTCCATCGGAAAACGTCATAATCATGGGTGACGCAGCTTTCGATTCAAGTGAATTCCTGGCGACGTGTAATATTTCACGTGAAACACGCGAGATGATTGAAATTTTTGACAGTATGTTTGTCGCTTGGACGGGCCGGCTGAATCTTGTTGCGAAGTCTACAATAAGTGACAGGTGGTCGCGTCACTACCTGGACTCTGCTCAGCTTTTGCCCCTCATGCCGGGTGACGCGAAAGTTGTTATGGATTTTGGCAGCGGGGCAGGTTTCCCCGGTCTTTTCCTGGCAATTCTGTGTGCCCATGATCATACACGGTCACATCAACATTATTATCTTGTTGAGAGCATTTCGAAGAAATGTGCTTTCCTGCGTGAGGTGGTTGCGGCGCTTGGGCTGACAAATGTCACGATACTCAATCAGCGCATTGAGGACATCAAAAAGCCTGCGAAAGCAGATATTATTACGGCACGTGCTCTGGCAGGGCTCGACAGATTACTCGATTATAGTGCGAGATTTATGCACAAGAGATCGATTTGTCTTTTCCTCAAGGGCGAAAAGGCGCAAGAAGAGATCGAAGCTGCGCAGGTTAACTGGCTGATGGACGTTTCCAGCCATAAAAGCCAGACACATGAGGCAGCGGCCATACTGGAGATCAGGAACCTGTCACGTGCCTGAAAACAAGTTTTCTTCAAAGACTGGCCATACCGGTGGTGTAAGGGTTCTTTCTGTCGCCAACCAGAAGGGTGGCGTCGGAAAAACAACTACAGCTATCAATCTCGGCACGGCATTGGCTGCCGTCGGGGAGAAAGTTCTCATTATTGATCTTGACCCTCAGGGTAATGCCTCAACCGGGCTTGGCATTGATGGTAGCCGACGCGAGACAACGACTTATGATGTAATCATGGGCGATGCTGCTCTGGCCGATGCCGTTCAGGCAACGAAAGTCCCAAGGTTGAGTGTAGCACCTGCTGGGGTCAATCTTGCGGGCGCTGAGATAGAACTGATCGACGAACAAGATCGGCATTTCTGTCTTTCAAGAGCAATAAGTCGCTTCATTCAGATCAGTCCCGACATCACCTATATCATGATTGATTGCCCACCATCCCTCAGTCTACTGACGATAAATGCGATGGCTGCTTCAGATGCCGTCATTGTGCCATTGCAATGTGAATTTTTTGCCCTCGAGGGATTGTCCCAAATTCTCAGAACGATCGACAAAGTGCGCGAGAGGATAAACCCTGGCCTGGAATTGCAGGGGATTGTGCTGACCATGTATGACCGGCGCAATAATCTCTCGCAACAGGTTGAGGACGACGTGCGCTCACATATGGGGGCCAAGGTTTATCAGACGGCGATCCCGAGAAATGTGCGTATTTCCGAAGCGCCATCACATGGGAAGCCTGCGCTTCTTTATGACCTGAAATGTACTGGCAGTCAGGCGTATCTCAGGCTTGCAAGTGAAGTAATTCAGCGCGAGCGCGCTGCGTAGGAGGTAGAGATGGCCAAGAAAGGTTTGGGGCGGGGGCTTGATGTATTGCTCGGCGAGGCAACGCCGCACGCGAGAGATGCGGTCCCTGCTGCTGGCGTGCAGGAGAAATTGCCCATCGAATTTATTATTCCTGATCCGAAACAGCCCAGAAAGACATTCTCCGATGAGGCTATTGATGAATTGGCTGCCTCAATAAGCGAGAAAGGTATGTTGCAGCCTATTCTGGTTCGCCCAGATGATGATGAGCCAAATAAATACCGTATCGTAGCAGGGGAGCGTCGCTGGCGGGCTGCACAAAGGGCGAAACTGCATGAGGTGCCAGTTATTATCCGTATATTTTCTGATGCGGAAACCGCCGAGATCGCACTTATCGAAAATCTGCAACGTGTTGATCTGAATCCGATGGAGGAAGCGGAGGCCTACGCTCATCTGGGCGAAGCTCATACGCGCAATCAAAATGAGATAGCTGACGCTGTCGGGAAAAGCCGGAGCCATGTTGCCAACATGATGCGTCTTTTGAAGTTGCCGGAAAGTGTGCGATTGATGGTGCGCGAAGGCGCGCTTTCTATGGGGCATGCGCGCGCGCTTCTGGCAAGTGAAAGCCCGCAAACAATTGCAGAACAGATTGTCAAAAAAGGACTATCCGTACGCCAGACAGAGAAGTTGGCCAAACAGCCTCTTGGCAAGGATCGCGCTGAAAGCGATCCTTCCAGATCCGGGAAGAAAGATAAGCCTTCAACCTCAAAGAAAGACGCCGACACACGTGCTTTGGAGCGCGACCTTGCGGAAGCGCTTGGTCTGGATGTTGGCATTGAGCACAAAGGCAAAAAGGGTGGCAAACTTTTCATTGATTACCGGTCTCTGGATCAGCTTGATGAAGTGTGTCGCCGCCTGATGAATGTATCTGTGTAATCTGGAGAGATTGATGTCCGTTCGTTTCAAGACTTTTGAGCCTACAGCGAAAACCCTGATGGGCCCTGGCCCGTCAGATGTGTCGCCGCGTGTGCTAACTGCGCAGGCGCGCCAGACTATTGGTCATCTTGACCCTCAATTTGTCGATCTGATGGACGAAATAAAGGCCCTTCTGAGATATGCCTTCCGTACAGAGAACGATGTCACTTTCCCCGTTTCTGCGCCAGGATCCGCAGGAATGGAGACCTGTGTCGTCAATATTGTTGAGCCGGGTGATAAGGTAATTGTTTGTATCAATGGTGTTTTCGGCGGTCGCATGAAGGAGAATATTGAGCGTGCTGGCGGCGTGCCGATTGCGGTAGAGGATGATTGGGGCAAGCCGGTATCAGTTAGTAAACTCGAAGACGTATTGCGGGAAAATCCTGATGCTGTTGCTGTTGGCTTTGTTCATTCTGAGACATCCACGGGTGTCCGATCTGACGCAGAGACGTTATGTTCCCTTGCTCGTGAGCATGCCTGCCTGACGATAGTTGATGCTGTCACAACACTGGGCGGCATCCCGTTGGAAGTTGATGCGTGGGGTATTGATGCCATCTATTCGGGTAGCCAGAAATGCCTGTCAGCGCCGCCGGGCCTGTCTCCCGTCAGTTTTTCAGAGAAGGCGCTTGATAAAATCCGTAACCGGAAGACGAAAGTACAAAGCTGGTTCCTGGATCTCAACCTCGTACTTGGTTATTGGGACGGAGACGGTGGGCGTGCCTATCACCACACGGCACCTGTTAACGCCATGTATGGTCTGCATGAGAGCTTGGTGATTTTACATGAAGAAGGACTCGAAGCCTCTTGGGAAAGGCACCAGCGCCTGCACCAGCAATTACATCAGGGATTGGGAAAGCTGGGTATCGAATATCTGGTTGAGCCGCCATACAGACTCCCGCAGCTGAATAGCGTGTTGATACCAGATCACCTGCAGTCTAGTGAAGCGGATATAAGAAAAAAACTGCTCAATGATCATCAGCTTGAGATCGGGGCAGGGCTGGGCGCTCTTGCCGGCAAGGTCTGGCGAATTGGTTTAATGGGGCATGGGGCGAGTGAAGCAAATGTCAGCAAGTGCCTAGAGGCGCTTGAAACTGTGATGGCTCAATAAAACACGCAGGGCTGTGCTATGCCCTGCTCCTATCTTATGTCCATTAGCCCGGCTGCTCCTCTGGATTCGCGAGTAGGTAGAGCAGTCTGCCACCTAGCAGAATTGATGCCGCCGCTAGGCCGGCAAGCAATCCCCACCAGACACCTATAGCCCCAACGGGCGTGTAAAGACCAAAATATACAGAGACAGGAAATCCGATCAGCCAGTAACTGATCCCTGTTAAGTACATCGGGCTATTGACGTCTTTAAGCCCGCGTAAGACCTGTCCTGCGGCAACCTGAATGCCGTCAAAGAACATGAATGCAGCTGCGATAGGCAGGAAGGATGCGATAAGGCGGAGTACTTCCGTATTAGCCCCCTCATCCGCATCAAGATAAAATCGTGCAATCTCACGTGGGAAAAGCACAACAAAGACAGCAACACTCATGATCGCAATCAGGCACACGGCGATTGTCGCGCCGGCTGCTTTGCGTATGCCTTTCTGATCCTTTGCGCCCGCAGCAAGACCAACACGCACACAACCAGCCATTGAAAAGCCAAGCGGCATCATAAAGGCCAATGCGGCAACATTCAGCGCGGACTGATAAGCAGCTTGCTCGTAAACACCGATCAAACCCATCAGGAATACCGCCACATTGAACAGCATGACCTCAAAGCCAAAAGTAACGCTTATGGGCAGTCCTAATTTGAATATTTCTCTCAGGCGTTCTGTGTGCAGTCGAAAAAAATTATCAAACAGCTCAAACTCACGCCCGCGTGAATCCCATTGGATATATGCCGTTAGTAGAAGGAAGCCAACGATATGGGAAAGTGATGAGGCAATGCCGGCACCGACCAGCCCCCAGGCTGGCGCACCCCAATTACCATATATAAGAATCCAGTTCAGCAGTGTATTAAGCAGGGTCACGATAATGATAACGGCAAGAGGAACGCGCGTACGGTCTATAGCCGCAAGAAAATTCCTCAGCATGAAGACGCCCAGCGCAAAAGGCATCCCTGGCGCGAGTGCCAGAATGTAATTGCCGGCGGCCTCTGAAATATGCGGTGCTTGCCCCAGCATCAACGCAATGTCAGCCGAAAAAAAGTAGATCACGAACATCATCGGGAAGGTGATAATGATGGCCCATAATCCCATACGGACAGAAATACGGACATCACGTGTATTGTTCGGGTCGGCACCAAGGGTTTGTGACACCAGAGGCGTCACGGCCATCATCGGCCCAAAGCCGACCAGCCAGGTTGCATAGAATATCGCAAGCCCAAGCGAGGCAGACGCAAGCGCTTCGGCTCCTAGCTGCCCAATCATCAGCAAGTCGATAGTGCTTATTGAAAATTGTACGAGCTGTGTAAGGGCCAGTGGAAAGCCAAGCAATAACAGGCTGGAAAACTCTTTCCGCCAACTCATAGGTTTACCGATCTGGCTTTCATCAATGTCTGCATTGTCACGCAGTTCTGTTGTCAGTTTAGTTTCTCTCTCGGTCATCTCAAATCTCTTAAATCTTAACTGAGGCTCTTGAAGGAGAGATAAAAAAACCCTCCTGAGCGGTGGGCTCGGAGGGGCGATGCAGGTATTCGGAATAGAAACCTAAAGCGCGGGCCAGGAACGAGCCGGTAAACAGAATGAGCGCGGGGACGTGAGTCCTGCGCATTCTGGTCGTATTTTTACCACTGGCTTATTCATTTGCCTGATCATCCATAAATTATAGTTGTGCATTCCCGCTACGCCTGAGAAGCGGTCGTGTCAATTAAGGAAATATAGAAAGCCCCAAGTGTGGCTATTTTGCCATAACTGCAAGGCGCAGGGCTGCGCGCTCTATGAGCTCTTGCTGCGGTGCACCGGTTCTCTTGGAGGCGTGTTCTGTTTCCAGAAGGTCGGCGACAGCTTTTTCAAGACGTGGCAGAGGCCATTTGCGAAGTTGATTTTCAAAATTACGTTGTTCAGCAAAAAAAATCGGTGGCCGAAGCTTTTTCATCGCCGCATCTTTAGCCATACCACCACCAATAAGTGATTGTACTGTGTATAGCCGCGCGAAGTGTCGTTGCAGAAAGATCAGTATCATGATCGGAGACGTTCCTGCCGTCACAGCACGCTGTAGTGCTGCTGAGAGTTTTGCTGGCTCGCCGGCCGCGCTGAATGAAGCTATGTCGAAAGTGGTGTCTTGTGTTGCATCCGCAAGGCAGGCCTGAACGTCTAAGAGCGAGACTTCTGCTTTCTCGCTGCGCTGATCTTTGGTGTCTTTGTAAAGAATAATTTTTTCTATTTCGGCGCGACTGACACCGCGATCCTGACCCAGGCTTGCCGCGAGGAACTCAAGCCCATCGCGGGATATGGTCAGATCTTCTTCCTGCAGGGCTTGCGAAATCAACTCGCGCAAATCGATAATATTATCTTCATAGCAGGCGATGGCTGCCACTTTGTTACTGCCTTCAAACAGTTTCCGCAGCCCGGAAGTCTTGCGCAACTCGCCAGCCTCTATCAGGGTAAGCGCATTTGGTTCGAATGTTCCGGCTTCGAGAGCATTCAGCAAAAGCCTGGCTGATGAGGTAACTGTCTCGCCTGAGCCGGTGACCCTGACGACCCGCTCGCCACCGGCAAAAGAGAATGCTGCGGCCTCATCGACTAGGCGCGAGGGTGTTTCCTTGAGGTCTGCTTCAGACAGCTCGATAAAGCTAAAGGGATCAGACAGGTCTTTGACGACCTGGCGGGCCAGAACATTCGAGCGTTCCCGAACAGCGCCGCCATCTGGTCCATATATCAATACAGCCTTGTAGCTGGGATTGCGCTTCTTCAGAAAAGCAGAGACATCTTTCGGCTTAATTGCGCTCAAAATCTTCCCCAAGAATTTCCTGTATTTGTCGCTCTTGGAGAGTCTCCTGTTGCGTCTGTTCCTCGAATTCCTGACCGGCTTCGACCTGAGTGCCTTCAATCTGACCTTTGAAATAGAAGACGAGGTCAAACTCGATTTGTTGTGCCAGTTCTATCGCTGCTTTACGGCTAGCATCTTCCTGCGCAACCAGCGACGCATATTGTGATGGCACAATGCCGTAACTGGTAATAACAGATTTCGAATTCCGGTAGCGCTGGCCTGTCTCATTATCTGTTAGCGTATAAGTACCAAGTAACGTGTATTCGAAACGCGCGGTCTGCGCATTTCCGGTAACGGAGACGGACTTTCGGTTCTCCCTGAGCCCGACCTGTAGGTCATACCGGGTTGCTGCGGTTCTGCTGGAAAAATCACGCAATTCGTTTTCAAGAACATAGCTTGCGGTCTCTGGCTCGCGAATGGGGAGAATATTCACTTCTGCCAGAGAGCGGGTCAATTCCTGATCATTGTCAGCATAAAGAGGGGTGAAGCCGCAAGCGGACAGAAAGGGTGCAGATATCACAAGCGCTGCGCTGGTGCAGATCATTTTGAGATGTTTACGGATCATTTACCTTGTCTCTCCTGCAGGACCGCTTATACGACGATATTGATGATACGCCCGGGCACAACGATGAACTTGCGTATCTCCTTGCCATCAATATGCCGCTGAATGGCCTCATCGGACAAGGCCAGTTCCTTCACTTCTTGTTCTGTCGCTTCTGCCGGCACAGAAATTTTACCCCTTCTCTTACCATTCACTTGGATGGGAAGTATGATCGTTTTGGCTACGAGAAGGCTTTGATCAGCCTTTGGCCACGGGGCGTGGCAAACCATGCCCTCACCGCCAAGATGCTCCCAGCACTCTTCTGCAACATGAGGGATGAACGGAGAGATCAGGCGCGCCAGAGCAGACAGGGCTTCTGCCTTGACCGGCGCTGAAACGGTGTCCCCGGAAACAGACTTCCGGGCGGCATTGATATATTCGTAAAGGCGGGCAATTGCCTTGTTGAAGCGAAAATTTTCAATGTCTTCAGTCACATTGGCAACTGTGCCGTGGGTCAGGCGACGCAAGGCCATGTCAGCTTCGGGCATGTCAGCAGAAAGGTTACCAAGATGCGGCTCACGCAGAATGCTGCCCGCCTGCTCGCAGGTATCCCAGATACGATTGACCAGTTTCCAGGCTCCTTCAACACCGGCTTCACTCCATTCCACATCGCGCTCTGGCGGCGAGTCTGAGAGCATGAACCACCGGGCCGCATCTGCGCCATAAGTGTTGGCAATTTCTTCTGGTGATACAACATTCTTCTTGGACTTGGACATCTTCTCGATGCCGCCAATTTTTACAGTATTGCCAGTCTCAGCGTGGGTAGCGCTGTCGCCTTTCAGTATGACCTGCTCTGGAAACAGCCACCGGTCCTTGAGCGGTTTACTCTCATCGCTATCAAGATAGGTTGCGTGTACGACCATGCCTTGTGTGAAGAGGTTACGGAATGGCTCTTCAACAGAGAGATAGTCACAGTCCTTCATATTGCGTGTGAAATATCGCGCATAAAGAAGATGAAGAATCGCATGTTCAATACCGCCAATATACTGATCTACCGGCAGCCAGTAGTCAGCCATGTCCTTGTTGGTGGGGCTGTCTGGTGTCGGCGCTGCAAACCGCGCAAAATACCATGATGAATCCACGAATGTATCGAATGTGTCTGTTTCACGCCGCGCCGCCGCGCCGCATTTCGGGCAGTCCACATGTTTCCATGTGGGATGTCTGTCTAATGGATTTCCGGGTTCGGAGAAGTCGGCTTCGTCAGGCAGGGCAACAGGAAGGTCCTGTTTTGGTACCGGAACGACACCGCATTTTTCACAGTGTATAGCTGGAATTGGGCATCCCCAATAGCGTTGCCGCGAAATGCCCCAATCGCGCAGGCGATAGTTGGTTGTCCCCTCTCCGGCGTTCTGACTTTCAATATGCTCGATCATTTTTGGCAGGGCTTCTTCCCAGCGCAATCCATCAAGAAAACCGGAATTGAACATCGTACCAGGGCCGACATAGGCTTCAGTCTCGATCTCGAACGTCTTCTGATCTGCATCAGGTGGCAGCACAACCGGTGTTACATCCAGATCATATTTACGGGCAAAATCGAGGTCGCGCTGGTCGTGGGCAGGACAGCCAAAAATCGCACCAGTGCCGTATTGCATCAAAATGAAGTTGGCCACGAAAACAGGCAGCGTTTCTCCCTCTTTGACCGGGTGCTTCATTTCCAGTGGTAGCCGGTAGCCCTTCTTTTCGGCTTTCTCGATGGCCTGTTCGGATGTGCCGGTTTTCTGACAGTCGGCAATAAAAGCCTGTAGTTCAGGATCGGCATCGGCGTAATGTTTTGCCAGCGGATGATCCGGTGAGACGCCAAGGAAAGAGGCGCCATATAAAGTATCCGGCCGTGTCGTATAGATTTCGATATTCTGAAACTTTTCCGGCGCTTCGTCAGCAGCCTGGAAGGACATTCTGAGCCCCTTGGATTTGCCAATCCAGTTGCGTTGCATGCTGACGACATTCTCTGGCCAACTCCCCAGACGACCGTCGTCCAGCGCTGCCAGCAGGTCTTCCGCGCGGTCCGTAATTCTGAAGAACCATTGCGACAGCGTGCGTCGCTCAACTGGCGCGCCTGAGCGCCACCCCTTTCCATCGATCACTTGCTCATTGGCGAGGACGGTCTGGTCAACCGGATCCCAGTTTACCATACTTTCCTTGCGGTGGATGAAGCCTCGCTCCCAGAAATCCAGGAACATTCGTTGTTCATGGACATAATAGTCGGGGTCAGAGGTTGCGAATTCACGGCTCCAGTCAATGGCGAGTCCCATGCGTTTGAGCTGGTCACGCATGATGGCAATATTATTGTAGGTCCAGGTGCGCGGATGTCCGCCGCTCTCCATGGCTGCATTTTCGGCCGGCATCCCGAAAGCATCCCAGCCCATGGGGTGCAGGACGTTATGTCCTTGCGCTTTTTTATACCGGGCGATCACATCACCCATGGCATAATTACGGACATGTCCAATATGGATTCGGCCTGATGGGTACGGGAACATTTCGAGGACGAAATATTTAGGTTTAGAGGTGTCTTCCTCCGCTCTGAACGCGTCTGTTTCTTCCCAGGCCTTGCGCCATTTGGGTTCTGCTTCTTTCGGATTATATCGTGCCATCTGGCTGATCCTGTGGTTCTAAAATAACAAAACGCCCGTCTGACGAACGGGCGTTTCGCGTACCGTCAAACGGCGTGAATTACTAGCCGACGCTGTTAAGTCGCAACTGGCGCGCTCTTGTCATAATAGCATTTTCAATCTCACGGGCTGTGGCCGGATTTACAGGGGCGTCCTGCCAGCCTGCGCCTGTATATTGCTGTTTGAACACGGAGACGCGCAGCGCATCGGCACGAAGCGTTGTGTCAAGAATGTATATATTTGCCTTGAGGCGCTCATTTGGCACATTCGGATTGGCAAACCAGTCTGTAATAATGATCCCGCCAATCGGGTCCGCAGAAAAAACCGGCATGAAGTTCAGTGTTTCAAGCGATGCAGACCAGAGATACCTGTTAACGCTGGTCACTGCGCCGGAGCGATTGTCCAGCGAATAGGATGGCAAAGCGGCATTGCGGCTGGTCTCGGCTGCGTTGTTGTTGCTTGCACATGCGGCAAGGATGGCGGCGCCACAGGCCATTCCCAAAATCTTACATAAACGTTTCGTTTCAGGCTTCATAATGCCTCAACTCCCTAGAAAATCGCTGGTTCGGTTAACCATTCGTGACTTTACTATCACAATGGACGGATTACTCAAATACTTCGACTCAAAATCTGTTGACCGGAAAACGCATCACGCCTTTATTCGTTCATGGAGAACGTACGCAATAGAATGTAGATGTTACAAGCTAACATACGTTAATTATTGCATAATTTTAAGTGGCGTTAATTTTACGAGAGACCAAATCTGCGGCTGAAGAGTGCTGCGACAAGAGGATGCTGAACAGCTTTTTACCAGATGCACGAATGCTCTAATAAACACCTTGGTCTTGAGAAAACAGGCAGACTTGCGTCTGCACTGCTTACAACCTGCTGTGCTCTGGTTTTTTTCAGTTCTGCCATCGCCCAGGAAGACACAAGCGTCGAGGTTAGCGGAGAGATTACCGCCGTTGCGGGCAGCGTTGATGGTGAATTTGAAGCGGATGCGGATGCCCGACTGAAAGTTGAATCTTCTCGCATTTTCGACAGTGGTCTGGAGCTTGGCGGCGTCCTGGAGGCGCGTGTTGATGGTGACATGCCGCAGCAGTATTGGGCGGGCGGTCGATATTCAGGACTTCTTTCCGGTGGGTCAAGGGGTGTTGGTCCGCTTGAAGGCGATGCCTTTTTGCAAAGCGCCTATGCCTATTTGAAGGGCGGGTTTGGTGAGATATCTATCGGTCGTGATAATGGTATTGCCAGCCAGCTCGCGGTTACATCACCGACCGTTTTCAGGGCGATTGGTGTAAACGACTGGAAGAGCGATCTTTCCAATCTCAATGACATTCAGACAGTGAATGATTTTTCCGGTTATTCTACGAAACTGACCTATATGCCGCCAGCGAATTTTCTCGGCGGTATTATTGGCGGTCTTCAGGTTGGCGTCTCCTACTCCCCCGAATTGAAAGAGTGCGACGAGGAATTATGCGCGCCTGTAACAGGTGGCGCCCCTGCCCCTGCCGGGCAAGCCTTGATGCGCAATTCGTCATGGCGGGATGTTGTTGAAGCAGCCTTGTATTTCGAGCGTGGTATCGGCGACCCTGAAAACGATATCCGCCTTGGTCTTGGGGCGAGTTACATTACGGCCTCTGAGGATGTGGGGAATGCTCCTGCCGGATTTGACGATTATCAGTCCTATGCCCTTGGCCTGAACGTGGCGATAAAAGGCTTCACGCTTGGCGGGTCTGTAAAGAACACCAATGTGGGACTCGATGTGCGTGACGATGATGCCTATCTCGCATTTGATGCTGGCATAACTTATGAGACCGGTCCATGGGGCTTCATGCTTGGGTACGGATCATCTGACGCCAGCCGTGATGCCGCTTCACCTCTTGATCCCTCTTTCTTTCGTGAAACAGAACTGGCGCAGGCCGGTGTTTCCTATGTCTTCCAGCAGGGGGTAACCCTTGGTGCTGCGGCGCAGTTTGTTGATAGTGACAAGCCAGACTCACTTGGTGGCCAGGAAGAAAAAACGTCTATTATCTTTGAAAGCTCAATCAAGTTCTGATGATGGAATGAGCGCGCTTATTGCGGCAATGCCTGCGGCCCCTGTATCTCGTAATTCCTCAGCATTGTAATTATTTATCCCCCCCAAGGCCAGCGTGGGTATATCCGTGCTTGAGGCAAGTTCCTTGAATCGATCAGTGCCCAGCGTTTTTTTATTGGCATGACTTTTTGTTTCAAAAACGGGCGACAGTAACAAGCAGTCCACATTAGCGGCTGTAGCAACCTTAATGGCCATTTCATCGTGACAGGCAGCTGACAGGATGATGTGTGGGTTGGACTCTCTGACCATCAAGGCGTCTGTCAGTTGCCAGCCGGGCAAATGAAGTCCGTCCGCACAGACATCGCGGCCAAGTGCTGGATCACCAGCCACGAGGAACAAATGTCCCTTTTGCTGGCTTAATGCGCAAAGGTGTCGCGCAAACTTCTTTCGCTCCGGGTGATTGTAATGGCGAAATATAATCGCCGCTCTGCTTCCCTGTACTGACGGGAGCTTCTCTATGGCGCGGACCATATCCGGAATGCGCTCATCCGTCATCAGCGCGAGCGCAAACGGTGCTGGTCGACTTGACGCGTTTACTCTTGCGGCATTAAGCCGCGCTGCAATATGTGCCAGTCTGACAGCTGGCTGTACTGATTTTGAAAGATCTGAAACCATGACACCTGACGATATCTGCGCAAATCTTGAGAGTGTCAAAGCGGACATCACAAAAGCGGCCTTGGACGCAGGCCGCAAAGGCAATGACGTATCGCTTATTGCTGTGAGCAAGGCTTTCCCGGCCGAACATATCAGACCTGCATTGCTGGCAGGGCATCGCTGTTTTGGGGAGAATCGCGTTCAGGAAGCCGCCGCGAAATGGCCTGCGTTACGCAAAGAGTTTGAGGATATAGAGCTGCACCTGATCGGTCCCTTACAGACAAACAAGGCCGAGGACGCGGTTGTGTTATTCGATGTTATTCACAGTGTTGATCGCCCGAAGCTAGCTGCGAAATTGGCGAATGCCATGGAAAAACGCGATAGGCGGCCTGACTGTTTGGTGCAAGTGAATACCGGGGACGAAGCCCAGAAAGCAGGTGTTGCCCCTGGGGAGGTAATGTCTTTTGTCGGGCAGTGCCAAGAGGAATTCGGTCTGCCTGTTAAGGGGCTTATGTGCATACCACCAGCATCAGATTATCCAGCACCTCACTTTGCCCTGCTGGCGAAGCTGGCTGACAAATTATCGCTCCCGATGGTGAGTATGGGAATGAGTTCTGATTATGAGATGGCTTGTCAGCTAGGCGCAACGCATGTGCGGGTTGGTTCCGCCATATTCGGGGATCGCCCGTCAATCTAACGAGCTGATGTGACCAGAACAGTCTCAAGTGTGCTTTGTTCATCGCATACGGCGAGAATGGATCGCATATCACTTTCGCTCACGGCAATGCACCCTTCCGTCGGCGTATAAGCTTGGCGCGCAAGATGAAAAAATATGGCGCTTCCCTTGTCGGCAAGGGCTGGTGAGAGGTTCCAGTCGAGTATGACACAAATGTCGTAGACATTTTCCTCTAGCCACATTTTTTCGTGGCCATGGCTGAATGGCAGCTGGACGGGGCTGTTATAAAAACTGCTTCCGGGGTCATCACACCAGGCGTCGTGAGGCGTAATCGCCTTTATCGGCAATTTTGTGTCCGGCGCGGAAATCCTGTCAGCGCGAAAGAAGACGCTTTTAAGTGCCATACGGGCGATTGGCGTGCCACCATCACCTTCTGCCTTGTCAGAAACGAGGCCTGCAGGGCCAAGGGCACAGGGGTATCGTGCATTTCCGCACGAGAGTGTGCCCGTATGCTCACGAAATTCCGCTTCTACTCTCAACTCCATGTGACCACCTGTTAGAGAAAATCAGTTTCGCACAAAATAACGCAAGCTATATTGCCGCGACAGAATAAGAACGAGGATAATGACATGGCGCGGGCGAAACGCATATTGCTTGTTGATGATGATGAGCTGTTAACGGAAACATTGGCTGACCAGTTTGAGGTGCATGACGAGTTTCGTCTTGAAACAGCGGGTTCAGCAGCAGCGGCTATCGAAAAGGTTAAGCAGGAAGCACATATAGATCTTGTCTTGCTGGATGTCGGTCTGCCGGACATGGATGGCCGTGAGGCCTGCCGTCTCATGCGCAAGAACGGGTTCAAGTCCCCTGTCATCATGCTGACAGGGGCAGATACTGAGGCAGACACCATTCTTGGTCTCGACGCTGGCGCAAATGATTATGTTACGAAGCCGTTCAAATTTGCTGTTTTGCTGGCGCGCTTGCGGGCGCATCTGCGCAGTCATGAACAGAGTGAAGATGCCGTCTTCAAGGTCGGGCCGTATGAGTTCAAGCCGGCTGTCAAAATGCTGGTCACAGACGATGACCGTAAGATCAAGCTCACAGAAAAAGAAACGTCAATTCTGAAGTTTCTCTATCGCGCTGGTGGTCAACCGGTCTCCCGGGATGTTCTATTGGATGAGGTGTGGGGATATAATTCCGGTGTAACGACCCATACGCTCGAAACGCATATCTATCGGTTACGACAGAAAATTGAGCCTGACACATCTCAAGCGTCACTGCTGCTGACAGAGAGTGGTGGCTACAGGCTGGCAATAGAGAAATAGTCTGTATGGAAATCTGGCATAATCCACGCTGCTCGAAATCACGTCAGGCTCTTGCGCTGGTCGAGCAAAATACAGCGGATTTTGAGGTTGTCGAATATCTCAAGATACCGATAACGCAAAAACGCCTCAAAGAAGTTGCTCAGAAACTTGATATGCTACCGCGTGACATGATGCGCCGCAATGAGGCTCTGTATAAGGAACTGAATCTGGCCGAAGCATCGGATGCTGCACTTTTCAAGGCCATGTCCGATAATCCAATCCTCATAGAGCGGCCGATTATTATTCGCGGGAGCAATGCCGTTATTGGTCGCCCTCCCGAAAATGTGCTCAGTCTCTTTTGATCTATCATAAGCAGGCGGCGAGAACTGCCTGCTGGCAGTCATTGACATATGTGTTTTTGAGGTTTGAAAGTTTCTTGAGTTCGAACAAGGATCAAACTGATGGGCCATTCAATACTGAATCCGATACTCGCTCTTATCTGTTGGTCGTTGCTGGTATGGCTGCTCATGTATATCCGGCGGCTGCCAGCTATGCAGAAGGCTGGGATTGATCCCCAGTCAGCTCAGTTTCCGGGCTCCTTGAATGTGCTGCCTGCCGCCGCGCGCGGGGCGGCAGATAATTATAATCACCTTATGGAACAGCCGACGATATTTTATGCTCTCGGTTTTTACATTCACCTCAGCAACACTGTCGATAACATCGCGCTTTGGGTCGCGTGGGCCTATGTGGTCCTGCGGGTGTTGCACTCGCTCGTGCAGGTTAGCATCAACGTCGTGGTGATCCGGTTCTCTTTATTTGCGCTGTCCACTTTGTGTCTCTTTGTGCTGGCGGCGAAAAGTCTTCTGGCGCTCTGGTGATCTCTGACGCAGGGCCTCGAAACTGCGTGACATACTCCTAATTACATGGTACTTTGTTTTATAAAGTTACGGGAAAGGTTAAGGACATGGATTGGTTTTGGAATGGCAGCTCTTATTTTGGCGTATTCGGCTTTGTCATCGCGATAATTCTCATCAATGCGGTCGCAAGCGTGATCAAAAATGCGCAACAGCAACAGACAATCCGTGAAATGCTCAAGAACGGACAGCCACTGGACGAGAAAATGATTGAGTCCCTTGGGGTGGAAAGAGAAGGCAGGGGTAGCTCTGTCACAGCCGGCTTCATTCTGATTGCAGTCGCTGTTGCGCTGGTTTTGCTGGGCTATTTCGGCGGTAACATTTCCGACGAGCCTGATGCAGCCATTGCCATGCTGGGCGTCGCTGCTTTTCCGGGCCTGATCGGATTGGTATTGATTATCAGTGGAATGTTGAACCGTCCGAATGAATAGGAATTTCGAATATCAGACCATCCGGTAATGATATCTGGACGGTCCCTTCCCTCCTCAAGCCTTGCCAATCGCTGTGGAAGCGGGCAAGACTTGCGCATGACTGATACCGATATTTCTACAAAGAAAATTGTTACGCGCCTGTCAGCGCTAGCGCAAGAAACGCGGTTGCGTGTATTTCGCCTGCTGATTGAAGCAGGACCAGAAGGCATACCTGCGACAATAATCGCTGAAACGCTGGATGTGCGCAGAAATCTGATGTCTACCCATTTGAATATTCTGGCTTCGGCGGGGCTGACAACAACGCGTCGCGATGGGCGACGCATCTACCATGCTGTAGATATGGAAGCGGCAAGAGATCTTATCAGTTTTCTGGTTAAGGACTGCTGCAACGGCCATCCTGAAATATGCCAAGAGCTCACAGGCGTGGACATGCCTATTCGTGAATGTTGTGATGAAGCAACGCTCTAAAGATAATTGTCACTTTCCGCCACGTCTGCACGTCAGCATTACCGTAACTCGTTAACCTTTCCTCTTGGCGTTGGCGTAGCTTCGCGCTACCGTGTATTCGTATGTGCGAATGTGGGGACCAGCTATGACTAAAATCGAAGCTATTTTCGGAGGCGTGTTATTGCTGGCAATCGTGGCAGCTGCATCCTTCGCAGTATTCCAGAATGGATTGCCTACAATTGGCTCACCTGGTGCCAAGTTGCTGAAGGACGATGGCGCGGCAAATCCTGCTGTGTTCACCGGTGCCTATCGTGACGACATGTGCACATGCTATGAGAGCGGTTATCAATATGGCGCCGAGCATGGCAACAAGATTGATAACCCTGATTACAGTATCGACAATTCGGTTCACTATAAAGCAGGCTTCACGACATGCCGCACAGCTGTCGGGTTCGAAGGTAGCACAGCTTGGTCAGATGGCTGGAGCAAAGGCGAAGAGGGTTTACGAACACAGCGCCGCTGTAATTTCTATCTCAAGAGCTTGAACATTAAATAACCGTTTCGCATTCGGCACGATAATATATATCTTTGAATTGTACGTGGAAGATCATTTTGCTAATCGAACCAGCAGCGTCTTGATCATCTGACTCTATACGGCATTCCATGAGTGAGGTGCTCGCCAATTCAATATGTCACTTTATTGGCGCGTGGCTCTTTGAGCCTTAACGGCTGAAATTGTGAGAGCAGGCTGGCAAGTGTGCCATAAAAAGCTGAGAAGCCCTCAAGGCGACAGTTTTGAAAAAGATTATATTTTGATGATTTCCTGAAAGCAGCTGGTTGAGACAATTTACCATCAGCTCGCACATTCGATAGCACGTTGTTGCACAGAATCTAAGTCACCTTGCATATAGCAAAGAACTTCTGTTATCGAGCCAAATTTCTGGTATGGCCGACGATGGATGCCACATTGAGGGCCTCTTTCCAGGCCATACCCAAGGCGTTGGGGTACTTCGTATAAATTTAAGGGCCATGTCTGAAACGTATGATGCAGAGCTTTGCGCAGCCTATCGCGATGAGCCGGATGTATCTCCTGATTTATGCTATCGGGCCGCAAGAGGCTCGGCTGGTCAACTTCTTGGCCGTGTTGATATAATGATGGTTAGGGTGACGAGCAGCAGGTGTGGTCATGGCTGGGTTCACAAATTATTGAAGGCCAACATGCTGGTAAGCGCTATTCTTCTGATCTCGGCGCTTACCTAGACGCCTTCTTGGTGAGTATTGAGGCACTTATGCTTTTGGCCCCTTCTTGCCACCACCATGGCGCGCGCCTTCCGGATTAGAATCAAGAGGCCAGCGAGGGCGCGGTGCAAGTTCCATCGCTTTGGTCTGGTCTGGTATGCCTCTGGCTCGGATCTGCTCTGCTCCAGCCAGAGCGATCATCGCACCATTATCAGTACAATATTTCGCAGGCGGAACGACCATTTTCCAATCTCGTGCTTGAACGATTTCATCGAAATGTTGCCTGATCACATTGTTGGCGGCAACACCGCCAGCCAGCACCAGAGTTTTGACCCCGCTTCGCTCGGCAATTTTCATGGCACCGAGTGTTTTGTGTGAAAGGTGGCGCGCGGCAGCGCGCTGAAAGCAGGCAGAAATATCTGCCCTGTCCTGCTGTGTGAGATCAGTGATTCTTTCGGCAACTACACGAACAGCTGTTTTCAGGCCGGAAAGAGAGAAGTCACAATCATCTCTTTGGTGTAGAGGTCGCGGAAACGCAAATCGTTCATCATTCCCGCTGCGCGCAGCGTCTTCAACCTTGGGTCCACCTGGTTGACCCAGATTGAGGAGTTTGGCAGTTTTATCAAATGCTTCTCCGGCGGCATCATCAATCGTGGTGCCAAGCCGCCTATACTGACCGACGCCGGAGACCAGCAATAACTGGGTATGACCGCCTGACACGAGCAACAAAAGATATGGGAAGGGCACATCATCGGTCAGCCTTGCAGAAAGTGCATGCCCTTCAAGGTGATTGACGGGGATAAACGGTATGGCGTGTGACAAGGATATGGCTTTAGCCGTCATCATGCCGACCATGACCCCGCCGATAAGGCCGGGACCAGATGTTGCAGCAACGCCGTCAAGTTGACTGACATCCAGAATGCCGGCGTCCTTCAAGGCGTCACTGGTGATCTGATCTGCCCGCTCGACATGTGCCCGGGCAGCGAGTTCCGGGACAATGCCGCCAAAGCCTTCATGTTCAGTCGCTTGCGTATAAATGACGTTGGAAAGCACCTCCGTCCTGCCTTGATCCGAAAGTTGCACCACAGCGGCAGCCGTTTCATCACAGCTTGTCTCAATTCCGAGGACAGTTATCTGATTGATCGACATTGGAAACGGGTCAGGCCTTTTTTTAGTGTTGCAAAAGCGGTAAGAGGTTGAATTGCCTTAGGCAAAAGTGCCACACGCTGGCAAGTTTGTTTCGTTTATGAAGTATCGGGCCGCCTGAATGTCAGCCGAAATATCTCTCAGACTGGCTTCAAGGAAGTCTCCCCTGGCGGTGCGTCAGGCCGTGTTGATGCGATCAAAGCTAGCGCGGCATTTGAGCATATCCGAAACAGACTATAATGATCGTTTGGCTATCAAAACATACGTTACGCAAGGTGACAGACGGCTGGCTGGTTCGTTGGCGGCTATAGGTGGCAAGGGCCTTTTTACAAAAGAGATCGAGCACGCATTATTGAGCGGTGAGGCTGACATTGCTGTGCATTCCATGAAAGATATGCCGGCTGAAATGCCGAAAGGTCTCGTGACTGCTGCAGTTCCGGCGCGGGAAGACCCGCGCGATGCTTTCATTTCCGAGATGGCAGATAAGCCATGGGATCTACCAGAAAATTCGGTATTTGGTACATCTTCTGTGCGCCGTGCTGCGCAGCTTCTTTACCGCCGTCCGGATTTGCGCATTGTTCCCCTGCGCGGCAATGTGGACCGCCGATTACAGAAGCTGAAGGAAGGCCAGGCTGATGCAACGCTTCTTGCGGAGGCGGGCTTGCGGCGCCTTGATAAGGTTGACCTAACAAGGACCGTTCTGGAGCCGGAAGAAATGCTACCCGCTGTTGGTCAGGGGGTTCTCTGTGTCCAGATGCGTGAAGGCGATGACCGATTACCGCTGGTTCAGGCAGCTCTTGCCTGTTTGGATACAAGCATCGTCAGCAGTGCGGAGCGGGCGTTTCTCCATCGTCTCGATGGCTCATGTCAGACTCCCATTGCCGGGTTGGCCATTATGTCAGGGCATCAGCTTAATTTCACGGCACAGTTGCTCACGTTGGATGGTCAGCAGGAACTGACGCTTCGCGAAAGCCTGACACTCGAACGGTCAACCGTGGCTGATCAGCTTGAAGTGGCCCGGAAGTTTGGCATCAGTCTGGCCGACAGGATTTTCGCTGAGGCCCCGCAGGCAATACAGGAAATCGTCAGGGCAGCATGAAAGTTCTGGTGACCCGCCCAGAAACGGATGCGGCAGCATTTTCTGCGCTATTGCAGCAGCATGGTATGATTCCGGTTCACGCGCCGATGATCACCATCAACTTTCAGCCGCAAGCCATACCGGATTTGTCCGACACATCTCATCTTGTTTTTACATCCTCAAATGGTGTGAGGGCTTTTTGCAGGATCATACAGGAACGTATCTGGCCGGTTTTCGCTGTTGGCAGCACAACGGCTGATGCGGCCAAGGCAGCAGGGTTTGATCTGGCCGGTATTGCACAGGGATCGGTTGAAAGCCTGTCAGATGTTATCATCGAAGAGACAGACCCAAATGCCAGGCTCACGCACATAGCAGGCACACATATCGCTGGTGACCTTTCCAGCGCGCTTGAACGTGGCGGGCGACATTATGAGCGTGCAATATTATATGAGGCCGTTGCCAGTGAAAGTCTCGCTGAGGACATTCAGGGCATGTTGCGTGGGCAGAAGCTTTTTGCGGCGACATTCTTTTCGGCAAGGACTGCGAAGATATTTCTGTCCCTCCTGCAAAAATATGATCTGATAGACACACTGCAGCACATCAGGTTGGTCGTCATAAGTGAAGCGGTGGCAAAAGTTTTTCCGGATAACGCGGCCCCGCAAATTTTGATTGCCAGTAGCCCGGATCAACACGCCATGATTGACATTCTGAATCCAGCCCGCACATAAGTTGCTCAACTGCAAACCATCACCTTAGAACCATCTCAAAGAGAGTTTTGATGAGCAATTCCGACACCCCGAAGAAAGACGATAACGGCAACACTGATGATCAGCCGGAACAGGTAGAAGCTGAGATAATTGACTCGGATGATACAGACTCCGGCGAGGAAGTAACTCGTCTTGAAGGCGAAACGGTCGTTGAAGATGAAGCCCTATCGGACACTCATGAAAATGCCGGTGATGAGGAGGAGAAATCTCCGCAAAGCTTCGTTACGACAGGGGTCATCCTGCTGGGGGTTATGGCGCTGGCTCTGATTGTGTTTTTCCTGATGCAAGGGGGCGAGGAGGAACTGACCCCGCAAACGGCAATGGTTGAAGAGCAGGATTTACTGGCAGGTACACCAGTTGCAGCTGAAAATAGTGAGCCTGAGGCTGATAACCCAGCGGTGGCTGGTAATGCTCTGGCAGATGCCGCAGAGACGGTCTCAGAAGCGGCAGAAGAAATGAGCAAAGCGACAGTCACCACAGCCACGCAAGCTGCTGAAATCGTAGAAAATAAAACTGCAGAAATTATCGATCAGACTGGGGAAGCCGTTGACTCAGTCGCATCGGTTGTCAGTGGTGCTGCTGAGGAAGTAGCGGAGACAGCGGAAGAAATCGTCACGGAAGTTCGTGAGGAAGTGCAGTCTCTGAACCCTCAAGACAGTGTTGAGGCAGATGCTGCCCGTCAGGCCGCGATTGAACGAAATCGTGCGCGCCGGGAAGCGCGTTCGGGGCGTTCTGACGGTAGTGAGCAGGATCAAGACATTGCCACACCAACTGAAGATATAACAACGACACAATCTGAAGGGGCAACGATTGAAAACCGGACCGAGCCGAGTAAGCAGAATGGAGAGACGACCTCCACGCCTGCGCCTGTCGCAGATGCTGCGACGCAGGCCGCTGCCGACAGCAAGATCGACAATGCCGTGATTGAGACTGTCAGAGCGCAAGCACAGGATGCGCAGGGTGTCGTTTCTGAAGCTCAGCTTGAAGACAAGCTGGAGTCAATTCGGGAAGATGTGCTGGCGGAAACACAGGCTGCCATGGCAGCGGATCAAAAACGGATCACAGAGCAGAGTAGTGAAATTGATCGGTTGCGCCGGGAAATGGACCAGGCGCTCGCCGAACAACAGAGACGGGCAGAGCAGCTGGAAGCACGCCTCGATACGCTGCAAACGAGAGATGTGGCCACAGCAACAAAGCAGGCGGCCCTCTCAATAGCTGTAACGAACCTTCAGCGCCAGATTGGTGCAGGCCGACCATTTGCTGAACAGCTGAATGTGCTCGAGCAACTTGCGCCCAATACCTCGGGCCTGCGCGATCTGGAACCGTATGCTGAAGAAGGCTTGCCAACTGTTACCAGCCTGAGACTGCGTTATGCTGATGATGCGCGCAAGGCGCTCGCTGCAGCAAACCGCGCCTCTGAGAATGGTTTTTGGGGCGAACTCGGCGCTCGTTTCTCTGGCCTTTTTTCCGTCAGGAAAACCGGGCTCGTTTCTGGCGATTCTCCATCTGCGATCATCTCGCGGGCGGAAGTCAGCCTTGATGATGGTGACATATCTGGCGCTTTGAGACAGCTTGACGCCCTGGAAGGGGAAGCTGCTGAGGTCATGGCGGGCTGGATGGAAGAAGCCCGTTCTCTGGTTTCTGCAGACCAGCTTCTGGATGAAGTCAGCAACCGTGTGCTCGAAACGCTCTAGGGAAATTCCCTGAAAGCCAGAACGTCGCAAAGTTCAGAGGCCCCATGATACGTCTTCTTATTTATCTACTGGTGATTACGGGGCTTGCAGCTCTTATCACCATGTTGCTGAGCATAGACGGCGCATTGGAGGCGGATGTTCGCGGCTATAACGTCTATGTTGAAGTCGGCGTACTGCTCATTCTTGTACTGATGTCTTTCCTCGCCTTTGGCGGACTGGTCTGGCTGATCAGTTACCTCATGCGGCTGCCGGGTAAACTTGCGGCCCGCCGCCTTGAGGGCAAGCGTCAACGAGGTATGCTCGCGTTAACACGTGGCCTCGAGGCTGTTGCTGCGGGCGATCCGGAAGATGCACAACGTCATGCGCGTAACGCGCAGAAGCAACTGGACGAGCCTGCACTGACAAGACTGCTGACAGCTCAGGCGGCCCAGCTTGCCGGTGATGATGAAACCGCAGAAGAGAGTTTTGCCGCAATGCTGGATGCGCCGGAGACGGAGTTTCTGGGCTTGCGCGGTCTCTATTTACAAGCATTGTCTTCGGGCGATAACAAGAGTGCGAAAGGCTATGCTGACCGTGCCTTCAAATTGCGCCCGAATGCCCGTTGGGCTTTTGAATCGGTCTATCAGCTTAGCATTGATCGTGGCGGCTGGGGCGAAGCACAGAACGCCTTGAAGCTCGCGGCGCGTAATGGTCTGGCTGAAGGCGAGCATGTTCGCCGCAAGGAAGCTGCTCTGCTGACCGCCAGAGCCTATACATCCCATAATAGTGGAAACAGCGAAGAGGCGTTGAAAGACCTAAAGGTCGCTTTGAAGCAGGCACCGGGCTTCGCGCCAGCTGCCGTGCTTGCCGCTAATCTTGAAGGCGAGAAAGGCAACACGAGTCGTGCTGCGCGAATTATTGAAGAAGCCTGGTCAATCGCGCCGCATCCTGCTTTGGTAAAGGCATATGAAACTCTTTATAATGATGAAGATCTGAAAAAGAGAACGGATCGACTGATCCGGCTAGCTGAAAAAGCGCCAGACAGAGACGAAAGTCGCTTGCTGACAGCACAGCAATATATCTTGCGCGAAGAGTGGGAGACAGCAAAGGACATGCTGGAGCCTCTTTTACAGCGGACCCCAAATGCACGTACATTCAACGCCATGGCAGAAGCCATGCGTGGCCTGTATGGTGAAGTTCAGGCCAGGCCGTGGTTTGCCAAGGCTGCCTCCGCGCCTCTTGAGCCTGTGCCTGGAGTGGACGGTGAGTTTCACTTTACAACGGAAGGCTGGCGTCGATTGGTGGTTGAGTATGGTGAGCATAACAGGCTTGCACCGCCGCCGCTTGAGGAAGTTTCCGGCGCTCTTGGTGCAGATGAAATAAAACTTCTAACGGCCCCTCCACCTGAACCCGAAGTCTCAGAAAACAATGAGGTCGATGAAGCGGATGCCCAGGCCGTGGAGAGGGACGAGACTGAAGAAATTCCGGCCGAAGAACCCGAAAGCAAGTCGGACCAGGAAGAGGTAAGGGATAAGGGGGCCGCTCCTGCGGAGCTGGAGAAGGCAAACAAAAAAGACCCACCGCCACCAGATGCGGTTGTTACTGGCTTGCCTGACTAGGACTTTGCTGCTCAATCAGTCTGACCTCAAACAATTTTGGCCAGCGTTTGCCGGTCACAAACAGCCGGTCATTTTCGGCATCATAAGCGATACCATTTAAGACATCTGTGTACCCCGGCGTGTAATCTTCTTCAGGCAACAGGCCGGTTAGATTGATGACACCCGTTACGACACCGCTTTCCGGGTTAATTATTGCAATGAGGTCTGTGGTGTAGATGTTTGCCAAAATCTCTCCATTGACCCATTCCAACTCGTTCAGTGCACGTAGCGGTTTGTCATTATAGGTGACGGTTATCCGATTTTTTTCTTTCAGGGTTTCTGGGTCCAGCAATCGCAGTTCTGCGGTGCCGTCGCTCATGAACAGCGTGTCTTCATTTCTTGTCAGCCCCCAGCCTTCTCCTGAATAGGCGAACGTATCCCTGACCTCAAAATTCTCAATACCAAAAACAAATCCCATCCGGCTTTGCCAGGTAAGGCCAATAAGTTGATCCTGCCATGCGACAATGCCTTCGCCGAAGAAGCGGTCCGGCAAGCCTTCGATTTGCAGGACATCGCCAGTTGTCAGATCGACCTTTCGGACAGAGGATTCTCCCCGCAGGCCGGTGCTCTCATAAAGGTAACCATCCAGAAACAGCAGACCCTGGGTAAAAGCTGCCTGATCATGCGGATATGTGTTGACGATTTTGAAGCCGTAAACAGGCACATCTGCTTCGGCACGGTTGCAACCCGCACTGACAGTAAAAAGGGCCAGCAAGATGAATAGACGCGTTATCATAAATCGTACTCGTTGATGCTGAGATACTATCCAGCAAAAACGGCAGAACGCCAATGGGTGTTTCGTTAATCCAGCTTCAGATAAGATTTTGCATCCCGCGTATATGCCTTGCCCTCGCGCTCCAGATAAACCGGGTCTTCTTCCTCCGGGCGATCCAGTTTCACTTTGCCCTCAACTGTTTCGGCTTCTGTTTTCTCGTCAGTATCAGCTTCAATCGGGTCGCCGATATTCAGGCCGAGAAGGCCGAATGTGCCTTCATCGCCGCGCTCAAGGTTGCGGATATACCAATAGGCAAGGAAGGTGAAGCTCGCCAGCATTATCAGAAAGGCTATACCACTCATGGGTTTCTCCACGCTCGTAGGTGATCCGGGCTGTGACTACCGTACTTAATCACGGTTAACCAAATCTCATTCTCTATCTGCTTTTTTCTGGTCATGAGTGTCTGGCCGCAACCAGATCGCCCCGGTATCGTCCAGGGGCCCGGTGCCGTTCGGGGCTATCTGGTTCCGCTGGTATTTTGCGGGATTCTCAGCACCTATATTTTTCTTGCAACAGCGATCAGCATTATTTTTCCGGCATTTTTGCTGCTCGCAATAGCACCCGTTCTGCCGTTACTTATGCTGGCGGCTTCAGACATGAAGCCCGTACCGTTGCGTTTTACGCGGCGCCTTGTGTATCTCGGCGCGCTGTTGATGCCACTTTGGCCAGTGTACCTCCATGTCAAACTGGGGCCGCTGCCAATCATCACTCCGACGCGAGTTCTTTTCTACTCGATAATTGCCATCTGGCTGTATGAGATGGCCTGTGTGCCACGCAGGCGCGTGCAATTCGTTTCTGCCATGCGCCGTGTGTGGCCCCTGTTTCTGGTTATTGCGCTGCTTTTCGCACACAAGTTTCTGACTGTGCCTCTGGCAATGGGCAAGGGCATTGCCGCCAAGGAATTCATTCGGCAGTCCATGATCTGGCTACTGCCGTTTCTGGCTGTGATGACATATGTGCAGCGTCGGCAAGTTTTTGACCGCGCGCTCAGTCTGATCATTTTCTCCAGTACGGTTGTCGCGCTCATCGCACTGGTGGAGTTTGTCACGCAGACACATTTTGCAGAAGTTATCGCGCCCTTGATGGGCGATGTGGAATGGCTGCGTCAGGTTTTGCAGGATAAAGTGCGCGATGGTGTTTTCCGCTCGCAGGCAACCCATACACATCCTCTTTCGCTGGGGGAGCATCTGGCGATGATCATCCCGTTCGCCATGTACAAGATTTATCGCGGTGGGAATTTTGGCAGGCGGCTTTTCTACGGAGGTGTCCTGATCATACTGGTCAGCGCTGTCTTGATGTCAAACTCTCGCGGCGCATTGATCGGTGGCATGATGGCATTCAGCGTGACGGCCTTCCTGATGCTGACAACATGGCTGCGCAAGCCTGAAAGTCTGCCGTTCCGGCCACTTGCGGGCATGGCGATAGCCTTGGCGATACTGGCATCACCTATTGTTATTGGCGCGGGGTACAAAGTGGTTGTCGGCGATGATGGCACAACCGCCTCGGCGTCATCGCAGGCGCGTATTGCGCAAATGGAAACAGCTTGGCCGAAAATCATCAAGCGCCCTTTGTATGGCTATGGCAACGGACGGGCAGCGCGGGTTCTCGGGTTCTACGGCGGCCGACTGACCATCGATAACTATTATCTCAATCTCGCCCTGGAACTTGGTTTTCCGGGCCCAATCCTGTTTTTTGGCAGCTTTGCCATGTTGGCATGGTATGGCTGGCGATGGGGAACAGACCTTGGGGATGATCCATATGCAGGTCTTTATATCGCGGTCGCCGGTATGGCGATTTCCTTTGCTGTGACCCGTTCCATCCTTTCAATCACGACGAATATTGAGTTGTTCATGTTACTGGCAGCGCTGATGATTGGTACTTGCGGGCGTACAAAGTATCTTCTGGCCTTGAACAGGAAAGATAACATACCAACTGAAGTCGGCGATTTCGCACCAGTCCTGACGGCAAAGCAGTTTGAGCAGCACCGGGAGCGTGTGCTGAGTGGCAAGTCGCTCTGGACGCCGGTTGCCAGATAGAATAGCCCTTTGGGCAAAGAGGAGATCAGACATGGATTATCGGGGCAAATGGGCGCTCGTCACAGGCGCATCGGCTGGTATCGGTCAGGAATTCGTGCGCCAGCTGGCGGAAAGCGGCGCGAATGTTGTCATGGTGGCCAGACGGGAAGACCGGTTGAAGGAGTTGAGCGCCCTGTTGCAAAGTCACGGCACCCGGACAGTACCACTGGCGGCAGATCTCTCAGAAGGTGACGCGCCGGAAAAGATTGTGGCGTTTCTTCAGGGGCAGGGCATTGATATTGATATTCTTGTCAATAATGCAGGTTTTGGACTGCCCGGGAAATATGTCAGCACCAGATGGGAAGAGCAGGAGAAATATCTCCAACTGATGGTCAGTACTTATGCTGAGCTCAGTCACAGACTGCTGACAGGAATGCAGGAGCGTGGCTATGGGCGTGTCATCAACGTCGCATCTGTCGCTGGCCTTGTGCCACCTGCTGCAGGTCACACTCTTTATGGGCCGTCAAAGTCCTTCCTGGTCAGTTTCTCTCAAGCGCTGGCTGCCGAGTATGATGGTACAGACATCAATGTCTCAGCACTTTGCCCGGGGTTCACCTATACTGAATTTCATGATGTGAATGACACCCGAGAGCAACTCAACCAGATGCCTGATTTCATGATGATGCAGGTCGGAGAGACCGTAACTGGTGCGCTTAAAGCTGTGGAGAAAGCGCATACTGTATATGTGCCAGGGCTTCAGTATAAATTTCTTGTCTGGTTGACCGGCATCTTGCCGCGCGCCTGGGCCGAGCGGATAGTAAAGGGCTCCGGCAAAAACTATCGTGACGCACATTAGCCCAACGAAAACTTGCTGATTTTGTTATTGCAAAATTTTGCGGAAGGCTTGGCAGGACGCGTCGCACGCCTGCGAGTTCCTTACCTTGTCAGCCTGCTCCTTGATTAGAACAGAAAGCTGAACAGTGCCTGCGCCCCTTCAATGATTATTGCCAGGTTTCTGATAAGCTCAAAAACAATGACAAGCGGCGCTAAATGTTTCGCGTAATGCGCAAAATTCTGAAACCGCGTTGGTTCGCTTATTTTGTACTCACGCCTTTTTCTAAGAATTTTTTCTAACTCAACCGGGAATTCTTCAGGTTCAAACCCGTCCATTTTTCCCTCCTTTGTCTAGCTTGTGTTCATAAATCCCGTCCTCTGTTTCCGGGGGTGGATGTATTCTTGACCATTACCGTCTCCTTTCTGGTTACGCCGGCAATTTGCGACGTGAATAAACAAGAGTCAAATGATATTACTTTTGCATACTTCATAAAACTAGGTATGATGATATGCGCTTATCTACATACAAGCTTGACAAAAAAGAATCAAAAACATAAAGTCACACTTCCACTAGGCACAGCCTCGACGCGCACGGCGCGGCTACGGCGTGCCAGTCTTTTTTGAGTTCCGACAGGAGATCATTGTGTTTTCAAGTGATAAAGAGCACGCCGAGGTCGCGCCTTCCGCTGACTGGCCAACTGCTCAACCCGCCCCCGGCAAGACCAAGATGGCTGCAACAGGCCATGACAACCCTCACGAAGATGCAGAAAAAAAACCGGCTTATCGTCAGAAGCGTATGAGTTTTCTGTTCGGCGCTGACTCAATTGAGCGGCTCGAAGAAGTTAAAGAAATAACCTCAGCCGCCACATATTCTGAAGTGCTGCGCCATGCGCTTCTCCTGTATGAGGACTATGTCAAATCACCGCAGGAAGGTTTCGAATATTACAAGCGGCGGGTCGATGCCGACAATCGCGCCGTATTGTTTCCGATAGCCAGCAAAGCACATCGCTAACCAATTCAGGCCGGGCGTGATTTTTAACACCGTGTTTTACAGGCAGAAAATTCTGGATCCTGCTTTAGCGGTTTTTCGCCCAGTCTCTATGTTCCTGATCCAGTTCATAGGCGGCAAGGGCTGCAAGGGTAACAACATCCCCGGCTTTTGAAGCTGTCTGAACAATCTGGACAGGTTTTTCCAATCCAATCAGTACAGGGCCAATAACAACGGCCCCGCCGATCTCCGACATCAGTTTGGTGGCTACAGCCCCGGAGTGGATGCCGGGTGCGATCAGAACATTGGCAGAGCCGGTTAGGCGGGAGAACGGATAGATACGCCGGTTCTCTTCGTTCAGGGCCATGCGAGGTGTCATCTCGCCTTCATATTCAAAATCGCAATCGCCGCGCCGGTCAAGTATGCGAACGGCTTCGGCTACACGTTCAGAATGCTCCGAGCGCGGATTGCCGAAATTGGAGTATGACAGGAAAGCAACTTTTGGTGTGAACCCAAGGCTGCGCACCGCGTGGGCCGCCTGCACAGCTATATCTGCCAGGCGTTGTGAATCTGACACCTGCGTTGATGTGGTATCCGCCATGAAAATGGCACGGCCTTTGGCCAAGACGGCGGAAAGGCCGATAACACGTTCTCCCGGGCGAGGGTCGAGCACCAGCCGTACATTGTCCATTACAACATTGTAGTGTCGCGTAACACCGGTGACCATGCCATCTGCATGATTCATTGCGAGCATACAGGCACTGAAGACGTTTCTGTCATTGTTTACGAGACGCTGGCAGTCCCGATAGAGATAACCCTGTCGTTGCAGGCGTTCATAGACATAATCTGTGTACTTCGGTGTGTTGGCAGAGGCGCGCGCATTCCAGATTTCCATATTGTGGCTTTGCGGCAGGCCCAGACGCTGCATGGAGCGCTGAACCTGATCGTCCCGTCCAATCAGAATCGCCTGCCCCAGATTCTGCTGCTGGAAAGCATAGGCGGAGCGAATGACTGTTTCGTCTTCACCTTCGACAAAGACGATGCGCTTCTTGTCATTACTGCGGACAGTCGAGTAGATTTTCTGGAGGAAGGACGCAGACGGATCAAGTCGCGTTTCGAGTTTTGCCTCATAGGCAGGCATATCTTCGATGGGTTTACGGGCAACACCCGTATCCATTGCTGCTTTGGCAACAGCTGGTGGAATGCGGCTGACAAGGCGCGGATCAAACGGCGTCGGGATGATATAATCACGGCCGAACTGCAGGCGCTTGCCATAGGCAGCAGCAACTTCATCGGGCACGTCTTCGCGTGCCAGTGCGGCCAATGCCTGGGCACAGGCAACTTTCATTTCGTCATTGATCGTCCGTGCCCGCACATCCAGTGCACCACGGAAAATATATGGGAAGCCAAGCACGTTGTTGACCTGATTTGGATAATCTGAGCGCCCAGTTGCCATGATGGCATCGCTGCGAGTTTCGTGTACTTCTTCAGGCAGAATTTCTGGGATCGGGTTGGCCATGGCAAAGATGATCGGGTCTTTGGCCATGGATTTTATCATCTCAGGTGTAATAGCGCCGGCGGCAGAAAGGCCAAGAACCACATCCGCACCATCAATGGCTTCGGCCAGCGTGCGCTTGTCAGTCTCAACAGCGTGGGCTGAGCGCCATTGGTCCATCCCGTCTTCGCGCCCTTGATACAAAACGCCTTTGCGGTCGCAGATCAGGGCATTTTCATGTGGCAGGCCCATGGCTTTAATCAGACTGATGACAGAAAGGGCAGCCGAGCCGGCGCCCGAAACGGCAACGCGAATGTCCTTCATGCTCTTGCCGGTTATTTCCAACGCGTTGAGCAACCCGGCCGCGGAGATGATTGCTGTGCCGTGCTGGTCGTCATGGAAAACTGGAATATCCATGATGTCCTTGAGAGTCTGCTCAATGACGAAACTGTCCGGTGCCTTGATGTCTTCGAGGTTGATCCCGCCAAATGCTGGCCCCAGATATTTGACACAGTTGATAAAGGCTTCAGGATCACTGGTGTCTACTTCGAGATCGATAGAATCGATATCCGCGAAGCGTTTGAACAGGACAGATTTACCTTCCATGACTGGCTTGGAGGCGAGGGCGCCAAGATCCCCAAGGCCGAGAATGGCCGTGCCATTGGAGATGACGGCGACCATGTTACCTTTGGACGTATAGTCATATGCGAGATCAGGGTCTTCTGCGATGGCTTTGACCGGTGCGGCGACCCCTGGGGAATAGGCCAGAGAGAGGTCTCGCTGTGTCGCCATTGGCTTTGTGGGCGTCACCTCCAGCTTGCCGGGCTTGCCGCGCGCGTGAAACGATAATGCTTCTTCGTCAGAAACCTTTGTATTGTTGTCTGAGGAAATGGCCATTGTCAGGGTCTCTCTCTTATCCGGCTTCAATGCCTTTGAAGCTGATTGTCACTGGGCTCGCAAGGGGCATGGTTGTATTTGCTGCGCTGGCCCGCCATATCTTGCAAAACGTGATGAGAGATTACCCATGTTCATTCAGACGGAAGATACACCCAACCCACAATCCATGAAATTTATCCCCGGCCAGGCCGTTCTCGGTGCTGGCAAAATGGGCATGGATTTCCCGACGATTGAAAGTTCAACAGGCTCTCCATTGGCACAGGCCCTGTTTGATGTGGACGGGGTAACCGGTATATTTCTTGGTGCTGATTTCGTAACCGTAACAAAAGACGAAACCACAGAGTGGCATCATATCAAGCCCGCGCTTCTTGGTGCCATCGCAGATTATCTCACAGCAGGACTGCCTGTTCTGGCAGAAGGTGCTAGCCCGGAAGATCTCACAGCTGGAGCGCTTGAGGACTATGAGGGTGAAGACCGTGAGATTGTCGAGCAGATCATTGATTTGCTGGACACACGGGTGCGCCCTGCTGTTGCACAGGATGGCGGGGACATTATTTTCCACAAATTTGTACCAGGAGACGGGATTGTGTTTCTGACGATGCGCGGTGCCTGTGCCGGTTGTCCGTCTTCAACCCTGACCTTGAAGTCCGGTATTGAAAATCTGCTCAAGCATTATGTGCCGGAAGTCACGTCTGTCGAAGCCGTGATGTAAGCGCCGGGAACTGCAGATGGATCCGCGCGTCATTCAGTTACGATAACCTAGGAGAGTATGAAGCATGTCAGATAATGTCTATTCCGTTACGAAACTTGTCGGCACATCTAAAAAATCGATCGAAGATGCCATCGAGAACGCTATCGCCACAGCAAGTCAGACTTTGAAAAACCTGGACTGGTTTGAAGTCAAGGAGACTCGGGGCTACATCGAAGACAGCAAGGTCGCTTACTATCAGGTTACGCTGGAAATCGGCTTCCGCTACGACAGGAAAGATTAAGATACATGGTCGAAAAAAAAACTGACAACAAGCCGCTGAATGATCACGCGCTGGACCAGCTCTTTCGTGAGGCGCGCACGTTCAATGCCTGGGAAGACAGGTCAGTACCCAAGACTCTCATTCAGGCGCTTTATGATCTGATGAAGTTCGGGGCGACATCGGCCAACTGTTCGCCGGCAAGGTTGCTCTTTCTCACGTCTACCGAGGCGAAAGAGCGTCTCAAGCCACATCTGGGCGAGGGGAATGTCAAGAAAACCATGTCAGCGCCGTGCGTCGCGGTTATCGGGCATGATCTTCAGTTCCATGAGCATTTGCCAAAACTCTTCCCGCATACTGATGCCAAAGCGTGGTTTGAGGGCAATCCGTCTCTGATCGCTGAAACAGCTTTTCGCAATGGTACTTTGCAGGGGGCGTATCTGATGATTGCTTCCAGGGCACTGGGTCTGGATTGTGGCCCCATGTCCGGGTTTGATCAGGAAGCCGTTTCCAAAGAGTTCTTTTCAGACGAGCCTGGCGACATTCGTGTTAATTTCCTCTGCAATCTTGGGTATGGCATCACAGAAGACATGTTTGAGCGGTCACCCCGTTTTGCTTTCGATGATGTATGCAAGGTCTTGTAATATAATGAAAAATCAGTGGCCATACTCGCAATAGATACATGCTTGCAGTCCTGTGGCGTGGCCATATTGGCAGGCGAGCAAGTCACTAGCCACAAAGAGGTGCGCGAGCGTGGACATGCAGAGCGCCTTGCGCCGATCGTATCTGAAGTATTGTCAGATGCAGGTGTAACGCTTCGTGACGTTAAGCAAATAGCTGTGACGCGCGGTCCGGGTTCATTTACTGGAGTTAGGGTTGGCCTTGCATTTGCGCGCGGGCTGGCTGTTGGCAGAAACCTGCCAGTGACGGGCATCACGACTTTGCAGGCTCTTGCCTGCGGGCTCAAAGGGCGAACAGCTGATAAAACAGTTCTGGTCGATGCCCGTCGAGGACAGGTTTACGGGCAGGTGTTCAGCCATGATAATCTGGCCAAGTGCGATCCTTTTATTCTTGCAACGGAAGAAGCAGCTGAGCGGTTGCCATCGCCGGGGCCACTTGATGTTCATCACATGGCCGGCACGGGAGTGCCTCTCGTCTATCCTGATCTAGCTGGAGAGGAGCGCTGGCAAGGTCATCAGCCTGATCCGGTAGATATAGCATATCTCGCCCAGGTAGCTCCAATGTCGGAAGTCCCGCCATCTGCTCTTTACCTGCGTGCTGCCGATGCCAAACCAGCTAAAAAAATTCTTATTACTGAAGCTTTGTAAGCGGTAATTGTGGTCACAAAGCGCACCAGTTTGCACAAAATTTGCCAACCGCATCACTCAGGGCAAAATGCACCTGATACGGGAATCTAAGCATGACTTTTCGGATCAGGACCGCCAAGCTAAAAGATACAGAATTCCTGGCTCGTCTTCATACCGAAATATTCCCGGAAGATGCCTGGACCAGAGAGTGGTTTGCTGAAAAAATCCGTCAAAAAGGTGCCAGAATACTGGTGGCGGAACTGCAAGGCGCGCCTGTGGGGCTTGCTGTAATATCTCATGTGCTTGATGAGGCGGAAATCCTCACTATAGGGCTTTTGCCAGAATTACGCGGGCAACGATACGGGCAGTTATTGCTGAAGGCTGTCCTTGAACAGCCTGGATGTCATTTTTTTCTCGAAGTGGCTGAGGATAACGCCGCCGCCATCGGTCTCTACAAATCAGCGGGTTTTATAGAGTCGGGTCGCAGATCAGCCTACTATAGGGGAGGCACTGACGCGCTGGTTATGGTGAAGTCTGTTCCCGCTCTTTGAGGTAAAGGAAGCGCGCCAGCATCGCCAGCAAGCCGATGCAGCCGGTGCAGATGATAAAAATCAGCCATGGAAAAAGCCTCATCCCAACCGCTTTGGCCCGAGGTGCCAGCAGGAAAAAGCTGACCCCGATTGCCAGCAAAAGATCAAACCAGATCTGGTTGCCCCACATGTCACTGATATGCTCCGTCCAGAACCCTAACGGCCCTTCTTGGAATACAGTAAGTGCTGAGTACATAAAGAAGACAAAAGATAAACATGCTGGTATCATCCAGCTCGTGGCTCCCCCTTTGTCTGCCCTCGCAGCAATAACACTTGTGAAAATAATAAACAGCACTGCAGCGCTGGCAGCGAGAATTTGCAGGATCGACATGTTCTGCTCCTTTTATAAACGCCACGTTAGATGGCCTATGCAGCAAAACAATTACCTCTGGCGTAAGCAGCGATGGAGGTTTGAGCCAGGGGCAGAATTCCCCTATAGGGTGCCCTGTCAGGAGATTGCACATGAACAGCATCGAAAAACTTTGCCTCGAAAAAGGTCTGCGGATGACCGACCAGCGCCGCGTTATCGCAAGGGTCGTTTCGGGGGCGGAAGATCACCCTGACGTTGAGGAAATACATCGCCGGTCGAATGAAATTGATGACAGGATTTCCATTGCAACTGTCTATCGCACCATGCGCCTGTTCGAAGACTACGACATTGTGGAGAAGCATGATTTCAATGATGGTCGCTCACGATATGAGGAAGTGCCGGATGAGCACCATGATCATCTGATCAACTTACGCACTGGTGAGGTGATCGAATTCATGAACGAGGAGATCGAGCGTCTGCAGGAAAAGATAGCACTCGAGCATGGGTTCAAGCTGGTCGACCACCGGCTGGAATTATACGGCGTGCCTTTGGATGAGAAAAAAACCTGACCTGTTCCAGAACTCCATTCTGAGTATCTTTTGCGAATTTAAGATGCGGCGGTTGCCTGCCTCACATTAGCTTGCAATCAGTTGGCGCTATCAACTATGATGCTTACGGGCGTGCAACCGAAAGGGGAATTTGTATGAGCGACTCTTCTGAAGTCTCTGCAAATCCAGGCGTGACCGGCAACGCCAATATCATCTACATTCTTTATCTCGTCGGCATAGCAACATGCATCACCACGATCATTGGGGTGATAATGGCATATGTTGCAAAGGATGAAGCGCCGGACTGGCTGAAAACACATTATCACAACCAGATACATGTTTTCTGGAAGCTGATACTTTACTCAATCATATGTGCTGCTCTGACTCTGGTCGTGATCGGGCTGCTGCTCTTTGTCGTACTGTTGATCTGGTACATTGTACGATGCGTGAAGGGCCTCCAATACGCCTCACGCGGCGAGGCATACCCAAATCCCTCCGGTTGGGGGTTTTAAGGGTAAAGGTATTTGGGAACGGCACCTCTTTGAGGTGCCGTTTCGCATTATGAAATATCAACCCTGAGCCGATGCGGCATTCGGTTTGGTCTGCAAATGAATGAAGTGTTCAATGCCCATGCGATCGATCAGCCCAAGCTGGGTTTCGATCCAGTCAACATGTTCTTCCTCATTATGCAGAATTTTGCCGAAAAGATCGCGTGACACATAATCTCTTTGTTCTTCGCAATACTCGATCGCATCGCGCAGAAGAAGGATAGCATCATGCTCCAGTTGCAGGTCGCATTCCAGAATCTCTTTCACGTCTTCGCCGATGCGAAGTTTTCCGAGATCCTGCAGGTTGGGCAGTCCTTCCAGAAACAGAATACGATCAATCAGCCAGTCGGCGTGCTCCATCTCTTCAATGGACTCTTTGTATTCCTTTTCAGCAAATTCCGACACTCCCCAGTCCTTCAGCATACGCGCATGCAGAAAATACTGATTGATGGCTGTCAGCTCGTTCTTGAGTGCCTTGTTCAGAAACTCGATAACCTTTGCGTCGCCTTTCATGTGCATTCCTCAAACTCTGTTATGATAAATTGAAATAGCGATGGTTAGTCAGCAGGGCCACTATTTTCCGTGCAAGTGCCTCGCACTAGCGCAAAAACCTAATCTACTCGGCTGCCATCATGACAGGCTCTGGTTGCTGGCCTTCAGTAAGAGAACTTTCCGGGATCGACGTTTTGCTCAGCATGTTACAGATTTCAGGGCGACATTTGCCGCAATTAAATCTCGTTCCGTGATGGGCGAGCACACAGGCAGGTGTTGTTGCCCCTGCCTTGATGGCGGTTTCCACTTTCTTGGTATTAAGACGGCGGCAAACGCAAATGATCATGATTCTCATATGCGCCAATTAAGAATGATTGTCAATAGTAAAATGCCGGATTAGGCTTGCGTGAAAGCCCGTCGAGCGAATAGAAGCGCGTTCTGCTTTTGCTGGATTGATCAGATGAAGAGTGAGACCGAAACAACGAGTGGCCAGGCCAGTGAACAGACAAAGAAGCTGTTCATTAAAACATACGGCTGTCAGATGAATGTCTATGACTCAGAGCGTATGGCCGGATTGCTGAAGCCATTAGGATACACACAGACGGCTGAGCCGGAAGATGCCGATCTCGTGATTTTGAATACATGTCACATCAGGGAGAAGGCAGCAGAGAAAGTCTATTCAGATCTGGGGCGAATTAAGAAGAACAAGGAAAGAAAAGAGCAATCCGGCGGTGAGATGAAAGTGGCTGTTGCTGGTTGTGTTGCGCAGGCCGAGGGCGCTGAGATCACAGCGCGCGCGCCCATCGTCGACATGGTGTTCGGGCCACAGACATATCATCGCTTGCCGGAGATGATCGCCAGGGCGAGCCGGGAAAATGGTGATGTGCTGGAAACAGACTTCGCCGTTGAAGAAAAATTCGACACATTGTCAACCGACAGGGAAATAGAGGGTTATTCCGCCTTCGTAACGATACAGGAAGGTTGCGACAAGTTCTGTACCTTCTGTGTTGTGCCCTATACGCGGGGCGAAGAAGTATCGCGCCCGGTAGATGCGATAACTGCAGAAGTGCGGATGCTGGCAGCCAACGGTCTGCGTGAGGTGACCCTGCTCGGGCAGAACGTCAATGCCTGGCACAGCGCGCCACCAGCGGGCACAGCCGGAGACGGCTGGGGCCTTGGTGAACTTGTTCGGCATCTGGCCAGGATTGATGGTATTGAGCGTATTCGCTTCACGACATCTCACCCTCGGGACATGGATCATGGTCTCATGGCCGCTCTGGGCGAAGAGCCCAAACTGATGCCATATCTCCACCTGCCCGTTCAGGCTGGGTCTGACAAAATCCTGAAAGCCATGAACCGTGGCCATACCGCAGACCATTATGTCCGGCAGATAGAGGAAATCCGGAAAGCACGACCTGACATTGCCATTTCTGGTGATTTCATTGTCGGCTTCCCTGGCGAAGGAGATGACGATTTTGAGGCGACAATGCAGATCGTTGAAGCGGTGGGGTATGCCTCAGCCTTCTCGTTCAAGTATTCCCGTCGTCCTGGCACGCCTGGGGCTAGTATGGCCAAGCAAGTTGCAGAACCCCTGAAAACAGAGCGGCTGGCGCGGCTGCAGGCCCTGCTGGAGCAGCAAAAGCAAGACTTCAACAAGGCGCAGGTTGGCAAGGTATTACCGGTACTGCTTGAGAAAAAAGGGCGTAATCCAGGCCAGCTTGTGGGGCGTTCTCCCTATCTGCAGGCTGTACATGCAGATCTGCCCGAGCGGCTGCTGGGACAGATCGTTGACCTCAGGATTGTTGATACTTTAAGCAACTCCCTTTCCGCACAGGCTCTTGATGACAGGATTTCCACCTGATGCCGCGCAAGGTGAAACGGGTGGCGGGCACTTTAGCCGGAGCTACAGATCAGGTGACAGAGACGCTCGACTTTGACGACAATGCGCTCGTAAAGGAGCTGTGTGGTGTAACTGATACCAACCTTTTGCTGTTGGAACAGCAGCTGGATGTGCGCATTGATGCCCGGGGAAACAGGCTGGTTCTGACGGGCACGCAGGATGCATGCGGGTACGCACGTGAGGTCCTGATGCGGCTGTATTCTCAATTACAGCAGGGCAGAACCATAACGCCAGGTGACGTGGATGCGGCAATCCGTCTTACGGCACTGTCTGCGCCGTCATCCTCTTTAACAGCAGGAAAATCAGTAACGCTTTCGCTACCAAAACGATCTGTCAGTCCTCGCTCAGCTACTCAGGCTGCTTACCTGAACGCCTTGCAAGATAGTGAGCTCGTTTTTGGGGTCGGTCCGGCAGGGACTGGCAAAACCTATCTGGCTGTCGTTCATGCCGCTCACATGCTGCTGCGAGGAGAAGTCGAGCGTATCATCCTGTCGAGGCCGGCGCTGGAGGCTGGTGAGCGGATCGGTTTTCTGCCGGGAGATATGAAAGAGAAAGTGGATCCTTTCCTACGCCCTCTTTATGACTCCCTCTATGATGTGCTGCATACCGATTTTGTCGACCGGCGTATTGCTTCAGGTGATATCGAAATAGCACCGCTTGCTTTTATGCGGGGGCGGACTCTTTCCCGTGCGGCCGTCATTCTTGATGAAGGGCAAAACGCCAGTATCTCACAAATGAAAATGTTTCTGACCAGACTGGGTGAGGGCTCGCGTATGGTGGTCACCGGTGACCCATCACAGACTGACCTGCCTGTCAGTGAGCCGTCGGGACTGGCAGATGCTCTTAGCCTTCTGAAAAACGTAGAAGGCGTCCAGACAATCAGGTTCAAGCCCGAAGACGTGGTGCGCCATGCTCTGGTGGCACGAGTGGTGAAGGCATATGATGCCCGCGACAAAAGCCGACACGCCAAGAACCACTCAAAAGTGGATAAAAAGAGTGACGCTTGAGGTAAAAAACCCTCAACAGCTTGTGCCTGATATCGTCCGGGATGAACCGGCCTGGCCTGATCTTGGCACGACGGTGCAGAAATGTTTTGATACCGTAACAGAATCTGATTTACATAACCTATCACCGGGAACTATTGCAGTGCTGTTTACCGGCGATGCGGAAATCAGCGCCCTCAACAGAGACTATCGCAGTAAAGGACAGCCAACCAATGTGCTCTCCTTTCCGTCCGGGCCGAGGATGCCGGGACTGCCGGAAACACATTTGCATCACCTGGGCGATATCGTGCTGGCTTATGAGACATGCATTAAAGAGGCTGAGGGCAAAGCCATCAGCTTGCAAGATCATACAGCACATCTGATAGTGCACGGGATTTTACACATATTCGGTTATGATCATGAAGAGGATCAGGATGCCGAGATTATGGAAAAGCTGGAAACGAAAATACTGTCAGGCATGGGTATTACCGATCCCTACAGTGAAAATGGAGAAAATTGATGGCTGACGGGGCCAGGCCAAACGGCACCACCACTGAGTTGGACGTTGAAAATACTGACGATGATATTCAGGAAAATCTGACAACTGTTGAGCGTGCGCCAGGGGTCATGTCCAAGTTGCGAGGCCTTCTTAGCAATGGCAGTCATGCAAATGGGCTAGTGACGGATACGCGAAACGGAACCGATGCCGTTACGGACTCGCGCCGGGAAATGATTGAACGCGTTATCGCTTTTGACTCGAAGCAAGTAGTGGATGTCATGATACCGCGCGCCGACATTATCTCGGTGGAGGAAAATATCCTGCTCAACGACCTTCTGAGAGTCTTTTCTGAAGCTGGCCATTCACGCCTCCCTGTTTTCAGGGGCGATCTGGATGATCCAATCGGAATTGTGCATATCCGAGATTTGGTAGGTATCCTTGCGGATCCGAAACCAAATGCATCGAGCACATCTCAGCCAATACTTGAAAAACTGGTACGGAAACTTCTCTATGTTCCGCCGTCGATGCCAATTACCGATCTGTTGCTCAGGATGCAGGCAAATCGTATCCACATGGCGCTCGTGATAGATGAATTTGGTGGCACTGATGGCCTTGTGACGATTGAAGATCTTGTCGAAGAAATCGTCGGCGATATTCAGGATGAGCATGATGAAGAAGGTGCCAGTTTCCTGAAATCACTCTCTGCCAACGTCTGGGAAGCCAATGCACGCCTGCCAATGCAGGAGCTTGAGGAGGCAATTGGCATAACCGTGAAAATTGACGGTGATGAGGTCGATACGCTCGGCGGACTGGTATTCAGCCTGGCGGGCCGGGTTCCCTTGCGCGGCGAAGTGCTGCGGCATGAAGCGGGTATCGAGTTTGAGGTATTGGAGGCAGACCCGCGGCGGATCAGAAAGATAAAGTTTCGCAAGCTGACCGCAGATGAAATCGCACGGCTTGCCGAGCCAACAAGCGTTTCTGAAGAAATTCTCTCAGACAGGTAACCTGACCGCATGAGCAAGCTCCGCAGTCTTCTGATTTCAGCGCATGCTTTTAGCGCCGGACTATCTGGCTGGCGCAGATATGGCCTGGCGTTCCTTTTGGGGGTGCTGACGGCATTAACAATGGCGCCATATTATCTTCTGCCGCTGCTGGTTGTTGGTTTCAGCGGATTTGTCTGGCTGATGGATGCCGCCGGCAGAGCGCCAAGTGTGCGCCGGGTCAGTTTCATGCTAGGCTGGTGGTTTGCCTTCGGATATTTGTATCTGAGCCTGTACTGGATGGCATTTTCATTCGTACACACGGCTTCAGACAGTTCCCAGGCCGTTCTTCTGCTGGTAATGGGATTTGCAGGCGTGGCTGGCCTTGCGGGCTTTATTGCTCTTTTCTATGGCGCTGCGGCGCTTGTGATGCGGCAGTTCTGGACGGATGACTGGACGCGCGTTCTGGTGCTGGTCGTGCTTTGGTCAATCGCTGAATACGCACGCGGACATGTTCTGACCGGTCTGCCCTGGAATCTGACCGGACAGGCCTTTGCGGGCGTGCCTGCTCTGGCGCAGCCTGCGGCCTGGATCGGTCCTTATGGCCTGGGTGTGCTCGTCCTGATGCTGGCTGTCCTGCCGGCCTTGAGTGTCGGCAGGTCTGGATCAGAATCTGACTATCAACATCTGTCCGTGCAGGTGAGCTTTCGCCCCATAGCCATTGTTGCCGCGGGTTTTTCGGTCATGCTCATTTTCGGCATCACGCGGCTGGCCCTCAATCCAGTGGTGTATCACCCGGATATCAAGGTGCAGGTGGTGCAACCCAATGTTGCGCAGGCAGACAAGATCAATCCTGCCTTGTTTCCGCAGAATTTTCTGGCTGCTTTTAATCTTAGTGGAGGGGAAGCGCTGGAGAGGCTGGAACCGGATGAAGAACTCTACATTATCTGGCCCGAGAATGCAGCCTACGATTATTTCCAGAGAGATCAGACAGCGCTCGATCTGTTGCAAGAGGCGCTGCCGGTGAATGCTGTGCTGGTGTCCGGGGCGATCCGGATAGAGCAAAAAAATCCGGATACAGAGCGTTTCTATAACAGCTTGCATGTCATTCGCGACATGCCGGTGCCAGATAATCTGGCACGCAGCCAGCTTCAGGAGCTGGGCATGGAGACGCGCCGCCGGATGATTGTCAATTCGTATGACAAGCATCATCTGGCGCCTTTTGGTGAATATGTCCCGCTCATAGGACTGTTCAGGGCGCTTGGCATCGACAAGCTCGTGCCCCTGAATAACGGTCTTTCGCGCGGCAACGGGCCATCGGTTCTGAACATCGGCAAAACACTCATGGCACCTGTGATCTGCTATGAGACTATTTTTCCTGGTCGGATGTATCCTGAAGGTCAGCGCCCTGACTGGATGGTAACCGTGACAAATGATGCGTGGTTTGGGGACAGTGTGGGGCCGAAACAGCATCTCGCTCAGGCGCGGCTCCGGTCAATTGAGACCGGTTTGCCTATGGTGCGCTCTGCCAATACGGGCATTTCCGCCATAATTGGTCCGGCAGGCAGAATTCTGGACAGAATACCGTTGCAGGAAAGCGGCACTGTTTTTTCGCGCCTGCCGCAAGCGACGGGACGTACCCTTTATGACCGGCTGGGTGATATTCCCTATTTTCTGATGATCCTCATTCTCTGCGGTGTCGTTCTCCGGTATCGGCTGGCGGCAAAACAAGTCAATAGCGCTTGACCTGTTGCTATAAGCAATTACTTGCAAAAGTCACAATCTCCGTTATGTAGTGACCATTACAGGGAAGAAATTGCACAGCAGGTGGTTATGAGTGAAGCGAGCCGAAAGGCGCCTCACCCCATTGACGTACACGTAGGCAGCCGGGTGCGCTTGCGTCGTATGATGGTGGGCATGAGTCAGGATAAGCTGGCCGATGCCTTGAGCCTGACATTCCAGCAAGTTCAGAAATACGAAAAAGGTATTAATCGCGTTGGAGCGAGCCGGTTGTTCCAGATATCAAAAGTGCTTAATGTACCGGTCCAGTTTTTCTACGATGACTTTGGTCAGGAAGATGAAATTGCTGTGGCCGGATTTGCTGAAGATTCAGCAGAAGACACGTCTGCAAGTGAGTTTATGGAGCTTCTCTCTACACCTGAGGGGGTGCAGCTGTGTAAGTCCTTCTCTCAAATTCAGGACGTTACGGTACGCCGCAAACTGCTGGATCTGATCAAGGCATTGGCGGAGACCCATCGGGCCTGAACATTTGCCTTAATTCATAACAGCATGAATTTCAGACCCAGCGTGCAACTTGGATGGCTTTGCCGTGGACATTTGAGATGCCTTTCGCTATGTCAGCGCCCGAACATATAAACTTTTCTTTATATCCTTGAAGGTGGGTCGCCATGTCATCCAGTAATTATCTCTTTACATCCGAAAGTGTTTCCGAAGGCCATCCTGACAAGGTTTCCGACCGGATATCAGACGCAATCGTTGACCTTTTCCTGCGCAAAGACAGTCAGGCGCGCGTGGCAGTCGAGACGTTGACCACCACTAACCGGGTTGTTCTGGCAGGCGAAGTTCGGGCCCGTGAAGAAGTGACCAGCGAAGAGATGATCGACACGGCGAGACAGGCGATCAAGTCGATCGGTTATGAGCAGGAAGGTTTTCACTGGCAGAATGCAGAAATATCCTGCTTTGTGCACGGACAGTCAGCGGAAATTGCCATGGGCGTTGATGCTGCGGGGGACAAGGATGAAGGTGCCGGCGATCAGGGTATCATGTTCGGCTATGCTGTTGATGAAACACCTGAACTGATGCCAGCGCCCATCGCCTATTCTCACAGCATAGTCAAAGCCCTGGCTGAGGCGCGCCATGCTGGCCTGCGCCCTGAATTTGCGCCAGATGCAAAAAGCCAGGTGACGCTTCAATATGAAAATGGTCGTCCCGTAGGGGCAACTTCGGTTGTTGTGTCTACACAGCATACTGAAGGCCTGTCACAGTCTGACATCAAGGAGCTTGTCCGTCCTTTCGTTGAAGAAGTTTTGCCAGAAGGCTGGATGTGTCCGGAAGAAGAGTTCTACGTGAACCCAACAGGTCTGTTTGTCATCGGTGGCCCGGATGGTGATGCTGGCCTGACAGGACGTAAAATCATCGTCGACACTTATGGTGGTGCGGCCCCGCATGGCGGTGGTGCTTTTTCAGGCAAGGATCCGACCAAGGTTGACCGGTCTGCGGCATATGCTTCGCGCTATCTTGCAAAGAATGTTGTTGCTGCCGGTCTTGCCCGGCGCTGCCTGATACAGCTTTCCTATGCGATTGGTGTTTCACACCCGCTGTCTATTTATGTGGATACGTATGGCACAGGTGAGGTGCCGGAAGATCGTCTGGCAGATATTTTGCCTCAGGTCATGAACCTCACGCCGCGCGGCATCCGCGAGCACCTGGCTCTTAACCAGCCTATTTACGAACGCACGGCAGCTTACGGACATTTTGGCCGTACGCCTGACGCTGACGGCGGTTTCTCCTGGGAAAAAACTGATCTGGTTGATGCGCTGAAGTCAGCGATCTAATCGCCAGTCTTGCAGCCGTGATGAAGCAGTGCGGCGCGTCTTTGCGCGTCGTTTCCAGGCCGGTAAACAGTGACGGTGTTATCTGTCTGTTCGGGCACATTATCCAGAAAAGTGTCGCAATCTCTGGCTGGCGTGTCTGCGTTAACCTGTATGGTTTTGGGCGGTGCTTTTGGCGTCGATACGCTTGTGCTGCCACCTGAAAACAGTAAGAAGCTCCCGGCGACGCCTGCAAGGAACAGTCTTGCAAACCCGGTCACGGCAAAGAATCCAACAATAGTCAGTATTTTCTTCATGGCTGTTTCTACCCAGATATGAGTTTTGATTTTAACCTGACGACGTAAAAGTCTGATTAAACTCAGGGAACCGAGAATTAAGATGTCAGATAAGGCATTTCCTGATTACAGATTGTTCGGGCGCCGTCAGGATCGTCCCCTAAAGCTGCGCCAGCAGCAGCTCATGGAGACGTTGCTGCCCCGGGTAGCTGTGACAGAAGCAATTATCGAAGATGCAGCAGCAGTATCTCGCCCCGTCTGGCTTGAAATCGGTTTTGGCGGAGGAGAACATCTTGCCTGGCACGCGGCGCGAAACCCTGATGTTTTGATGATCGGAGCGGAACCGTTCATCAATGGTGTGGCAAAATTGCTTACGCAGATTGACGAACAAGGCCTGCAGAATGTGCGTATATTGCACGGTGATGCGCGTGACCTTTTACAAAAACTGCCGACGGGACTTTTGTCGCGCCTCTTCATTCTGCACCCTGACCCCTGGCCGAAAAAGAAGCACTACAAACGCCGGATTGTTTCTCCGTTGGTACTGGCAGAGGCAGCACGCCTGCTAAGGCCCGGCTCAGAGATGCGTATTGCATCCGATATTCCTGACTATATCCGCTGGTCGTTGATGCAGGTGCAAGCTCATAACAGGAAGTCACAGGATTTCCTCTGGACGGCGCTAAAAAAAGAAGACTGGACACACCCGCCGTCGGATTGGCCACAGACTCGCTATGAGGCAAAGGCTATCCGCGAGGGCAGGTTGCCAACCTATCTCAGTTTCTGCCGCATGCCCTGTTCGGAAAGGCAAGAAAATAGCTGACAGACACATGAAACTGTGCTTTATGGCATCTAATAGCATTTCGAGATAATCGGAAGCGGCCAGCGAAAGCTGAGCCGTTTTTTTTGTCACCAAGGAACACCTTTTGGATCACCTGACGGAGAAACTGGTAGCTCTTGTAGAGCCTGTCGCAGAGGCAGAGGGCTTTGAGCTTGTGCGCGTGCGCCTTACCGGTTCGGGCAAGCAGACCTTACAGGTCATGGCAGAACGGCCAGACGGTACGATGACAGCCGAGGAATGTGCCAGCCTGTCTCGTGCCTTGTCGCCTGTGCTGGAACTGGCTGATCCGATCAGTGGGGAATATGTTCTTGAAGTATCCTCGCCAGGCATTGATCGTCCGCTCACGCGCTTGATCGATTTTGAGCGCTGGGAAGGATATGAAGCCAAGCTTCAGTTGCGCCAGATGATCGAGGGGCGCAAGAGATTTCGCGGCATTCTTGCCGGTGTTGAAGAAGATAGTATCTGTATTGATCTTGAGGGTGAGGAAGAGACGGCGTTGATCCCCTTCTCCCTTCTTGATGAGGCAAAACTGGTCCTGACGGATGATCTGGTACGGGATTCTCTGAGGGCTGCAAAAGAGAGTGAAGCGGCCAGCGAAAATAACTGACGTCCGGGGCGCGAAATAAAATGCATACAGGAATGATTAAGGGAGTTAATCACCATGGAGACTAAAAATGGCCGTTAGCCACAACAGGCTCGAACTGATTCAAATCGCTGAGGCTGTTGCCCGCGAAAAATCCATTGATAAGGCAATCGTTGTCGAAGCACTGGAGGATGCGATGGCGCGCGCAGCGCGCTCGCATTACGGGCACGAGACGAATATCAAGGTGGAGATCAATCCAGATACTGGCGAAACACGCCTGTGGCGTTTGATGGAAGTGGTTGAAGAGGTCGAGAACGAGTCAGCAGAAATTTTGCTGTCAGATGCGACGGCACGTAATCCTGAAGCGGAAGTCGGTGACTTCCTTTCAGACCCTTTGCCGCCAGTTGAGTTTGGGCACAAGGATGCGTCCAGCGCCAAGCAAGTCATCACACAGAAGGTGCGAGATGCTGAACGTGAGCGTCAGTATGAAGAGTATAAAGACCGGGTTGGGGAAATCATCAGCGGTATCGTGAAGCGTATAGAATACGGTCATGTGGTTGTTGACCTTGGTCGCTCTGAGGCTGTTCTGCGCCGGGATCAGCAACTGCCGCGCGAGGCCGTTCGGCAGGGTGATCGTATCCGCAGCTATATTGCAGATGTACGCCGTGAGCAGCGAGGCCCACAGATTTTTCTCTCACGTACACACCCACAATTTATGGCGCGCCTGTTTGAACAGGAAGTGCCAGAAGTCTATGATCGTGTGATCGAGATCAAGGCAGTCGCAAGAGATCCCGGGAGCCGGGCTAAAATCGGCGTCATGTCTCATGACGGATCGATTGATCCTGTTGGTGCCTGTGTTGGTATGCGTGGTAGCCGTGTACAAGCGGTCGTGAATGAACTCGGCGGCGAGAAAATTGATATTGTGCCGTGGTCTGATGACATTGCGACATTTATTGTGAATGCCCTGGCGCCTGCGGAAGTCAGCAAGGTTGTGCTTGATGAAGAGTCCGAGCGTATCGAAGTTGTGGTGCCGGATGAGCAGTTGTCACTTGCCATCGGTCGGCGTGGGCAGAATGTCCGGTTGGCGTCGCAGCTTTCCGGTTTTGAAATCGACATCATGACGGAAGAAGAAGAATCCGCCAAACGACAGAAGGAATATGCTGTCCGCTCCGAGCGTTTCATGGAAGCGTTGGACGTGGATGATATTATTGCTGGCCTTCTGGTTTCGGAGGGTTTCTCACGGATTGAGGAACTTGCCTATGTGGATCTGGGAGAAATTGCTGTCATCGAAGGCTTCGACGAAGAAACCGCAGAGGAGCTCCAGGCCCGGGCCAATGAATTCCTCGACAAGGAAGCGCAGCAGTTGAACGAAAAACGTCTTGAGCTTGGGGTGGAGGACGATCTCTACCACATGGACGGGCTGAGCGCGAAAATGGTCATCGCGCTTGCCGAAGAAGGCGTTAAGAGCGTTGAAGACCTCGCGGGCTGTGCCTCGGATGACCTCACGGGCTGGACCGAGCATGTTAATGGCGAGAAAAAGCACTACGAAGGTATGCTCGAAGAGTTCCGTATCAAGCCTGATGCTGCAGAAGAGTTGATCAACAAGGCGCGACGGGCTGTTGGCTGGGAAACGCAGGCTGACCTTGATGCCAGGGCAGCAGAAGAGGAGGCCGCGACTGAAAACGCCTGATACCATCGCACGACCGGCCAAAGGGCGTCACAATGACAGGAAGTGCATTGCCAGTGGCGAGGCACTTTCGCCCACTGCACAGTGTATAAGGTTTGTGCTCGGACCGGACGATCACGTGGTGCCGGACCTTGCAGGCAAATTGCCGGGGCGTGGTGCCTGGACAACAGCCAGTGAAGTGGCCGTCCGGCAGGCCGTCAAAGCCAATGCTTTTTCGCGCAGCTTTCGCGGACAGGCTAAAGTGATCGAAGGGGCTGACGGGCTTGTGGATTTGATCCGGGCCGGGCTGGAAAAAAGAGCGCTCAACGCTCTCGGTCTAGAGCGGCGATCTGGTAATCTGGTGATGGGCTTTGAAAAAGTGAAGGAAGGGCTTAAAAAATCGGACTTTGTTGCCTATATCCACGCATCTGACAGTGCAGCGGATGGTCGCGACAAGATCCTGAAGATCATTTCGGCTATGCCTGGAGCTTGCACGGTTGTGAGCAGTTTTTCCGGGATGCAACTGGATCAGGCCCTTGGGAGCACGAATTCCGTGCATATTGGCCTGAAGCGAAAAAAAGCGCTGAGTACCTTCCTGAAGGAAGTTGAACGGCTCGCAGGCTTCTTGCCTGCGTATGAAGAACATGGGGGAAACCCCGAATAAAACGGTGAAGCGCTGTAGACCCTGCCCGGCAGGGGCGCTATGTCCTTCACCTCTAATTTGGAAAGTCTGCCCGCATGTCGGGTAGCTGGAGACTTGATGAGCGAAGAAACAAAAGACGAAACGTCAAAGCCGAAGCGGAAGCCGCTGACCCTGCGTAAAACAGAAACAGGTTCTGTGAAGCAGAGCTTTTCGCATGGGCGCTCGAAGACGGTCGTTGTCGAGACCAAGAAAAGACGCACAATTGCGCCCAAAATTGGTGCAGCGCCTGCGCCGAAAGAGGTCAAGCCGGTTGTTGAAAAGCCGGCACCCAAACCTGCTGCTCCTGCAGTGGATCCAAAGAAAGATGGCAAGGTTTTGCGCACGCTCTCTGACACAGAGAAGAAGCGCATTGAGGTTGCCTTGAAGGCTGCAAAGGTTCAGGAGCAGGAAAAACGCCAGCGAGAAGAAGCTGAGCGCGCTGCGCGTGAAAAACGCGAGAGCGAAGAGCGCGAAAAACTTGAAGCAGAGCGCAAGCGTGTCGCTGAGGAAGAGGAAAAGCGTAGCCGCGAAGCAGAGGCAAGAGCCAAAGCTGAAGCTGAAGCACGTGAGTCACTCGAGCGCGAAGAGGAAGAGCGCAAAAAGCGCAATGCCTCTAAAACAGATTCACGCCCCAAGGGCCGCGAAGAGCCGAAAGAAAAAGAAGGCCGCAGCTTCGAGAAAGACGCGGATAATCCGCTTGCTGAGCTTGGCGGGCGTATCAAGACAAAGCGTAACTTTGACAATGAGAGCCGTACTCAGGCGAAGCCAAAGGAAAATCGTCGACGCACCGGTAAGCTGACCATCGCCAACGCGCTTGATGACGAGGAGCGGCAGCGCTCTCTGGCATCCGTGCGCCGGGCGCGTGAACGGGAAAAGCAGGCCCGCCAGACACGTGGTTCCGATGGATCCAAGCAGGCGCGTGAAGTTATCGTGCCTGAAACCATTACTGTGCAGGACCTGGCGCAGCGCATGGCAATGCGTGCCGTTGACCTCGTCAAGGAGCTGATGAAGCAGGGTCAGATGGTGACGGCAAATGCCATTCTTGATGCAGACACGGCTCAGTTGGTCGTTGAAGATCTTGGCCACACAGTGAAGCGTGTTTCCGAAGCTGATGTTGAAGAAGGCCTGGAAGGCGATGCTGACCGGGAAGAGGATATGCATCCACGTCCTCCCGTGGTCACTATTATGGGCCACGTGGATCACGGCAAGACATCACTTCTCGATGCGCTGCGTCAAACTGATGTTGTTGCCGGTGAGGCGGGTGGTATCACCCAGCATATCGGTGCCTATCAGATTGAAATTGACAGCGGGCAGAGGATTACTTTCCTGGATACTCCAGGCCACGCAGCCTTTACACAGATGCGTGCGCGTGGCGCAAAGGTCACTGACATTGTCATTATTGTTGTGGCCGCAGATGATTCTGTCATGCCCCAGACAGTTGAGGCAATCAGCCACGCCAAGGCAGCCGAAGTACCTATCATTGTTGCCATCAACAAGATTGACCGACCTCAGGCTGATGCTAACAAGGTGCGTACAGACCTTCTACAGTACGAACTGCAGGTGGAAGGTATGGGGGGTGAAGTTCAGGATGTGGAAGTTTCCGCTCTTGAGAAGATCAATCTTGACGGCTTGCAGGAAGCCATCGTTCTCCAGTCAGAGCTGCTAGAACTCAAGGCCAATCCTGATCGCCCGGCAGATGGTGCTGTCGTTGAAGCCCAGCTTGATAAAGGGCGCGGTCCTGTAGCGACACTTCTTGTGCGTCGCGGCACACTCAAGCGCGGTGATATTCTTGTTTGTGGTGCAGAATGGGGTAAGGTGCGTGCCCTGATCAATGATAAGGGCCAGCAGATCAAGGGGGCTGAGCCTTCCATGCCGGTTGAGATTCTCGGTCTTAATGGCGTGCCAGAGCCCGGTGACCAGTTTGTGGTGGTTGATTCTGAGGCGCGTGCGCGTGAAGTGGCTGAATTCCGCCAGCGGCAGCGTCGTGAAAAATCCAACGCCAAGTCATCTGGCACATCTCTCGAATTGATGATGTCGCAGCTGAAAGACGCAGAAATCAAGGAGCTGCCGGTTGTTATCAAGGCAGATGTTCAGGGATCTGTTGAAGCGATTGTCGGCGCGCTTGAAAAGATGTCCACTGATGAAGTGCGCGTCAGAGTGCTACATACCGGCGTGGGCGGTATTTCGGAGAGTGATGTTATTCTTGCAGAAGCATCCAATGCACCAGTGATCGGCTTCAATGTGAGAGCTAACAAGCAGGCGCGGGGTGAAGCTGAGAAATCGAATGTAGAGATTCGCTATTACTCAATCATCTACGATCTGCTGGATGACCTTAAAGGCGCTCTTTCAGGGATGCTGGATCCGGAGATTACCGAGACCTTCCTCGGCAATGCAGAAATTCTGGAAGTGTTCAACATCTCCAAATTTGGCAAGGTTGCAGGTTGCCGCGTGGTCGAGGGCATGGTCCGCCGCGGCGCCAAGGTGCGCCTCATCCGGGATGATGTTGTCATCCATGAAGGAGAACTCTCCCAGCTCAAGCGCTTCAAGGATGATGTGCAGGAAGTGCCTATGGGGCAGGAATGCGGCATGAGCTTCGCCAATTATGATGACATGAAGTCTGGCGACATCATCGAGTGTTTTGCCGTCGAGAAAAAAGAGCGCACCCTCTGATACAGGGTTTCGTTACTATCAAGCGGGTGGTTGGCTAGAAATCTATCACCCGTCCGTCTCGTTCCCAGTCGCCATAACGGGTGGGCTCCATACCTTTAGGGCCATTGATTTCTCTAGGCCGACCTTGGCTGATGCTGGTTTCCTGGTTTTTACGGTCCCTTGCCTCTCGCAGGGCCTGAATGGCTATATCACTCAAGCGTTCCCCATTCACCACGAGCGGAATGCCGTCCGCTGTGCAGGGTGTGTCTGTCATGCTGTCTTGCGTGTCATTTTTGTTATCTGTCATGAGCGATATTGAAAACCGGTTTGTCTAAATTATCTCTTATACAATAGGTAATCCTGACGGAGCAGAAAACAAATGAGTTCGGTAATCAAGACCGGCATTCTGATGGCCGCATTGACGGCTTTATTTGGTATTATCGGTGCCATGATTGGGGGGAAGGGCGGCATGATGCTGGCGTTGCTTTTTGCTGGCGGGATGAACCTGTTCAGCTACTGGAACGCCGACAAGATCGTTCTGCGCATGTACAAGGCGCAAGAGGTCGACCCTCAGACATCTTCAGGGGCCATTCGCCGCTATGCTGAGCTGACATCGGCATTGGCTGCGCGTGCTAACATGCCGCAGCCAAAGATCTATGTGATCGAGAACGATCAACCGAACGCTTTCGCGACAGGTCGCAACCCGGACAATGCGGCTGTCGCTGCAACAACCGGTCTCCTGCGTATATTAAGCGAGGAAGAGATTTCCGGCGTCATGGCGCATGAGCTTGCGCACGTTAAAAGCCGCGATACACTCACCATGACAATTACAGCGACCATTGCCGGTGCGATCACCGCATTGGCAAATTTCGCCATTTTCTTTGGGGGCAACCGCGATAATGGTGGGTTGATCGGTGCGATTGCCATCATGCTTCTTGCGCCGCTGGCAGCAAGCCTTGTGCAGATGGCGATCAGCCGGACACGGGAGTATGAAGCTGACAAAATGGGCGCAGAAATTTGTGGTCAGCCACTATGGCTTGCTTCTGCCCTGGCGAAAATCTCCAACGGCGCTGCCCGGGTAGTCAATGAGACTGCAGAGCGTCATCCGGCGACCGGCCAGATGATGATTATCAATCCACTGCATGGCCAGCGCGCAGATAACCTTTTCTCGACCCATCCCAGCACCCAGAACCGCATTGAGCGATTGCAGGCTATGGCGAGCCAGATGGGGCAGAGCGGCTATCAGCCCCAGCCTGAGCATGCAAAGGGGCCATGGGGATAGGCAATCTGCTCCATGTATTGTGTTGGCAAGAGTCGGCTGGCTGCATTTTTCTTCTGGCTCCTCTAAACTGCCTGGATGAATGATTTTCGCTACACACCATATGATGGCAGTGCGCGCCCCTTTACGATGGGCCTGCACCTTTGTACGCCTGAAGACTGGATAGAAATTGATGATAAACTCCCCGTACAGCTTGCCCGGAAGGCAGCGCTTTTAAGTAAAAATCGGGAAGATGTTTACTTGAGCTTGCCCGGCGCTCATGATGCAGAGCACGAAGTCCTTGACGTTCTTGTACAGCATTTATCACAGAACTTCCCTGATATTTATACGTATAAGGAAGGTGAAGTAAGCATCAAGCCAACAGGCCAGACTTATCGTCTGGGAGATTTTGATGACGCACCGCTCACCTTGGCAGGGCGTCTTGTTCAGGAAGATTTCTGTATTATCCAGCAGGCTGACGAAAGCCATGTCCTTTCTGCCGCATGTCTGTGCTTTCCATCTTCGTGGCGTTTGGCTGATAAAATAGGCAAACCGCTCGAGCAGGTGCACGCACCAGTGCCAGGTTATGCACAAGTGCTTGCCCGGAAAGTGAATCTTGTTTTCGATCGGCTACTGCCGGGAAAAATCCTCTGGCGTCAGAATTGGTCGCTTGATGAAGGGCCGGAACTGCATCGCCCGGCGCCGCATAGTCATGCGGACTGGTTGCAATCAGGGGACAGTCCTGTGGATCACCTTTTTATTCGTGTGGAGCGCCAGACGCTGAGACGGCTGCCAAAAAGCGGTGCAGTGCTTTTTAGCATTCGGATTCACACAGACAGCTTGTCCGCCCTTGCGGAAAATCCGAAGGCAAAGCACCTTGCCGCTGGCTTGATGCGTCAGTTGGAAGAAATGACTCCAGAGGAGATCTCATACAAAGGCCTGGCACAGGCTGTGGGCCCAATCATCCACGAGCTGAAAAGGCTGATGATGCCCGGTTGATTTTTACAGCTCGCTCTGTCACCAGCCAGATATGAAATGGCAAAAGATACTCAACGAAATCCGACAAGAGATTCAGCCCGAGCTTGGAAATGGCAAGGTTGCCAATTATATACCAGCACTCTCTGAGGCTGATCCGAAAGCCTTCGGTATGGCCGTGGTCACAACAGATGGTGAGATTTTTACCGCCGGAAATGCCACAGAGCCCTTTTCCATACAATCAATTTCAAAAGTCCTGACCCTGACACTTGCGCTGGGTTTTGAGAACGAAAACCTCTTTGAGCGCGTGGGGCGAGAGCCATCCGGCAGTGCGTTCAACTCTATTGTCCAGCTTGAGCAGGAAGGTGGGATTCCGCGTAATCCATTTATCAATGCTGGCGCTATTGTCGTGACTGATACGATCATTACTCACTGTAACCGGCAAAGTGGTGCGGACCTGATCCTTGACCTTGCCAGAAAACTTTCCTGCTCTGGGCGTGTGCGGGTTGATGATGAAGTTGCCAGATCAGAAGCCCTATGGGGCAATCGAAATCGCAGCCTTGCATATTTCATGAAGAGTTTTGGTGTCCTGAAAAATGACCCCGAAGAAGTCTTGCAGGCATATTTTTGTCAGTGTGCTCTTGAAATGACTTGCACGGAACTAGCCCGTGCCGGGCTTTACCTCGCAAATGACGGTGTGGACCCTGTTTCAGGCGAGCAAGTGGCCACGCATGCACATGTTAATCGCATCAACGCATTGATGATGACCTGTGGTCACTATGATATGAGCGGTGATTTTGCATTTCATGTCGGGCTGCCGGGGAAATCCGGTGTGGGTGGCGGCATTTTGGCAATCGTGCCGGGTGTCTGTGCCGTTGCGGTCTGGTCCCCGGCCTTGAACAAGGCAGGAAATTCTCTCGCGGGCACTCTGGCCCTTGAGTTGTTCAGTGAA